>CAZVSQ010000123.1:0-5158 GCA_964629925.1 uncultured Ruminococcus sp.
TAATTAACAAATATGATAGGCAGGAATGAATATGGATAGAGCATCATTATCAAGACTAATAGGGGCAAATATCCGCAAATACAGAATTCAAAAAGATGTAAGCCAGGAGCACCTTGCGTTGGAATCGGGCATTCATCCCGCTTATATAAGCAAACTCGAACGCGGTGAAAAGTGCCCCACGATCGACACGCTTTACAGACTTGCAAAAGCCTTGGGCATACCGGTTTACAAGCTGATCGACATCGACGGCGATATGGACAACATCTCCGATACTGCGTATAAAATCCAAAAGTCGCTCAGCGAGCTGACTGTCGAACAGCAAAACCGCGTAGCGGATTTGATAGACGAAATCGTAGACCTAATAAAGTAACGCTCTGAAAAGGGCGTTTTCTTTTTGCCCTCTTTAATTTTTTTAAAATATGTGCTATACTTTTAGTACCAATATCAATCAATACCAATAGTGTCAGCAGGAGGCAGATATTATGACAGTTCTTGTTACGGGAGGCGCCGGCGGAATAGGCTCCGCTATATGCCGCTCATTTTCCGAAAAGGGCTATGACGTTATAGTCCATTACCGCAGCGGCAAGGAGCGCGCCGAACAGCTCTGTAGAGAAATTAAAAATAAATACGGCACATATGCGCGCGCCGTGTACTGCGACGTTTCGGCCCCCTCGTCCGTACGCGAGATGTTTGACGAAATCGACCGCGCCAATGAACGAGTCGACATACTTATAAACAACGCGGGAGTCGCCCGGCAAAAGCTTTTTACGGATATTACCGATGACGAATGGAAGAATATGCGCGGCGTAAACCTTGACGGCACGTTCTACTGCTGCCGCGAGGCGCTTAAAAGGTACATGCTGCCCTCTCACAGCGGCGTGATTCTCAATATCAGCTCAATGTGGGGGCAAGTAGGCGCGTCCTGCGAGGTTCACTACAGTGCGGCAAAAGCGGGCGTGATTGTGCTTACAAAGGCTCTGGCAAAGGAAGTGGGGCTGTCGGGCGTGCGCGTAAACTGCATAGCCCCGGGCGTTGTTATGACCGATATGATGAAGGGCTTTGACGAGCAGACGCTCAGCGAGCTTAGGGAAGAAACTCCGCTCAACCGTTTGGGCACACCTGAGGACATTGCCGAGGCGGCGCTGTTTTTGTGTAGCGAGAAGGCAAGCTTTATAACGGGACAAATACTCGGGGTAAACGGAGGATTCATTATATAATTTGGAATGTGGAATTTGGAATTAAATTGTCGGCAAGGTTTCCGGTTATCTCAAACCTTTCCGTTACATTCGTAGAGGCGCACCCATGTGTGCGCCTCAAAAACGTTTCTGCTGTATCAGGGCGCACACACGGGTGCGCCCCTACATGTTGAAAATAAGGGCTTAAGTTGATACATTGCCTTGAAAGGGAAATTGTTATTGCAGCGTTTTTAGAAGATCATAAAACGGACGTGTGAAAAACTCACACGTCCCCTTATGTTGTAAAAATTTTTAGATGCGCCGTTGGTCGCGTGACGCGACATTCAATACGCGAATTACATATTTTGCAGTAAACAAAGTTTATGTTCCCGCGAGTTAAGTTGCGCCGTTGAAGAAACGTTTCCATTTTATGATGTTTTCCAAAGGCGTATTTGGATGGAACGTCACGTTCCCGCGCTTCCTGCCGCGTGGCGGCCGAATTACTTAAGCTCTACCTCAGCGCCTGCGCCTTCGAGCTTCTCCTTCATAGCCTCAGCGTCTTCCTTAGAAGCCTGCTCCTTAACAGCCTTGGGAGCGCCGTCAACGAGAGCCTTAGCTTCCTTCAGACCAAGACCTGTGATCTCACGAACAGCCTTGATAACAGCGATCTTGTTGCCGCCTGCGCTCTTCAGGATTACGTCAAACTCGGTCTGCTCAGCAGCAGCGGGAGCGTCAGCAGCGGGGCCTGCAACTGCAACAGCAGCGGCAGCGGATACGCCAAACTCATCCTCTACAGCGTGTACGAGCTCTGAAAGCTCAAGAACTGTGAGGCCTTTTAATTCTTCAATAATAGCAGTAATTTTCTCAGATGCCATTGTTATTTACCTCCAATAAATTAGTAATGTTTAAAATTATTAAGTGTGCAAAAGCTTATGCTTCTGCGGGAGCCTCTGCCTCAGCGGGAGCTGCTTCCTCAGCGGGAGCCGCCTCCTCTGCAGGAGCTTCCTCGCCGGCTTTCTTAGCGAGGCAGGCGTCAAAACCGCCCTCGTCAACTACAGCCTGCATAACGCGTGCAAACGCCGCAATGGGAGCCTGGAACGCGCCGAGAACGTTCGCAAGAAGAACGTCTCTGGTCGGGAGCTTGGAAAGAGCTGTGATGGTGTCCATATCCACAACAGCGCCGTCAAGATAACCTGACTTAACCTTAAAGTTTTCGTGATCCTTTGCGTACTTGCAGAGGATACGCGCCGCGGCAGCATACTCGCTGTCGCTTGTAGCAAGAGCTGTTGTGCCCTCAAGAACGGGCTTTAAGTCCTCAAGACCTACTTCGTCACATGCGCGTGCGAGGAGCGTGTTCTTAACAACGGTGTACTTAACGTCGTTTTCACGCAGCTCCTTTCTCAGCTTGGTGTCGTCCTCGGTGTTGATACCCTTGTACTCGACAACAAGACCTGTAACGGAGTTTTTAAGTCTTTCGGAAAGCTCTGCAACGATTGCTTTCTTTTGCTCTAAAACACTCTGACTTGGCAAAAATTTCACCTCCGAAATAGTATTTATTTCGCAGTCCAAAACGTGACGTTTTATCCTGTCGCGCCTAAAATCCGGCGGGACAAAAGTGCGGTACAATCATTATAACAAAACACTGTCCGAAGCGCATACCTCGGACAGCGAACATTTACATCAACTGTAATTGCACTTTCCTCGGCAGGCAAGGTTTCCCTTTTACGCATTGCACCTACTGTCTTTAGAACTGCATATATGGAAATTAATCGGTTTACCGATTAAGCACCAAACTTGGTGGGGTTCATTCTAACGCTGGGACCCATTGTTGAAGCAACAGCTACCGAACGAACATACTGACCCTTTGCCGCCGCGGGCTTAGCCTTAACGATGGCGTCCATCAGGGTATCAAGGTTCTCGGCGAGCTTGCCGGTGCCAAAGGATACCTTGCCGATGGGGCAGTGAATGATGTTTGTCTTGTCAAGACGGTACTCGATCTTACCTGCCTTGGCTTCCTTGATCGCCTTGGCGATGTCGGGAGTTACGGTACCTGCCTTGGGGTTAGGCATAAGACCGCGCGGACCGAGGATTCTACCGAGACGGCCTACCAGACCCATGCAGTCGGGAGTGGTGATAAGAACGTCGAAGTCCATCCAGTTTTCCTGCTGGATCTTCTGAGTCATGTCCTCAGCGCCTACGTAATCAGCGCCTGCTTCCTTGGCGAGATCCTGGTTGCCGCCCTTGCAGATAGCAAGTACGCGGACATTTTTACCGGTTCCGTTGGGAAGTACAACCGCGCCGCGAACCTGCTGGTCTGCGTGACGGCCGTCAACGCCGAGCTTTACATGAAGCTCAACGGTTTCATCAAACTTAGCTGTGGCTGTTTTGATAACGGTGTCCAGAGCCTCGTTTGTATCATATAATTTTGTTCTGTCAACGAGCTTTGCAGCGTCGACATATTTCTTACCGTGTTTCATCAGTTTTCCTCCATGTTTAGGTGGTCAAACGGAAATTTCCTCCCACCCGGATTAATTAGTCAACTACTGTAATACCCATGCTTCTTGCGGTGCCGGCGATCATTGAAGCAGCCGCTTCTACAGAGCCCGCGTTAAGGTCGGGCATTTTCTGCTCGGCGATCTTTGTAAGCTGCTCTCTGGTGATCTTGGCAACCTTTGTCTTGTTGGGCACGCCCGAACCGCTTTCAATTCCGCAAGCCTTCTTAAGAAGAACCGCTGCGGGCGGAGTCTTTGTAATGAAAGTGAATGAGCGGTCTGCGTATACTGTAATGACGACAGGGATGATAAGACCGATGTCATTCTTTGTGCGCTCGTTGAAATCCTTTGTGAACGCAACAATGTTTACGCCGTGCTGACCGAGTGCAGGGCCGACAGGCGGTGCCGGAGTAGCTTTGCCGGCAGGGATCTGAAGCTTGATTAAGCCTACTACCTTTTGAGCCATTGTTAATAACCTCCATAATTCGTGGTAAATTGCGGGACGCCACTTTGTAGGGTCCCTCCCACAGGGAACGTGGGTTCCCAATAAAAAGCCCCGAGGGGCTTAATATCGTGTTAATCCTCTATGGGTTCCGCCTGACCGAGCTCAAGCTCAACAGGCGTTTCGCGTCCGAACATAGAAACAACTACGCGGACATAGTTTTTGTCGGCGTCGATCTCCTCGACCGTGCCGACGAAGTCCTCCAAAGGACCGTCGATAATGCGCACCGAATCGCCGACCGCGTACGAGACCTTGACAACTCGCTGTTCAACGCCCATGCGGTAAACCTCAGCGTCGGTGAGGGGAACGGGCTTTGACCCCGGTCCGACAAACCCCGTACAGCCGCGGATATTGCGGACGACATACCAGGTTTCATCGGTATAGACCATTTTTACGAAAACATAGCCCGGATAGATCTTGTGCTCGACCTCTTTGGTCTTGTCCCCTACCGTTTCGGTGACGATCTCGGTGGGAACCTTTACGTCGATGATCATATCCTGAAGCTGGCGGTTCTCGGCTGTAGTCAGCAGGTCGTTTGCAACCTTGTTTTCATAGCCCGAGTAGGTATGGATAACATACCATTTTGCTTCATAATCAGCCATATGCTCTCTTCCTTTCGTAAAGATAAGTAAGCAAAAGCCGACTTAGGTTCGGGACATATCCATAACCAAGCCGAGCAGCTTGAACAGACCCATATCAAGGGCAAAGATGAATAATCCCATAACGATGATTACAGCAAGAACGATAAAGAAGTTCTTGGTGGTCTGCTTAGGAGTAGGCCATGTAATCTTTTTGAGCTCACCCTTACAAGCGCGAAGGTACTTCCACAGTCTTTTAAAGACGTTAGGATTCTTTTTGTTAGCGGGCTTTTTAGAGGACTTTTCAGCGCCCTTTTTAGCCACAGCTTTTGAATCTGCCATGATGTACCCCCTTACTTTGTTTCTTTGTGTAGAGTGTTCTTTTTAAATAAACGGCAGTACTTGTTCATT
>CAZVSQ010000124.1:0-5130 GCA_964629925.1 uncultured Ruminococcus sp.
AACACTCCGGATATGATGATGGATTTGAGTACAGTTCCTTTGAAAACGCCGTTATATACAAAAATTATCTCTGAATTAGGCTGCCCCGTTGGGGTTATTCCGTATTACACATGTTTTCATCCCGATACCGGAATCGATAAACAAGAGTTGCTTTATACAATTGAAAAACAGGCCGAAATCGGAGTCTCTTTTATGACTCTCCACTTTACCGCACGATACGATTTGGTAAAAATATCAGCAGGGCGAAATATCCCGGTCATTAGCCGAGGCGGAAATATATTGATTAGGGATATGATAATAAATCATCGTACGCAAAATATCCTGTTTGAAATATTTGATGAAATTATTAATGTGTGTAAACGGCATGATATCGTTATCAGCGTTGGAGCGACCTTTCGACCGTCATCTCAATTTGACGCTATGGATACACTTCACATCGCTGAAATCGAACTCCAACACAGGATAATCAACACTCTAAAAGAAAAAGGGATAAGGGTATTGCAAGAAGGAGTAGGGCATATACCGCTGCATGAAATTGATAATTATGTTGGTCATCTGCGCAAAGACACTTACACTCCGTTTATGCCTTTGGGGCCGATTGTTTCAGACCGAACACAGGGGTTGGATCATATTTGTTCCTCTATAGGGGCTTCATATATGGCTCTGCTCGGAGGGGCAGATATAATAAATGCGGTTACCCGCAACGAACATACAGGAGGAATTCCGCCGATAAGCTCTATTATCGAGGCAATCGACGCGGCACGCACAGTTGTGAAAATAATTGATGATTCAAGGTACTTTTCATTCTTTAACAAGAAAAGTGTAGACAGGATTTCCAATTGTATCGGAGTAGCCAATCAAGCCGGGTGTGACCGATGCGGCGAAGAATGCCCGTTTATATTAAATGAAAAAATAAAGTCATATGCTAATTGAAGCAGAAATGGTAAGATGATTTCGGTACTTTCCTGACAACGGAACAGAAAAAATATTGTTTTATGTAAACGCGTCATTCCTCAAAACCGATGATATTTCGATTTTGGGGAATGTTTTTGATTATAAAAGTGTATCTCGTTTGTAATGACATTATTGATCGGGATTGTTTTTGCTGCTTTTGAAAAAACAATCCCCAAAAAACTATTTTTCGTGTCTACTTTTCTTGACTGGTACACGTGTCTAATGAGATTGACGAGATGATTTATAAGATTGATTTAGTCAACTACGGTAAGAAGGTGTATAAGCTGTCTCGTGTGATCGGCTGTGCGATGGAGGATTTGCCGGAAAAACCGATGGAGTAAAGAACATGATTTAGAAAAGGAAGAGATACGCCTTATTCAGCTAAATAACGGTTTGATAATTCGCTATGCTTTCGTTTTAGAGTATCGTTATTCAAAAAATAAAAACGTTTTGTTATATTTATCCGAATGTTGGCTGCATTATTCCGAATATAGCTTGTATTATTCTGAAAACCGCTTGTATTATTCTGAAAAATAGGGTATACTATTCTTAAACTAAACGCAGGAGGTGTTTAAATGGCTGAAATGATGACGGTAAAACAAGCGTCGGAGCGATGGGGCATTTTTGACAGCAGGATCACAAAGCTTTGTCGAGAAGAAAAAATTCCCGGTGCAATCAAGAACGGTAAATCGTGGCTGATTCCGGCTGATACTCCGAAGCCTGCGGATAATAGATATAAAAGTCAGCCGGTTGCATCAAAACCAGAGAGGCTTCCTTTGCCTGTCGGCGTTTCCGAATACCGTTTGGCTTCAACACAATACTATTATATAGATAAAACCTTGATGATTAAGGATTTTTTGGATGAGCGTCCAATGGTATCGTTGTTTACGCGTCCGCGGCGCTTTGGTAAGACCTTGAACATGGATATGCTCAAAACTTTCTTTGAGAAGAGCGATGAGGATACCTCTGTTTATTTTCAGGATAAGGCTATCTGGCACTGCGGAGAACGTTATCGGGATTATCAGGGTAAATATCCTGTGATTTTTGTTACCTTTAAGGATATAAAATTTGATTCGTGGAATCAGACTATTCAAATGCTTAAAACAGTGATCGGCACTGAATTTGAACGCCATTCCGAATTGGCTGATTCTGAAATGTGCAGCGAATGGGATAAAAAGCTTTATCGTATGATTTCAGAACGCAAGGCGGACATTGTAGTTTTGTCTAACTCGTTTGCGTTGTTGACAAAAATGCTTTTTCTGCACCACAGAGAAAAGGCAGTGGTGATTATTGATGAATATGATATTCCGATTCAGCAGGGACATTCCAAAGGCTTTTATGATGAAGTCGTTGATTTTATGCGCAATCTGTTTTCCGGTGGACTAAAGGATAATCCGTATTTGGCGTACGGCTTTTTGACAGGAATTCTACGCGTGGCAAAAGAAAGCATTTTCAGCGGGTTAAATAACTTGGTTGTTAATTCGGTTCTTGATGAAAGCTACAGTCAGTATTTTGGTTTTACAAAATCTGATGTCGAACAAATGGCTTCGTATTACTCTGCTAAAGATAAATTATCGGAGTTATGTGAATGGTATGACGGATATCGTTTTGGCGATACAGAGATTTTTAATCCGTGGTCGGTAATCAATTATTTTATGAACAGGTGTAAGCCCCGCGCGTTCTGGCAGTCGACGGGAAGCAATGAAATCATTGCGGAAGTGATCTCCTGTGCGGATGAAGGTATTTATGAACGATTGGAAAAATTGTTGCAGGGCGACAAATTCAGAGCGTTAATTGATACCGGTGTCATTTATCCTCAAATAAAGAATAATCCTTCAACGATTTACAGCTTTTTGTTGGTAGCAGGATATTTGAAGGCGGAAAATGCGGAGATTTCTCCGACCGGAGACTTTATGTGTGATATTTCTCTGCCAAATAAGGAAATAAAAGTAGTATATAACAAAGAGATTTTGCAAAAACTTAATGCGATTGTTCCGCATTCGTCTGCAGTGGAGATCCAGGAAGCAATTTATACCAACGACTCAAAACGCTTGCAGCAGCAACTAAGAAAGCTGCTTTTGCAGTCCGCAAGCAGCTTTGATACCGTCGGAGAGCTGTTCTTTCACGGACTGTTTCTCGGTATATGCGCTTTGTTTGACGATCAATATTACTTGATATCCAACAGGGAATCGGGTGAGGGAAGATTTGATATTCAACTCATGCCGAAGAACAACAGCAGACCGGGTGTTTTGATTGAGTTGAAGTCAAAAAAAGATTTGTCAAAAGAACGGTTGGAAAAATTGGCGCAGGAGGCGCTGAATCAAATCAACGAAAAGCGATATGATTCGGAAATGATAACACATGGCGTCACAACTATCCTTAAGTATGGTGTAGCGTTCAGCGGTAAGCACGTTGCTGTTTGTGTGGAATAGATTGAGCTAAGATAAGCCGGGAGATTTAGTGCCTCCCGGCTTTGCTGAAAAAATATGGGTTTAACAATATTCTTTCCCTTATATATCACCTTGAAATAAGGGAATAGACAATTGACTAAGGGGCTCCCTTGTTATTTCATCAAAATTCAGGACAATTATATTCGTGAAAGGCATAACACCCGAAAGGGTATAATAGAATCGAGCAAATAAAATAAGCACCTATAGGGTATAAAAATAGTAAAAAATTCTTGACAATAGCACCGATAGGGTGTAAAATTAAGCTGGTGATGATAATGAATCAGATTGCAAAATATATAAAAGAAAATCGAAAAGCAGCAGGATTAACGCAGGAGGAGTTTGCTTTGCGTTCGGGTTTGGGCTTGCGTTTTGTGCGTGAGCTTGAACAGGGCAAGCCGACCGTGCGGATGGACAAGGTGAATCAGGCGCTTGCTATGTTTGGAATGGAAGCCGTGCCCGGCAGGAAGGTGATTGAAGAATGAGCGAATATCGTACTGCGCAGATATTTGTGAGAGGTGAGCTTGCAGGCTTGTTGCGTGAAACTGACGAGGGCTATTCTTTTGCTTATTATGAGGAATACTTATTATCCGAAGAATCCTCTCCGGTCAGCTTGACTCTGCCGCTTTCTGAAAAGCCGTACACTTCAAAGACGCTTTTCGCCTTCTTTGACGGGTTGATTCCCGAGGGATGGCTGTTGGATGTTGTCGTACAAAACTGGAAGTTGAACGAAAAAGACCGCTTCGGTATTCTGCTTGCTGCCTGCAAGGATCCGATAGGTAATGTTTCTGTCAGGGAGGTGAGCGAATGAATTGCTTGTGCTGTGGAAAACCGATAATCGAAACCGCCTCGGAACAGGAAAAGGCAGCGCAGTGGCATAACCGCTGCATTAAGAGATTCTTCGGTACAAAAACGCTGCCCGATATAGATGTTTCGGAAGAGGTGTTGGAGCAGCTTGCAATTGAGAGCACCAACAAAGGATTGACTGTTCCGGGTGTTCAAAAGAAAATGTCGCTGTAATTGGATAACAGCGAAGCGACGCCGAGATTGACTTTGGTCAAATATCCCACAGGCTATATTTTGAAGCCTCAGACAAAATAATATCCTTGCTTGCCGGAAGCGGAGTATTTGGTAATGCAGATGGCAGAAAAAGCGAAGATCAAAACCGTTCCGCACGCGCTGGTTCGTATCAAGGCGCAGGATAATGCCTTTGCATATATTACAAAGCGTATTGACCGCCGTGATGGAAAAATGCTTGCGATGGAGGACTTTTGTCAGCTTGACGGACGTTTGACGGAGGACAAATACAAGGGTTCTTATGAGCGTTGCGCCAAGATCATCCGCCAATACTCATCACGCGAAGGATTGGATATTACAGAGCTATTCATTCGTGTCGTATTTTCGTTTATCGTGGGCAACTCCGATATGCACCTTAAAAACTTTTCCCTGATCGAAACCGACGAAAACAGCGGAAGCTATATTCTTTCCGAAGCGTATGATATGCTGCCCGTCAATACCGTAAATCCGGCGGACACGGAGCAAACAGCTTTGACGCTGAACGGCAAGAAGCGTAATCTGCACCGCAATGATTTCCTGAAATTCGCCGACGCGTGTCAGATAAACAGAACAGTCGCAGGCAAAATCATTGACAGACTGAAAGGATATGAAAGCGAATTGATCCGTGAAACAGAGCAGTCATATTTGACGGATGCATTGAAGGAAAACCTAA
>CAZVSQ010000125.1:0-2524 GCA_964629925.1 uncultured Ruminococcus sp.
AAACCGAGCGCGATCTGAAAAGCGAAAAGGTGAGCTGCAGCAAAAAAACGGCGGAGAGCGTTTTCAAAAAAGACCTTATGCTGTATGAGATTTTTGAAAAAGGCGGCTCAAGGCTCGTTTCTAAAAATCACTCGATCTCCGAAAGCGCCGACGGCTATATCTGCAAGGCGCGGTATGTTTTCAACGGGAATATCGCGGAAAGTGTTGATTTCACGGTTCAGGAATAGTATAATTTAAAGAAATAAACCCGAAAAAGGAAAATTGAAATGAGAATTTTTTGTATAGGCGATGTTGTGGGCAGCGTGGGCTGCCGCTTTCTTCGCTCAAAGCTGCCCGCGCTCAAAAGGGTAAAGGGCATTGATTTGGTGATATGCAACGGCGAGAACTCAGCCGACGGCAACGGGCTGACTCCCTCGGCGGCTCAGTTTCTGTTCGACAGCGGCGTTGACGCAATTACTCTGGGCAATCACGCCTTCCGCCGCAAGGAGGCTTTTGAAGTCCTCGACAGCAATCCGTTCATCGCCCGCCCCGCCAATTTTCCCGACGGCGCGGCTCCCGGGCACGGTGTAATCAATATCGATACGGGCAGGCGCGTTGTAAGCGTTATAAACCTCATGGGAAATATGTACCTTGAAAGCGGGCTCGACTGCGCCTTTGACGTGATCGACCGCGCTTTAACTCAGGCTGAGGGCAGGATAATCCTTGTCGATTTCCACGCCGAGGCGACAAGCGAAAAGCGCGCTATGGGCTATTACCTCGACGGCAAGGTAAGCGCGGTTTTCGGTACGCATACGCACGTCCAGACCTCGGACGCTCAGGTGCTGCCGAACGGCACGGGCTACATCACCGATCTGGGCATGACGGGCACCGTTCACTCGGTTCTGGGCGTTAAAACAGATATAATAATCAACAAGTTCAAGACCAAGCTTCCCGCTCGGTTTGACCTTGCCGACGGCGAGTGCAGACTTGAGGGCGCTCTGTTTGACGTCGACGACAATACGGGAAAGTGCAAAACAGCCGAAAGTCTGCGCATAGAATAAACAACTTTTTCTCAATTAACTATTGAAATCGCGCGAAAAAACCTGTATAATAAGGAATGGTAACATATCACAAGTGTAAAAGGATGTGCTTTCATGATTAACGGAGAGATTTTAAGGAACGCGATTATTTCGGGCGCTCATAATATCAGCGTGCAGAAAAATCACATCAATGATCTCAACATTTTCCCTGTCCCCGACGGCGACACAGGTACAAACATGTCAATGACCATCATGGCGGCAGCCAAGGCGTTGGAGGATTACGACGGCGAAACAGCGGGCGAGGTAGCCGAGATCGCCGCAAAGTCGATGCTCAGAGGCGCAAGAGGCAACTCGGGCGTTATCACCTCCATTCTGTTCCGCGGCTTTGCTCAGGGGCTTAGGGACATGGAAGAAGTCAACGGCAAAAACATCGCCGCCGCGCTTGGTATCGGCGTTGACGCCGCTTATAAGGCGGTCGCAAAGCCTACCGAGGGCACTATCCTTACGGTCGCGAGAATGGCTTACGAGGCAGGACTTGAGGCTTCGCGCGAGAACTCCGATACCCTCTATGTTTGGCAGGCGATAACCGACAAGGCAAACGAGGCTCTTGCAATCACTCCCGAGCTGCTTCCCGTTCTTAAAAAGGCGGGCGTTGTTGACGCGGGCGGCAAAGGTCTTTGCTCTATCTTTGAGGGTATGCTCTGTTACATCAAGGACGGCGAGATCGTTGAGTACGAGGAGAACCAGGCGCTTACGCTCGAAAGCTTTGACAGTGCCGCGGCTGAGTTTGACGACGACATCGAATTCACCTACTGCACCGAGATCATCGTCGGCAGAAACCCCGAATGCACCCTTGAGCCCGACGACCTGCGCTCTTTCCTCCAGACTATCGGCGACTGCGTAGTAATGGTCAACGACGAGGAGATCATCAAGATCCACGTTCACACCGAAACACCTAACGTCGTTTTGGAAAAGGGACTGCTCTACGGCGACCTGCTTGCCGTTAAGGTCGAGAACATGAAGGAGCAGCACAAGAACGCTAAAAAGAACAATAAAAAATCTTCAAAGAAGAAAAAGAAAGAGACCTTCGCTTTTGCCGAGCCCACCGAGAAATTCGGCTTTGTAGCCGTTGCCGCGGGCGAGGGCATGAAGAACCTCTTTATAGATCTGGGCTGCACAAACGTAGTTTCGGGCGGCCAGAGCATGAACCCCAGCACCGACGATATCCTTGAGGCTGTTCTTGGAACTCCCGCAAAGAACGTTATCGTGCTACCCAACAACAAAAACATCATCCTTGCTGCCGAGCAGGTCATTCCGCTCGTTACCGACAGAAAGGTTATCATCGTACCCACCCGCACCATTCCTCAGGGTATGACGGCTATGCTCAACTTTGATCCCGAGATCTCGGCTGAGAGCAACGCTCAGCTCATGCTCGACGCGGCTCACGGCGTAGGAACGGGACTTGTCACCTTTGCGGCGCGCAACAGCGAGTTCGGCGGCAAGAA
>CAZVSQ010000125.1:2534-5107 GCA_964629925.1 uncultured Ruminococcus sp.
TTCGCGCACCTGAAAACCAGCGCACCGGGAGTTTTCGGCGGCAAGAAAATCAAAGAGGGCGACATCATCGCTCTGCAGAACGGCAAGCTGACAATCACCGAGAAAAGCCCCGTAAAGGCGCTCGTTAAGCTCAGCAAGGATATGGTTCACCGCGACACATCGTTTATCACCATCATTTACGGCGAGGACGTAAGCGAGGAGGACGCCAACAAGGCTTATGAGGAGCTGCGCGACAAGTTCGGCTCACGCGCCGACATCTCGCTCATCAAGGGCGACCAGCCGATCTACTACTTCATTTTAAGCGTAGAATAAGAACGTGACGGCCGCCACGCGGCAGGAAGCGCGCCTTTGGTGAACTTGCTATATTATTAAGGTTTCTGCAACGGCGTGCCAAATGTGCGCTATAACACATGTTTTAGTTCAATTATATACAATAGGGTTCGGTTTAGGCTGAACCCTTTATGTTTAATGCGGCAACGTGACGTTGCATCCGGCGCGCCTTTGACAAACATTATATAACGAAAAAAGTTTCTGCAACGGCGCGTCATATCTCGCGGGTCGCCAAGTTTGGTAAATCTCAACTATTTGATTCGCGTCATGGGTCGGTCAAGCGTCACGCTTGCGCTGCTGCCTGACAGGTGCAAGCCCTGTCACTACAAAGGTAACGGATACAAATGCATTATAAATACGGTCGGGCATGGGAGTTTTACGATTTACTAATCTGTCTGCACGACCGAAATTCCGAATTCCGAATTCCGAATTCCGCATTAACTCACTACCTACTAAAAACAAAATTCTAAAAACTAAAAACTAAAATGCCATCTTTATACAAAATGCCGCTCACCGATTTAAAAGGTGTCGGCGAAAAACGCGCGGAGCTGTTCGCAAAGCTCGGGGTTAATTCCGTAGGAGAATTATTAAACTTTTATCCCCGCGCTTATGAGGACTGGACTACCGTAGAAAAAATTGAAAATATGCTTGAGGGCGGAACCTACTGTATCCGCGCCGTCTTGGGCAAGCCTGTCTCCGACGCTCTGCTTCCGGGCGGGCGCGTTATTTCAAAGGCGACGGTCTACGACGACACGGGCGCGCTGAAGCTTGTGTGGTTCAACAACCGCTACATCAGCCGGATGCTCGCTTACGGAGGAGAATATTTCTTCTTTGGAAAATTAGTTGAGGACGGCTACGGCGCTCAGATGATCTCGCCTGCCTTTGCTCCGGTGCAGAAAGGCGCGTCTATCCACCCTGTCTACCGCACAACGGCGGGGCTGCCGGGCAAGAGTATTTCATCGGCGGTGGAGCAGGCTTTGACGCTTTTGCCAGATGAGGTAAACGATCCTATACCCGGGCTTATCCGCAAAAAATACCGCCTTTGCGGCTTAAAACAGGCGCTTTGGGACGTGCATTTCCCAAAGACGCGCGAGGCGCTTGAAGCCGCGCGGAAGCGCCTTGTGACCGAGGAACTGCTTGTGCTCAACCTCGGCATGAGGAGCCTCAGGGGGCACAGCCGCGGCATGAGCGGCGTAAAGATATCAAAGGACTTCTCAAAGGAGTTTGAGTCGCTGCTGCCGTTTGAGCTTACGGGCGCTCAAAAGCGCGCTGTCGGCGACTGCGTTGCCGATATCACCAAAAACTCCGCACCGATGAACCGCCTTATCCAGGGCGACGTGGGCTCGGGCAAGACCGCCGTTGCCGCTTCGCTCTGCTATACCGTGGCGAAAAACGGCTTTCAGGCGGCGTTTATGGCGCCTACCGAGATACTTGCAAGGCAGCATTTTGAAACACTGTCAAAGCTTCTTGAAAACACGGGGCTCAAAGTCGAGCTGCTTACGGGCTCGCTTAAAGAGAGCGAGAAAAAGCGCGTAAGGGCAGCCCTTGCCGATGGAGAGATCGACCTCGTTATCGGCACCCACGCCCTTATCACCGAAAAAACCGAGTTCCACAGCCTCGGACTTGCCGTTACCGACGAGCAGCACCGATTCGGCGTGGCTCAGCGCGCGGCGCTTCTCAACAAGGGCGAGAATCCGCACCTGATGGTTATGAGCGCAACGCCTATCCCGCGCACGCTGGGGCTTATCATCTTCGGCGATCTGGATATTTCGATAATCGACGAGCTGCCGCCGTCGCGCAAGCCCGTTAAAACCGTGCTCAGGGGTGCCGCCGACAGAACAAAAATATATAACTTCATCAAAAGTGAGATCAGGCAGGGCAGGCAGGCGTTTATTGTGTGTCCGCTTATCGAGGAGGGCGAGCTGAGCGACGTAGCCTCAGCCGAGGAATACGCCGCCGAGCTTATGCTGAACAGCTTTTCCGACATTCCCGTAGCGGTAGTTCACGGCAAAACAAAAAGCGATGAAAAGGAGCGGATAATGTCCGACTTCGCCGCCAACAAGTATTCGCTTTTGGTGGCTACGACCGTTATCGAGGTCGGCGTAGACGTGCCAAACGCCTCGGTAATGGTTATCGAAAACGCCGAGCGGTTCGGGCTTTCGCAGCTCCATCAGCTCAGGGGCAGGGTAGGCAGAGGAAAGTTCCAGTCCTACTGCGTGCTTATAAGCGACAGGCGCAGCCCC
>CAZVSQ010000126.1:0-5069 GCA_964629925.1 uncultured Ruminococcus sp.
GGCGGTTGAGCCTCAGGTGCAGCCCGTTCCACAGGCGGTTGAGCCTCAGGTGCAGTCTTCTCGGCAGTCAGACGCGCCCGAATGGCCCGAGGGTGGCTCGGTGGCGTCGGCGTGGCAGACTCCCGCCAAAGACTATTCTCAGATGTATCAGGAATACAATAAGCCGTCGCAGTTCTCAAACGGTCAGAACAACAGCTACGGTTATTCTGTTCCGGGCGGTCAGAGCAGCGGCTACGGCTATTCCGTACCCGGCGGCACGGTCAAAACCGTAAACAAAAAGAAGGTCGCCATAATCGTTGCGTCCGCAGTCGTCGCGGTGGGCTTGATAGTAGCTCTTATTATCATTATCGCTTCATGCGCCGGCGGCTCGCACACTATAAAGAATGCCGACGGCGTTGAAATAGCAAGCGACAGCTCTATCCATCCCAACGACAGCGACGCCGAAAAGAAGATAAGCGCTATGCTGCAAAACAGCGGCCTGACAGGTACCAACACAGGCATAAGCTATATGCAGTATTACGCAAAGGGCAATGTTGCCGTTCAGGAGGAAAAGCTGTTGAGCAAAGCAAGCGAACAGGAAAAGTCTTCCTACAGAGCAACAATGGAAAGCCAGTTAAACGGAGCGGAGGCAAAGCTGCCTTCTTACCGTTCGGCAAGCGGAGTAGACGACATGGTGTGCGTTTATGTTCTTCTGGACGCGGATAACTCTATAATATATCAGAAAGTAATAAAATAGCGTATTTATTGTTCAGAGCGCGGACTATCTGCGCTCTTTACGCATTTTCAGAAAAGGAGAGCAAGTTATGAACTGTCCGAGATGCTTCGGCGAGATAAAGCCAAATCAAAAATTCTGCCCGACCTGCGGTTTTGAGATCGGCACTACCGAAATAGAAGGGGTAAAAACCATGGCCGCAGATGAGCCTGAGCAGGCGTTCAGTCAGCCCGAGTGCATGCAGTATCAGGAAACGCAGCAGCCGGAGGGCATGCAGTATCAGGAAACGCAGCAGCCGGAGGGCATGCAGTATGGGGAAACGCAGCAGCCGGAGGGCATGCAGTATCAGGAAACGCAGCAGCCGGAGGGTATGAAATATCAGGAAACGCATCAGCCCGCGGCTCCGCAGTACCAACCCGCGGAACAGCCCGTGATGCCGCAGTATCAGCAGCCCGTGCAGTCATATCAGCAGCCTGTTCAGCCTGCTTCAAATCCGCGTGATTATTCTCAGCAGTATCAGCAGTATCAGCAGGGCAACGGGATCCGGGGCACACGAAGCGGCGACGGCTCGCTTCCTCCCGAAAAGAAAAAGACGACTGTCATTGTGCTTATTTGCGTTATAGCGGCGCTTGTGATCGGCGGCGCGGTTGTTGCGGCGGTACTGATTTTCGGCGGTAAGGGCGGCGACAGCGATAATAACAGTTCGCCCGCAAGCTCACAGACCTCGGTTATCGAAAGCACCTTAAATACCGAGAGCACCGAAAGCTTGAGCACCGAGCCTTCTTCAAGCTCGCCCCAAAGCTCAACTGAGCCGACGACAACTACCGTTGAGCCATCAACCGAGCCGACTGAAAGCACAACAAGCCCCGTTCCTTTGGGAGAGTCAAATACGGTCAAAAACTCCAAGGGCATTGTGCTTGCAAGCGACGCGGCGATCGACACGACCGACAGTGCCGCCGAAGCTAAACTAAAATCATTCCTTGAATCCCAAGGGGTTGAGGACACCACAACTTCACTTACAACTATGAAGTTTTACGCGGTCGGCAACGTCTATGTTCAGGAGGAACAGCTTCTGGAAAAGTCGACCGAAACCGAAAGAGAGACTTACAAGTCACTGATGGATCAACAATTTGCCAACGCGGACGCAAGGATCTCTGCCATGCGCTCATCAAGCGGCGTAAACAATCTGGTTTATGTATATGCGCTTTTGGACAGCGACGATGAAATAATATACCAAAAATTCTTAAAGTAAAAACATATAAGGTGGAAGGAATATGCAGGAATACTGTTATAAATGTATGAGAGCCTTAAACGGCTCGACGACATGCCAAAACTGCGGATACGAAAACGCAGGCAAATCCGCCTCGGAAGCGCCGTATCATCTTATCAGGGGCACAAAGCTTGCGGGGCGTTACCTTGTGGGCAATGTTTTGGGCGAGGGCGGCTTCGGAATAACCTATATCGGTCTCGATACCACGCTGCTAAAGCGCGTTGCGGTAAAGGAATTTTATCCCTCGGGAGCGGCTAACCGCACAAATACCGTTTCCGAGGAAATAATAGTTACAAAGGGTAAAGAGGAATTCTTTAAAAAAGGCGTTGACCGCTTCCTTCTTGAGGCTAAAAACGTAGCCGCTTTTTCGGAGGAGGAGGGTACCGTTGACGTGCTTGACTACTTCCAGGAAAACGGCACCGCTTATATCGTAATGGAGTTTTTGGACGGCCAAAACCTTAAGGATTATATCAATACCCACGGCTGCTTTAAGCTTGAGGAGCTTGTTACAAGGCTGCTGCCTGTTATGAGGTCGCTTAGCTACATGCACAAAAAGGGCATTATCCACAGGGATATAAGCCCCGACAATATAATGTTTACCAAGCGCGGCAAGCTAAAGCTGATGGACTTCGGCTCGGCGCGCTACTATACAAACGAAGAGCGCAAGATGTCGGTTATCTTAAAGCAGGGCTTCGCGCCCGAGGAGCAGTACCGCCAAAACGGCGAGCAGGGGCCTCATACCGACGTTTACGCGCTTTGCGCCACGATTTACGCCTGCATTACGGGCAGCGTTCCTCAGAGCAGCCTTGACCGTCTTGTTGACGATACGCTCAAAAAGCCCTCGGAGCTCGGCGTTAAGGTGCTGCCGTACCAGGAAAAGGCGCTTATGCACGGACTTGCGCTTTCAAGGAAAAACCGTACTCCCGACATGGATACGCTTATTTCGGAGCTTACGACTCCCACTGTTGAGGTTCAGCCCACGGCAGCGGCAGATCATAAGCCGCAGGCACCCTCTCAGCCGCAGCAAACATATCGGCAGCCCGCGCCGCCTCAGCCCGCCGCGCCTCAGACTGCCCAGAATACATGGACAAATCAGCCGTCTTACGCTCCTCGGTACACGGCTCCTCAAAATACGAATATCCCGCCGCAAAAGCAGTATTCGCCTAAGCCCCAAAAGTCAAAAACGCCTGTTATTATCGCGGTGATAATTGCGGCTGTTGTGCTGATAGGCGGCGGAATCGCCCTTATTATCGCGCTTAACAGCGGCGGCGACGGCAAATCGGGCGGCGCGTCCATACAGACGTCGGTTGAATCGTCGGATCTTCAATCTCAGATACAAAGCTCTATTTCGGACAGCTCGCTTCCGCCCGTGACCGAGAGCAGCCAATCCTCGATCTCAAATACAAATGTGCATAATCTTGTGGACAGCGACGGCAATACGGTTCTTGAGGACGACGCTATCGACACAAGCGACGCCGCCACTCAGCTAAAGATCTCGCAGTATCTTACAAGCAGCAACAGCGAACAAATCGCCAAGAGCATGGAAACGGACGAGTACTCGATCCAAATCTATAGCGTCGGAAACGTAATGGTCTACGAATATGACCTTAAGAACGATATAAACGAAACCCAAAGGGCGCTGATCAAGCAAAAGGTCGATCAGCTTCCCACAACACAGAAAACAGCGCTGCAGACTATCAAACCTGAATCGGGGATCGACAATGTTGTGATAGCCTATGTGTATATGGATACTTATCAGGACGTAGTTGCCGCGGCACTGTGCAAATAAAGACGGAGGTACAAAATGAATTGCCCAAATTGCAATAAGCTTTTAAAGCCAACTCAAAAGTTCTGTCCCGCTTGCGGCACCAAAATCGAGCTGCCGCATATCGAGGATATCAATACTCAGGCTGCTGACGAAACGCCCGTTTTGCAGTATGAGAATACCGCTGAGCCGGTTGCAGAAGAGCAGCCCGTGCTCAGCTACGGCAGTACCGGAGAGCCCGTTTCGGTCCCTTCAACGCCTGCTTACAAAGAACAGCAGTCTCCGGCGGATTTTGACGACTCGTTTGACCATCAGCCGCCTGCTGCACCCCCTAAAAAGAAGAACAACATCGTGATAATAATTGTACTCGCGGGCGCGGCGCTGCTGCTTATCGCGGGAATGGTTTTCGGCGCTATGAAGCTTTTCGGCAGCAAGGACGATAAAAAGGCGGACAAGCCCTCGTCGGTTTCGGATACCGTGGACACAATGGCGACCGACGCTCCCGCGCCCAAGGGCTCAGCCGACCCCGAGGCAGTTGTAAAGCTCTTTGAAAAGGCGCTCAACGATAACGACGAGGCCGCAATGCAGGCGCTTGTTACTCCCGAAAACAGAGAGGTAAAGGCTAAAACCGCGTTTACCGTCGTGTCGGCGCTCAACAGCCTTACTCAGAATTCGCTCACATATAAGTGCGAGCTTGAAAACCTTGAGTACGGCGGCGATAAGGAAACAGCCGACGGAAATATCAAGATATCGGCGGAGCTGCCTCTTGTGGGAACACAGAGCGTCTCGCCTAAGGCGACTTTCAAAAAGGTTGACGGAAG
Organism: uncultured Ruminococcus sp.; assembly: GCA_964629925.1. GTDB lineage: Bacteria > Bacillota > Clostridia > Oscillospirales > Acutalibacteraceae > Ruminococcoides. Next base: position 4,569 of record CAZVSQ010000126.1, read on the forward strand.
CTGGTACCTCGATATCATTACGATCAATTGACAATAAAAGACAGTGTGAACGGAGGTTGTGAGAGCCTTGAACAAGCGAAAAATCATAAATACAATTGCAATAACCGCGCTTGTTTGCGCTTTTGCGGCGGTAATTACGGCGTGCGGCTCAAAACAGAGCGGCAGCTCCGAAGCCACACCCGACTCAACGCATACCGAAGATAACGGATCGCTTCATACGATTTATTTCAAGGACAGCAACAAAAGCGAAAAGGTCGTCGCAAACTTTTTAAACAGCGCGACCGGAAAAAGCGAACAGGTTGAAGCGGAAAAATGCGGAGAGGACGATGATTCATTTACCTTTTCGTGCCGCGGAAACGTCAAGGAGTACAACGTCGCTTATTTCACCTGCGACGGCAAAGATACCAGAAAATTCGCATTCAATAAATGCGTAAGCGGCTGGTATAAATCCAAAAACGGATATATTCCTTATATCTATGGAAAAGATACCGATTATATACC
>CAZVSQ010000127.1:0-5061 GCA_964629925.1 uncultured Ruminococcus sp.
TCCTTTATGAAAGGAGGCAAATCCTCCGTCACGGCATAAATGCCGTGCCACCTCCCTTATAAAGGGAGGATTTTGCCCAACTGTAGATTCAGTTGATTCTTTATATCATCACACACTGCCTGAAACCGCTCATTAATATCCCGATTGGTGTATCTCAGTACCGTAATACCATAGCGGCAGAGCATATCTGTGCGCTTTTTATCATACTCCAAAGCTGCTTGTTCATAATGCTGAGAGCCATCAAGCTCAATAGCCAAATTTGCCTTTGGACAGAAAAAATCCACTATGTATTTTTCAATCGTATACTGACGGTAAAAATGCACAGGCAATTGTCTTAAAAAATCATACCACAGATGTTTTTCCTGTTTTGTAGCATTTTTTCTTAGTTCCCTAGCATTATGTGTTGAGTGCCCGTTGCGCGGCAAAAACTTTTCCCTGCTCATTTCATATTCCTGTAATAAATACTCCTTAGCCCGTCAAGGATTATATTTTCTTCAAAAGAAATTTGGTGCGTGCAGTTGCGGATCATTTTCGGCGCGAGGCCGCCTGTGGCTATGATTTTACACTCCTTGCCTGTTTCCTTCATAAACCTGTCTATCATGCCGTCAAGCATACAGGCTGTGCCGTTAACAACGCCCGAGCGGATACAGTCGACGGTGTTGGTGCAGATCGATTTTTTAGGAGCCTGCAAGTCTACAGCCGGAAGCAGAGCGCCCCGGCTTGTGAGCGCGTCAAGCGATATTCCGACGCCCGGAGCGATTATTCCGCCGTGGTATGCGCAATTCTCGTCCACATAGGCGATTACCGTTGCCGTGCCCATAAAGATAACTATTACGGGGCCGCCGAACTTTTCATAAGCGCCCACACAGCCGCATACTATGTCGCCTCCCAAAGTTTCGGGGCGGTCAATCTTCAAGTCCATGCCCGACTTAAGCCCGGGGCCGATAATAAGGCTGCGCACCTTTGTAACTATCTCTATAGCCTCTCTGAGCGGATCGGTGACTTTGGGCACAACCGAGCTGATTATAGCTCCGTCTATCATTTTATAGTCTATGCGATAGATTTGAAAGAACGTATAAAGCTCTACCGCGAACTCGTCGCTGGTCATCTTGTCGTTTGTGGCAAAGCGCAGTTTATAGCGCAAAACATCTCCGTCAAAAATGCCGAGCTTGATGTTTGTGTTGCCCACATCGGCTGTCAAAAGCATGGCTTTCACCTCAAAATTCTTTATTGAAATTATCGAAAAATATACTTTATAAATTATAACACATTTATTGATTGTTTCAAGTGCGTTATTAGATATTTTACTACAAAAAAATTTTATGCCGCGAAGATTGTTGAAATTTTAACGGGAAAGTGTATAATATATATAGTTGAGTCAGTGTGCCCAAAGAGCAGTTTTTGGGGCGCTGAGGAAAGGATTGGTTAGATAAATGGATAGTTCAGAAATCAAGCAGCTTCAAATCCTTGCAACAAAAGCAAGAATGGGCGCTATTCTCGGCACTTACCACGCAAAATCAGGTCACCCGGGCGGCTCTCTTTCCGCCGCGGACATTTTCACCTACCTCTATTTCAAGGAGCTGAATGTCAACCCCGAAGATCCCGCTTGGGAGGATCGCGACCGTTTTGTACTTTCTAAAGGTCACTGCTGCCCCAGCCTGTATGCCGTTTTGGCTTTAAAGGGCTTTTTTGAGTGGGACGAGCTTACAAATCTCCGTCATGTGGGCGCTATGCTTCAGGGACACCCCGACATGAAGAATACTCCCGGCGTGGATATGAGCACAGGATCGCTCGGTCAGGGCGTTAGCGCCGCGTGTGGTATGGCGCTTGCGGCTAAGCTTGACAACAAAGACTATCGTGTATATACCGTGCTCGGCGACGGCGAGGTCGAGGAAGGTCAGGTTTGGGAGGCGGCTATGTTTGCTTCTCACAACAAGCTTGACAACCTTGTGCTGTTTGTCGACCAGAACGGTCTGCAGATCGACGGCGCTGTTGAGGACGTTGCCGGGATCGAGCCTCTCGACAAGAAGTTTGAGGCGTTCGGCTTTGAGGTAGTTAAAATCAACGGCCACGACTTTGAGCAGATAAAGAGCGCGCTTGATTTCGCCAAGACCGTCAAGGGCAAGCCCACGGCTATTCTTTCCAAGACCGTCAAGGGCAAGGGCGTATCGTTCATGGAAAATCAGGTAGGCTGGCACGGCACAGCTCCTAACAAAGAACAGTACGAACAGGCTACAGCCGAATTGCAGGCTGAACTTGACAGATTGGAGGGCGCGTGCTGATGGCTGAAACAGTTAAAAAGGCTACAAGAGAAAGCTTTGGCGAGGCTCTGTGCGAGCTTGCCGAAACAAACAAGGATATAGTGGTATTTGACGCAGACCTTGCGGCAGCCACAAAAACAGGTATTTTTCAGAAGGCTTATCCCGACCGCTTCTTCAACTGCGGCATTGCCGAGGGCAATATGATAGGCGTAGCGGCAGGCATGGCGGCTTCGGGCAAGATCCCGGTCGCGGCTTCGTTCGCTATGTTCGCTACGGGCAGAGCCTTTGAGCAGATCAGGAACTCGGTGGCTTATCCCCAGCTCAACGTTAAGATTGCGGGAAGCCACGCGGGCATTTCGACCGGCGAGGACGGCGCTACCCACCAGTGCATCGAGGATATAGGCATTATGCGCGCTATCCCCAACATGATGGTGCTCAACCCTGCCGACCACTGGGAGATGAAGGCGGCTACAAAGGCGGCTATCGAATACGACGGCCCCGTTTATATCCGTCTTGGCAGACTGGCAATTGACAGCTTCAACGATCCCGAAACCTATGAGTTTGAGCTTGGCAAGGGAATTACCCTTCACGAGGGCAGCGACGTTGCCGTTATAGCTACCGGTCTTGTGGTAAACGAGGCGCTTAAGGCTGTTAAGGAGCTTGAGGCCGAGGGGATCTCCGCCCGCCTTATCAATATCCACACCATCAAGCCCATCGACCGCGACATCATCATCAAGGCGGCTAAGGAAACCGGCAGGATAATCACCGTAGAGGAGCACAACGTTATCGGCGGTCTTGCAGACGCCGTAAGCGAGGTTGTTACCGAGGAGTGCCCCGTTAAGGTTACGCGCATAGGCGTTCAGGACAGGTTCGGCTACAGCGGCCCCGCATGGGAGCTGCTTGACAAGTTCGGACTTACCCAGCCACATATCGCCAAGGTTATCCGCGAGGTAGTAAAGAATAAATAAAAATCAGAGGGAGCCTCAAAATGGTTCCCTCATCTTGTAAGAAAGGATATTTTGAGTGCGCATTAAAAAACCGTTTGTATTTATCACCGCGCTGTCACTGTCGGCGGCAATGCTGTTTACGGGCTGCGAACAGAGCGGAGAATCATCAGCGCCCGAAAGCTCCGCAGCTGAAACAACAGCCGCGGCAACAACCGAAGCCTTCGATACATCTTCACCAAATCCTCTGCTTTGGAAGGTCACGGGCGAAAAGGGCAACACAGTTTATCTGTTCGGCACCATTCATGCAGGCGGCATCCAAAGCGACCAGGTGATGAACAAGCTGAAAGAAAAAGTTGACAGCTGCGACGCGCTGGCTGTTGAGGCGGATGTATTATCCTATCAAGCGGACTTTGCACGTCAGCAAAAGGTCGCGCAGAGCATGCTGCTTACCGACGGCACCACTATAAAGGATCACCTCAGCGGCGACAATTACGACAAATGCGTTAAATACCTTACCGACGCGGGGCAATACAACGCGGCGTTCGATTTGTATAATCCTTCGTTCTGGAACCAGCTGGTAACGCAAAACGAAATAAACAAGTCCGGCATTGACACAAGCAAAGCAATGGATACCCTGCTGCTGAGTTACGCCTCAGAAAAAAACAAGGAAGTTATTGAGGTTGAGTCGATTGAGTTTCAGATCGAGATGACTAACAATTTCTCCGACACATGGTACAATCTTCAATTTGATGCGTTCTTCAAAGAGCCGAACGCCACAAAGGAAAGCCTTGATAAACTGTATAAGGCGTGGCTTTCGGGAGATGAAGCTCAGCTTAAGGAGCTGGCTCTTGACGAAACAGAGCTTGACGACGGTATGACTGACGAACAGCAAAACGCGGTCAAAGAATACAAAAAAGCAATGTACACCGACCGCAACTCAGGGATGGCGGAAAAGGCGGAAAGCTTTATCAAGGACGGAAAATCCGTGTTTTTTGCCGTAGGAACAGCGCATTTCCTGGGAGATGACGGAATTGTCAAGCTGCTCAGCGACAAGGGCTATACGGTAGATAAAATCAGTATATAAACCAACTGACCCCCGACGGCGTGTCGGGGGCTGTTTTTTGCGGTATCACTTTTTCCTTTTCTTCGGGGCGGGCAGCTCGTCATACATTGCGCCGAGCACCTTTTCCATAAGCTCCGCGTCCTCAACGTTTTCTACAAGCAGCATTTCCTTTGCGCCCTCATAAGGCAGCTCAAGCGGCGCGCCCGGCATAAGCTCCCTTGATGATTTTGTCTGCTTCAACAGGAAGCGGTTGTCATAGATTCCGCCGATTACCTTGCCCTTGTAATAGATGATGTACTCACCCATCATCGGGCGCGAGGTTATTTCGTCAAGCGGGCTGAGCTGCTCCAGTATGTAGTCCAAATACTCTTTTGAAGAAGCCATAGTTACCTCCATGCGTTTTGATGATATTATATTAACATGCTTTAAAGGTAATTGCAATAATACAACGCTGCATAATTACCAAGATTCCCATGATTACCATGATTCCCAAGAACATAAAGTTATTTTGTAATTATGGGAAAAACCCAGTGTTTATGCGGGTTCTTACATCATTACAAACCAAAAGCTTATTTTGTAATGATGAAGAAGTTATCAGCGTTTAGCAATATTATATTATAGTACGCTGAACGAAAAAGCATTTATTTATACTTGCAGCGTATATTATATTGTTATCATACCGGTATTATCGCCATCATTACAAAATAAGAAAATTTTTGTAATTATGTAAAAAGCCACTGTTTAAGCCATTTTTACCATGATTACAAAATAACTGTATGTTCTTAGGGAA
>CAZVSQ010000128.1:0-5056 GCA_964629925.1 uncultured Ruminococcus sp.
CCATATCATACCACCTTTTATTGAATAAATCATAACATGAAGTATTACGATTGTCAAGGTCAAAATAAAAATCACTCTCAACAAAATCCTGAGAGGGAAAACTATGTATCAATTATTCCGCGTAGTGCCAGCTTATGCCGTCCTTGGTGTCAACAACCACTACCTTCATTTCGGCTAATTTATCGCGGATGGCGTCGGCTGTTGCCCAGTCCTTGTTTTTGCGAGCTTCGGTTCGCTGAGCAATAAGCGCCTCGATTTCGGCGTCCTGAGGACTGCTCTCCTTTTTAGCTTCCTTCTTTTCGCTGAGAAGGTCGAGCGACAGCACCTTGTCAAGCTCGCCCAGCACATAGCGCTTAGTGGCGTCGTTTGTATCGGCTTTCAGCACGTCGTAAACAACCGTAACGCCCAGCGAGGTGTTGAGGTCGTTGTCCATTGCCTCCCTGAACTTTCCGATAAGCCCGGCTGCCTTGACGGCGTCAACCTCGCCGTCGGCGCCGAGAGCCGAAATGCGCTTTATAAGCTTGTCGTAAGCCTTTACGCAGTTGTCAAGGCTCTCGTATGAGAAGGTGAGGGGCTTGCGGTAATGGCTCTGCAGGCAGAAAAAGCGGTAGGCAACGGGGTTATAGCCCTTGCTCTCGAGCAGAGAAACCGTCAGAAAGTCGCCCTTTGACTTGCTCATTTTGCCGCGCGCGTCGTTGAGGTGCAGTACATGGAACCAGTAGCTGCACCACTTGTGACCGAGGTACGCCTCGCTCTGGGCGATCTCGTTGGTGTGGTGGGGGAAAGCGTTGTCGATTCCGCCGCAGTGGATGTCGAGGTATTCGCCGTTGTGGCGCTTGCTTATGCATGAGCACTCAATGTGCCAGCCGGGATAGCCCAGTCCCCAGGGCGATTCCCACTTAAGCTCCTGATCCTCGAACTTTGACTTGGTGAACCACAGGACAAAGTCGGTTTTGTTGCGCTTGTTCTCGTCCTCTTCAACGCTGTCGCGTACGCCTACAGCCAAATCGTCCTCGTTCATATTGCCGAAAACATAGTAGGTGCTCAGCTTTGAGGTGTCAAAGTAAACGTTGCCGCCCGAAATATATGCGTAGCCCTTTTCAAGCAGAACGGTTATCATCTCGATAAAGTCGTCGATGCAGTTTGTCGCCGGCTCAACAACGTCGGGGCGCTTGATGTTGAGCTTTTCACAGTCGGAGAAGAAGGCGTCGGTGTAGAACTTGGCTATCTCCATAACGGTCTTGTGCTCGCGCTTTGCTCCCTTGAGCATTTTGTCCTCGCCTGTGTCGGCGTCGGAAGAAAGGTGACCTACGTCGGTGATATTCATAACGCGGTTCACGTCGTAGCCCGCAAAGCGCAGGTACTTTTCAAGCACGTCCTCCATAATGTAGGTACGCAGGTTGCCGATATGCGCGTAGTGATAAACGGTGGGGCCGCAGGTGTACATATTAACCTTGCCCTCGGTAAAGGGAACGAACTCCTGCTTTGTCTGTCCGAGTGAATTGTAAAGAATCATATTTGTACTCCTTTAAAGGATTTATTTGTCAGATATAAATTGCTTGTTTTGAGCGACATAGATAACGCCCGAGAGAAGCGCGAAGAAGGTCGAAACCCAGATAAGTCCCTCGCCGATGATGAGGAAAATACAGCGCAGACAGCAGGGGAGGCACACTCCGAGCTCGCCTATGTCGAGCACTGTCTGCATTACCAGAACGCAGATAACGGCGACCATCTGGGTGACTGTCTTGACCTTGCCCCAGATATTGGCGGCTATGACCTTGCCCTTAGAGGCGGCTATTAGGCGTATAGAGGTTACGGCGAATTCGCGGAACAGCACAACTATCACCGCGACGCAGTCGCACAGCCCGAGCTGCACAAAACACAGCAGGGCAGAGATAACAAGTATTTTGTCAGCCAGCGGGTCGGCGAACTTTCCGAAGTCGGTAACAAGTCCGCGCTTGCGGGCTATTTTTCCGTCGAGCAGGTCGGTTATTGAAGCCGCTCCGAATATAGCCAGCGCGGCAAGGTTATTAAGCGGAAAGTTTATAAGCAGCGCCGCAACAAAAAACGGCACCAAAATAATCCTTGCCACTGTCAGTTTGTTTGGTAGGTTCATATTATCATCCTGAATTTATTTATCGTTGTCCGTCGCAGTGGCTGTACCTATGGGGTCGCAGCCCATGCTGTCGGTGATTTCAACGGTTATAAAGCTGCCGATCTCGGGCTTTTCTTCGGCGGTGAAGAACACGCAGCCGTCAACCTCGGGCGCGTCGGCATAGCTTCTGCCGTACCAGCACTCGGCAATGCGGTCAAAGCCCTCAACAAGCACCTCGATTTTTTTACCGATAAGGCTGTCGCAGTATTCCGCCATAACCGTCTGCTGGTGCTCCATAATTATGTCGGCGCGGCGCTGCTTTATGTCGTCGTCAAGCTGCCCGGGCATTTTAGCCGCGGGCGTGCCCTCCTCCTGAGAGTAGGCAAAGCAGCCAAGCCGCTGAAAGTTTATTTCCTTTGCAAACTCAGCCAGCTCCTCAAACTGCTCCTCGCTCTCTCCCGGGAAGCCCGTAATAAAGGTGGAGCGGAAAATAACGTTCGGGATTTTGTCGCGGATCTTATTGAGCAGCGCGGTAAGGCTCTCTCTGTCGCCTCTGCGGTGCATTTTCCTGAGGATCTCGCTGTTGCAGTGCTGCAGGGGCAGGTCAATGTATTTTACTATTTTATCCTCGCGCGCCATTACGTCGATAAGCTCGTCCGTAATGCTGTCGGGGTAGCAGTAGAGCACGCGTATCCAGTGCAGCCCGTCGATTTTGCAAAGCTCGGTGAGCAGCCTGTCAAGCGAGGGCTTTCCGTATAAGTCCTCGCCGTAGCGCGTGGTGTCCTGAGCGATAACGTTAAGCTCGCGCACGCCGCTTTCGGCAAGCCTTTTTGCCTCGTCGATAAGGTTCTCTATTTTTCTGCTGCGGAATTTTCCGCGTATCATCGGGATAGCGCAGAAGGTGCACTTGTTGTCGCAGCCCTCGGCGATCTTCAGATAAGCGGTGTAGAATGGGGTAGACTGCACCCCTCCGCCCTCAAGCGGCAGACTGAGTTTGTCGGGGAACACTTCTATTTTATCGCCGTCTGACAAAACGCTCTCAATAATGTTGGCTATCTGCGCGTTTGCGCCTATTCCCACAGCGGCGTCTATTTCGTAAAGCTGCTTTGTGATCTCGTCCTGATAGCGCTCGGCAAGGCAGCCCGTCACGATAATAGCCTTTATTTTGCCCTCGTGTTTAAGGGTCCCGAGCTCGATTATCTCGTCAATGCTCTCCTGCTTTGCGCTGTCGATAAAGCCGCAGGTGTTCACTATAACGGCGTCGGCGTTTTCAGCCTCGCCCACAAGTTCAAACCCGCGCTGTTTAAGCGTAAAGAGCAGCATTTCGGCGTCGACCTGATTTTTGGCGCAGCCAAGCGATATTACGGCTACCTTTTTGTTCATACTTTTCATCCTTAATTATCCTCATATTCGCGGAGGACAGCGTTTATATCGTCCCAGCCGTAGCCCAGCCTTTGAAGGGCGGCAACGGCGCGGCGTTTTATCTTTTCGTCGGTTATATTGCGGTACTTTTTCTCTATTATTTCGCGGATATTCTCTCTGTAGTCAACTTCGATTTCGTCGAGCACCGCCTCGGCGGTCTCTTTGTCGATACCCTTTCGGCTCAGTTCAAACACGGCGGTGCGCTTTGTCATCTTCTTTTGAAGCAGAAGCTTGCGCGCGTATTGCCTTGCGTATTCCTCGTCGTTGACAAGCCCGAGCTCCTCCATTCGCTCAACGGCTTTTTCGGCGGCTTCACTGTCGCAGGTGCGCCTTATTTTATCCGTGAGCTCCTTTTTGGAGTGGCTTCGATACGAAATGAGCCACAGGGCTTTTTCCTTAGCCCTGCGCTCATTACTAAGTTCTGTTATTTCTTTTAAGTCCCCGTCGTCTATATCTCTGCCCACGTCAAAGCGGTTCTCGATAAGGGTTTGAGTGTCCAGGTTCATTGCGAATTCGCCGTCGATAAACAGGGCGCTCAGCCCCTTGCGGCGCGGTTCGATCGCGGTTATAAGCATCAATCGTCAACCAGAACGTCGATTTTCGCGGCGGGCTTTTTATCCTCGGCGGGAGCTTCCTTAGCGGGAGCCGCCTCTGTTACCTTGGCCTTTGGAGCGGGGCGCTTGCGGTCGTAAAGCTTGTCGATGTTCTCCCACAGCTTTGCTTCGATCTCCTGAGCAAGCTCCTTGTCGGTCTTGAGCAGCTCCTTTACCTTGTCGCGTCCCTGTCCGAGGCGCTGACCGTTGTAGCTGAACCACGCGCCCGCTTTCTGGACTATCTCAGCCTTTACCGAGAGGTCGAGCAGCTCGCCCTCGCGCGAGATACCCTCGCCGTACATGATGTCAAACTCAGCCTCACGGAAGGGCGGAGCGATCTTATTCTTAACGACCTTGCAGCGTGTGTGCGAGCCGACCATTTCGCCCGCGACTTTAAGTGTTTCTACGCGCCTGATGTCGATGCGGACGGAGCTGTAGAATTTCAGAGCGCGTCCGCCTGTAGTGACCTCGGGGTTGCCGTAAACAACTCCCACCTTCTCACGCAGCTGGTTGATAAAGATAGCTACGCAGTTGCTCTTGTTGATTGCGCCGGCGAGCTTTCTTAAAGCCTGCGACATAAGTCTTGCGTGCAGACCTACATGGCTGTCGCCCATTTCGCCCTCGATCTCAGCCTTGGGAACAAGAGCCGCTACCGAGTCGATTACTATCACGTCGATAGCGCCGCTGCGGATAAGCGCCTCGGCGATTTCAAGCGCGTCCTCGCCTGTGTCGGGCTGGGCTACAAGCAGCGAGTCAACGTCAACGCCAAGCGCCTCGGCGTAGGTGGGGTCGAGCGCGTGCTCAACATCGATAAACGCTACGTTGCCGCCGTTCTTCTGACCTTCGGCAATGCAGTGAAGGGACAGCGTGGTTTTACCCGAGGATTCGGGTCCGTAAATCTCAACGATACGGCCTCTGGGAAGTCCGCCTATACCGAGAGCGATGT
>CAZVSQ010000129.1:0-5037 GCA_964629925.1 uncultured Ruminococcus sp.
CGTCGTCAAGCAGAATAACGGGCTCTTCGCCCATTCGCTCCCTGAGCACAGCCGCCTCGGCAAGCTTTAGTGAGAGCACGGCGCTGCGCTGCTGCCCCTGAGAGGCAAACGCCTTCGCGTTTTTGCCGTTGATAAGGATCTCCATATCATCGCGGTGAGGTCCCGAAAGAGTCACGCCCAGGTGAATATCGTTTTTTCTGTTTTGAGCGCACCTTAAAGCAAACTTCTCTTTTATTTTTTCAAGGCTGTCATCCGACTCAATATTCTCGGTCGAAATATACCTGATACTAAGCTTTTCCCTGCCGCCCGATATTCCGCTGTGAAAAAATTCAGCCTTCTCTGACAGCATTTTCATGTAATCAAGCCGTTTTTTTATCAGCATCGCACCGTAGCTTACAAGCTGACCGTCCCAAATATCAAGAGTATCCTCTAAAGCGGGCTTTCTTGAAATATCCTTTAGCAAAGTATTGCGCTGGTTGAGCATGCGGTTATACTTTGACAGAATAACCGCGTTCTGCAGCTTTTCCCTGCAAATTGCGCTGTCAATAAACCTTCGCCGCTCTCCCGGTCCGCGTTTGATCAAATTGAGATGTTCCGGAGAAAACACAACGGCGCAGAATTTTTCGATAAGTACGGACGCCGAGCTTTTTTCCACGCCGTTTACCTTGACCGACTTTTTTCCGCCGTTAAAGCTGAGCGTCGCGTTTTGCTCTCTGCCATGACCGAAAAACTGCAAGTCAAGCCGCGCAAAGCTTTTATCCCACTTGATCACCTCGCTGTCCTTTGATGTTCTGAACGAGTGACCTCCGCAGAACAGCCAAAGCGCTTCAAGCATATTTGTTTTTCCCTGAGCATTGTCGCCGTAAATCACATTTACTCCCTCGCATGGAACAAGCTCAAAATCCTCAAGGTTTCTGAAATTCTTAAAAATTATTTTTCTGACTTTCAATGTTTATTCTACAATAATCTTTATATCATCAAACTGAGCGAAGTCGCCCGGCCTCATTTTTTTACCGCGCATGGTGCAAATTTCGTCATTTACAAGCACATCGCCGTTCTGAATAACGACCTTTGCCATTCCTCCGGTCGAGCAAACTCCCGAGAGCTTTAGAAGATCCTGCAAACGTATAAACTCGCTGTCAATTTTTATTTTTTCAGCCCTCATTTGCCAACCTCACGGGAACAACGATGCTTAAAAAGCTGTCACCCTTAACAGGCTTGATAACGATCGGCGAAACAGCGCCGTTGAGCACCATCTTGACCTCGTCGGTATCGGTGTTTTTGAGAGCCTCAAGCATATAACGGTTGTTAAAGCCTATTTCAACGCTCTCGCCTATAACAGGAACGCTGATAACATCGTTAGCCCTGCCCACAGCGGAAGCACATGACATTCTTATTTCATTATCGTTAAATTTGCACCTAACCGGGCTCTGGATCCTCTCGCTGTTTAAAAGAGACATTCTCTCGACCGAATCGATCATCATTCTTGTGTTGATAACCAGCTCGGTCTTTTCGCCCGTTGGGATAGTTGACTTGTAATCCAAAAACGTACCTTCAATAAGGCGTGAGATAACCATATAGCTGTTTATTTTAAATGTGATATGCCTCTGACCGACAATGATCTCAACATTTTCATCATCATCGGTTATAAGCTTAAGAACCTCAAGCTGGGTTTTTCCCGGAACAACAAACGAAGTTTTGCTTTCACTGTCAACATTCTCGCTGCGGATAGCCATTCTAAAACCGTCGATAGCAACGATTCTCAATATGCCGTCCGAAATATCAAAAAGAGAACCCGTATAGATAGGCTTTGAATTATTATCGCTCACCGCGTAAACCGTCTGACGGATCATATCCCTCAACACCTTAGCGTTGACGGTTATCCCGTCGGTCTGTTGGAAGGTGGGCAAGTCGGGATATTCAACCGACGACATGCCTACTATTTGATAATCGACCTTGCCGCAGGTAATATATGTAACCAGTCTGTCGTCTGTTTCGATCATCACTATTTCTTCGGGCAGGCGGCGAACGATATCAAGAAACAGTCTTGCGCTGAGAACGATCTCGCCTTCCTCTTTGACTGTAGCCTCAACGTCAGTTGTAATGCCGATCTCTAAATTATAGCCCGAAATATTAAGCTTACTGTCATATGCCTTGATCAATACGCCCTCAAGAGCAGGGATCGAAGCCTTGGCGGATACGGCTCTTGACACATTTGAAACAGCCGAAACCAAGTCCGTTCTCAAACACGAAATTTTCACAGTGATAAACCTCTCTTATATTTTAATTATTTATTTTATTAGTAATAGTAGGGGATGTGGAAACCAACTAAACCCATAATTTTCCGCTTACTTATCGGCGTTTTTGTTCAACACTCAAACAAGGATACAGCATGAATAAAAGTGGACACCATTTTTAACCTTTTAACAATAAGTTTGACATCTTTTATAATCATTCAATATTTATCCTACTTTTAATAATCAATCCTATGTTGATACCTGTGAATACAAACGTGACGCCCGTTGCCACGGGAGGGCAGTACGCGAATCAGACGTTTAAGGTTGACCAAACATGGCGACCCGCGATTTAAGTTGCGACGTTGTAGAAACGCTTTTCGGGCGCATACATGGGTACGCCCCTACGAATGAAACGGAAAGATTTGATGCGCCGTTATGCCGACTTTTCCTTCAAACCGACTTCTAAATAGGCGCGATGGATGGAACGTCACGTTCCCGGTCGGCTGAGCCGACAGACAGAACGCGCAATTGATATTTGAATAAAAGGCAACCGTTATAACCGCGTTATGATGCGCCGTTATGCCGTGTTTTCCTAACATACCGATTTTTCTAAAGGCGCGATTCGTGTAATGTAATTACCGGTCGCGGATGTTTTTTATAATGTCGTCGATAAGCTCTTTTACTTTACGGTCGTTTTCGATTTGCTTCTGGATTTTCTGGATCGAATAGATGATAGTGGAATAGTGCCTTCCGCCGAACTCGTCGCCTATGTTGACCATAGAAAGAGCGGTGATCTCTCTTGTTATATATATAGCGATATGTCGCGCGTTGCTGATATTTGCGCTCTTGTTTTTCTGAGAGCGGATCTCGTCGGCGGAAACGCCGAAGGTGCGCGCGACCTCGTCGATAACGCGCTCAACGGTGACCTCGGGCGGAACGTCGTTGTTGAGAATATCAGAGATGACCTCCTGAGCCGACGAAATGGTGATTTTTTCGTGATTCAAAAGATACTTTGCCTTGAGCTTTTTTACTGTGCCCTCAAGCTGACGGATATTTGATTTAAGCTTTGAGGCAATGAATTCGCAGACCTCGTTTGAAAGCTCAACGTCGAGCAGCTCAGCCTTGCGCTTGATGATAGCGATTCTTGTTTCGATATCCGGCGGCTGGATATCCGCGATAAGATCCTGCTCAAAGCGCGAACGCAGACGGTCGGCAAGAGTTTTTATCTCCTTAGGCGGACGGTCGGATGTCAGAACGATCTGCTTATGAGCGTCGTAGAGAGCGTTGAAGGTGTGAAAGAATTCCTCTTGCATACCTTCCTTGCCGCCTAAAAATTGAACGTCGTCCACAAGAAGAACATCGACCTGACGGTATTTCTGGCGGAACTCTATCATGGTTTTCATTTTAAGCGATTCAACAAGCTCGTTGATGAAGTCGTCGATTTTTATGTAGCAGATATTTTTGTCGGGATAATTCTTTTTGATTTCGTTTTGGATCGCAAAAAGAAGGTGTGTTTTGCCGAGTCCGGAGTTGCCGTACAAAAACAGAGGATTGTAGGCGTTTGACGGATTTGTCGCAACAGCCATGCAAGCCGCGTGAGCAAAGTTGTTTGATGAGCCTACAATAAAGGTATCAAAGGTGTATTCGTAATTGTTGCCGGTTTCCTCAGCCTTTTTCTCAGTGTGATCCTTCTCGCCTATTTCGTCGGGGGTTTTGAGCTCAAGCTTGAACTTGTTGTCAAAGATAGCCTCAAATGCCTCGTTTAGCAGCGGAATATAGCAGCGGGTGATGGTCTGACGGTGAAAATCGTTTGGAACAAGAAGATAGGCGGTGTTGCCGTCAAAATCAAGATCCAGCGGTTTGATACGAACAATCCAGGTGTTGTACGCGACGTCGGTTATTTTCGATTTGCAGTAGGAGCAGATCAGCTCCCAAGCGTCGCCGAATGAATTCATAATCGTTACTTCCTCTCATACAATTTAAGTATCTGTATTCCTCATTTTTAGATTAACAGGGTGCAAAAAAATTGATTTTTTCGGTTAGAAGATCAGTGATGAATAATCAAAAAAATCATCGGTTTTTATCAATGTCGCAAATGAACCCACATTAACATCATATACTTAATCATTATATCAAATTTATCCCGAAAAATCAAGTAAATTTAACCGTTAAAAACCGCTTTCAGCCCGATTAATAATAGAATTTTAAGCACATTTATAAACATAATTCAACATTATTCAACGTTGAAAATATGGAGTGTTTTTTTATAATTTTAATAAGGAATTTTAAGAGGTTTTTTAATAATAAAAATACCCACACACCCGATGATAAGGCGTGTGGGATAAATAGAAAAATATCAGACTTGTTTGCCTAAAACTATTCCTTCAAATTCCGCAAAGTATCTTTGAAGATGTGTATTTTACAGTTATTAAATCTTAAGTTTTCAGTATTTATTTAGAAAATCCTGTCGATGACTGAAAATTTAAAACTCAAGACTGAAAAATGAATAATACAAAGCAAAAATCCCGCCACTGTCGTGATAGGATTTTCACTTTGGTGCCGCGGCGACCTATGTTTATTTTACCGTAATGTTGGTATTTCACTTTATACGGCGTGTGTATAGCTATAAATCATACATGTTCTCTCGCGGAAAACAGTCCGGCGGACTGTTTTATTATCGCTCGCCTTCAAGTCCGGTCAGCGGCTTTGCTGGTAAAATAAAAACCCAATACGCAAATCGGGCCTTAGGTTTTTATGGTGCCGGCGACCGGTGATTGTTGCACCGTAATGTTGGTATTTC
>CAZVSQ010000130.1:0-5019 GCA_964629925.1 uncultured Ruminococcus sp.
GTTTTTCGGCAAGAAGCTTGGTCTGCGTAGCCTTGCCCGAGCCGTCAAGCCCTTCGATAACGATAAGTTTTGATTTCATAAGCGCACGTCTTTCCAAAGCACGGGTATAAAAATCAATACCCTACTACTCCATTTTGCATAATTAAATGTATTATAACATTTAAATCGGCAATTTGCAAGCTATATATAAGATATTCTATCAAAACGGCGAAAAACAAAAGACCGCCCGGGAAGCAATGCTTTCCAAGCAGTCTTGTAATTAATCCGAATATTGATTGAATCGTGATAAAAACGCCTGAGTGCGCGGGCTTTGGGGGTTCTCGATAACCTGCTGAGGTGTTCCCTCTTCCTCGATAACGCCGTCAGCCATGAAGATGACCTTGTCTGCTACGTCGCGCGCGAAGCTGATTTCATGCGTTACTACTATCATTGTGCTGTCGGAGCTTTTAAGCCCCTTGATAACGTTAAGGACCTCGCCCGTAAGCTCGGGGTCGAGCGCCGAGGTCGGCTCGTCAAAGCATAGTACGTCGGGGTTTAGCGCAAGAGCGCGCGCTATAGCGACACGCTGCTGCTGACCGCCGCTGAGGTTGCAGGGGTATTCGTCGCGCTTCTCGGTAAGTCCTACCTTTACCAAGAGCTGCTCCGCTTCCTCGGTTATCTTCTCGACAGCTTCCTTATAGGTCGAGGCGCCCATGTACTCGCCGTGTTCCTTTATTTTCTCCTTTGCCAAAAGCTTTGGAGCAAGCACAAGGTTTTCAAAAACCGTGTACTGCGGAAACAGGTTGAACTGCTGAAACACCATTCCGAAGTGCAGGCGGTTCCTGCGGATTTCAGAATCCTTCTATTTAGAAGGGTCGCCCCCGTCAATCAGGACGATCCCGTTGACAGACACAATGCCCGACTGAGCGGTTTCAAGGAAGTTTATGCAGCGCAGAAGCGTAGTTTTCCCCGAGCCCGAGGAGCCGATTATAGCAAGCACCTCGCCCTTTTCAAGCTCAAAGCTGATGTCCTTGAGCACCTCGGTTTTGCCGAAGCTTTTTTTGATATTCTTTATCTCTAAAAATGCCATACCGCGCCTCCTAACCCTTGTAATAATCGAGCTTTTTCTCTATAAAGCGGAAAAGAAGCGTCAAAATGCCGCAGAACAACAGGAAGAACGCGCACGAATAGAATACGGGCCAGATAAGTCCGTTTACTCGGGTATAGTCCTCGGCGTATTTCAGAATATCCTCAACAAGGATAACACGCGCGAGCGAGGTGTCCTTTATCAGCGTGATTATCTCATTGCTCATAGGCGCTACGATGCGCTTGATGACCTGAAGCAGCACGACCTTGAAGAATATTTGGCTTTTCTTCATGCCCAGCACATAGCCTGCCTCATACTGCCCTTTGGGAATGCTCTCGATCCCGCCGCGGTATATCTCGGAAAAGTATGCCGCGTAATTTATCACAAAGGCAACTAGCGAAGCAGTCATTCTGTCGTCGATCGAAAAATCTCCGTTTGTAAGCATCGGCGGAATATAAAAGACGACAAAGAGCTGAAGAATCAGCGGCGTTCCTCTGATTATCCACACAAAAGCTCTGCACAAAAGCTTAAGCGGCAGAAATTTTGACATGGAGCCAAAGGAAATGATAAGTCCAAGCGGAAGCGCCATGAGCAGCGTCATTCCGAACAGGAAGCAGTTTTCTTTAAACCCTTCAAGAAGCCGAAGGGTCACGTCAAAAAACTGAGTCATAACTATTACTTGGATTTAAGAAGAAGCAGATCGGTAAGATTGTACTTGTCGGCGATCTCCTTAAGCTTACCGCTGTCGGCAACCTTCTGCATTGCTTCGTTTACCTTTTTGGTTGTGTCGCTGTCTTTTCTGAACGCAACGCCGTACTCCTCTGGTGAGAATGACTTTGACTCGATAACGGCGAGGTCTGAATAGTCGGAGCCCTCTCTGAGAGTGCCGATCGACATAACATAGTCAACGATAGCTATATCGGAAGTATTAGCTTTAACCTCCATCAGAGCCTTTGTCTGAGCGTCGGCGGGAACATACTTAGCTTCCTTAAAGAAATCGTCGCCCTTTGCTACCTCTTCACCTGCTGAGCCAGCTTCGGCAGTAACCTTTGCGCCCTTAACGCCGTCTTTTGTTGAGAACTTCTCAACGTTTTCCTTTTTGGTAACCATTACCTGCTTGTTCTGCATGTAAGGGTCGGAAATGCTCATGTTCTCTTTTCTTTCGTCGGTGATCGTCATGCCGTTCCAAATGCAGTCGATCTTCTTGGAGCTGAGCTCGATCTCCTTGTTGTCCCAGTTGATTTCCTGGAAATCGGCGTCAACGCCCAGTTCCTTGCAAACGGCTTTCGCAAACTCGGTCTCAAAGCCTGTGAGCTCGCCGCCGTCTGTCTTGTAGTTCATCGGCTCAAAAATAGTCATGCCGATTACCATTTTACCCTTGTCCTTGATGGTGTCCCAGTCTGATTTGCTCGATGAACCGCAGCCTGCAAGCAGTGAAACCGCAAGCACGCATACAAGCAGCATAGCAATGATTTTTTTCATAATAATGTCCTCCGTATAATGATTTGTTTCATTTTGCGCAAAATATCTGCACACGAACAGAAATATTATACATTATTACGTTACTAAAGTAAAGTGTTTTTTTAAGAAATCTTAAAACTTTCTGATTTGATAAATAAAAAGAGCGCGCCGAAGCACGCCCTTTACCAATTATTTAAGATATTCGGTTGTTCCGCCTATCGCGCCTGAAATACCCTTGAATCCGTCGGCGCAGCAAACATATACTCTCATGTTAGCTTTACCTATTGCCGAAACATTAAGTGT
This sequence comes from uncultured Ruminococcus sp., assembly GCA_964629925.1. Lineage (GTDB taxonomy): Bacteria > Bacillota > Clostridia > Oscillospirales > Acutalibacteraceae > Ruminococcoides. The sequence goes on from CAZVSQ010000130.1 coordinate 2,831, forward strand.
TCCGTTGGTAACAGTCTTTCTGTCGCCGGTTACAGCGTCTATATAAAGGCCGTTAGGAATATTTTTAAAGGTCGCGCTGCCGGAAACCGTAACGCAGGCAAGGCTGTCAACGCCTGTCTCTGTATAGCGGCGGATATATGCCGTGTCGCCGCTGACATAGTTTGAAGAAGTGGTATACTGCCCCATTTGCAGAGCGGGGATAGCGCGCCTGATCTTATTAAGCTTCATAATATGTTGAGCAAGCGAATATTCAAGCGTTTCCTTAACGGTTCCCGAAGCTGTATACTCGCCGAAACCGGTAGCGTTTACATCGCCCTCAAGATTATCTCCGTAGTAGGCTCGTCCGGTTGTTGAAAGCGGTTTTTTTAATCCGACGTCAATGCTCTGCCCTTTTTGGAATTCGATTTCGGAGCCGTAATAAATGCAGGGAATACCGCGGAATGTAAACATCATATCAAGGTTTTCCGCCCATGTCTGAGTTCCGCCCGCAAAACGTACCTTTTCATCATACTGTTCGGGCGCATAGTCATGCGAGTCAACATACATTACATTGTAGGTGGCGTCGTTATAATACTTGTCGGCGCTTTTCGCAAGATCAAACGCACCTTTTGCACTGCCGAACGCACGGTGTACAGGGAAGTCGATAGCCTCCATACCTGAAGCCATTGAACGGTCGGGAGTATGATATGTGATACCGTTTAAGAAAGCGTTGTCAGAGGTTGGCTCGTCCCTTGTGTCGTCTTCTTCAATATAGTGGTTGAACGTTATGTTCATGTTTTCGTTGATGTCATCAAACGTTGAGCCCCAGTGCCACTGCTGAGCCCACTTGGGATTGCTTTCTTTCCACGTGTAGTACGGAGCCGATTCCTCAGCGTGTCCGCGGTACCAAGCGGCAGGCATACGGGTACAGATCTCACCGAACATAAGGAAATTAGGCTTACCGGCAGCCGTTGCTGCGGCATGGATTTGGTCGTTAAACATTAGATTCAAGTCAAGTCTTGGAATGTGACGAACAGTGTCAACGCGGAATCCGTCAACTCCGCGGTTTATGTATTCGGAGTAAGAATTAGTGACATATTCCGCAACAGCAGGATTTTCGGTGTTCAAGTCAACACAATCTCCGTCAATCTGACAGTATTTGCAGCTCCAGTCGTCCCAGTTAAGGCTCTGAAAATAACCGGAATGGAAGTAATTGTTCGGGTTGTAGATATCACTGCTTGAAAGCTTATTGTCCGGATAATCCTGTTTTGAAGGCGCTATACCGGTTGAGTTACCGTTATCTCCGGAATAATCGGTATTTTTCATAAGCTTAAGGCGCTGCTGGTACTGAATAAAACCGTCCTGAGCCCAATAGTCCTCAGGCGAGCTGAGACCGTAAGAGTCAAGAAGATAATCGGTGGGAATCATCGACTCCTCGATATTTGACAAATCCTTCGTGGTGTCCTTGGTGAAAAGCGGACAAAGATTAGCTTCGCCGAAGTTGCCTGTGTGCTGGAAAACAACGTCCTGATATATCTTCATGTCCTTTTCGTGAACGGCGCGGATCAAATCATCAAAATCAAAATCATCGCTTTCATGGCGCACATCAATGGTCGAATAATCCATTGCGTGATAGCCGTGATAGACATAACCCGAGGCGTTGGTGACAACCGGAGTTACCCAGATCGAATTAAATCCAAGTGCCTTTATATAATCCAGTTTCTCGGCAAGGCCTTTGAAGTCGCCGCGCCATGCCGGATCGGAGTCCGGGTTATTTGCGTCGCCGTCATTCCAGCAGTGGACGTTATTTGATGAATCTCCATCGTAGAATCGAGTCGGAATAACGAAGTAAATAGAGTCCATACGCGGATCAAAACTTTCAACGGGATCTACCTCGTCGGGATCGTATTTTGTCCATTTTCCGTTGCTGAAATACCAGTCGCCCGAAGCGTTTGTTATTTTCTGTTCCTTTGAATACTGCTTTCCGTCGGCGTAGGTAACAATTACGTTTACTTTAGTAATGCTTTTTACAACGTAATTGAACCACTTTCCCGAAGCAACCATTTTTTCGCCCGGATATGATTTTGACATAGCGCTGTTTGTGGGAAGCGAGTTCCACAAATACAGATAAGGTTGCGAAAGCCCGTCCTGCCTTACATGGATAACAATATTTGACGGCGTACTGCTTCCGGCGCCGACTTCCGCGTCCT
>CAZVSQ010000131.1:0-5007 GCA_964629925.1 uncultured Ruminococcus sp.
GGGCACACCTCCGCGCCGTTTTCAAGGCAGGAAACGACCGCCATAGAGTTTTCCATCACATCAAGAATCTCGCCGACGGGATATTCCTCGAGCTTGCGGCTGAGCTTGTAGCCGCCGCCTTTGCCGCTTACTCCTTTAAGAAGCTTAGCATTGACAAGCTCCTTGGCTATTATTTCAAGATACTTTTTTGATATATTCTGACGCTCGGCGATCTCCTTGAGCGGCACGTAGCCGTCGCTGTTCTGCCGCGCGAGGTCTATCATCACTCTCAGTGCGTAACGTCCTTTTGATGAAATCATAGTTTTAGCTCCCTTTGCAAAAAATCGTTTAACCCCGCCGTCTATCAAGCTTATTTGAAAAGAAAACGTATTGATAGGCGGAGAAAGTGTCCACTGGCACGTTTTACCCTATTATACCATAGGTTTAATGGAAAAATCAAGACTATTTTATATTTACCTATTGACATAGTAGGCGTATACGGCTATAATAGACTCATTGGAAACAAGGAAAACAAGGAGTTGACAATATGCAAATATACGCGGACAACGCCGCCACCACCAAAATGAGTGAGGCGGCAATAGAGGCGATGACGGACTGTGTGCGAAACTGGTACGGCAATCCGTCGAGCCTGTACACCATCGGTCAGAAGGCAAAGGAGAAACTTGAAATCGCGCGCGAGGAGATCGCCGCCGTAATAAACGCAAGCCCAAGAGAAATAATCTTTACCTCGGGCGGAAGCGAGGCGGACAATCAGGCGCTGCTGACCGCCGCACTGAACGGAAAAAAGCAGGGCAAAACGCACATCATTTCGAGCGCGTTTGAACACCACGCTATTCTCCACACGCTGAACAAACTCGAAAAAAACGGCTTTGAGATCACTCTCCTGCCCGTTCACGAAAACGGAATAATACGTTTGAATGAGCTTGAAGCCGCTATCCGCGAGGACACCTGCCTTGTCACGATAATGACCGCCAACAACGAGATCGGCACCATTCAGCCGGTAGCGGAGATCGGCGAGATCTGCCACATTCACGGCGTTTACTTCCACACCGACGCGGTTCAGGCGGTCGGACACCTGCCGATCGACGTAAGGGCGCAGAACATCGATATGCTCTCAGCCTCGGCGCATAAATTCCACGGTCCAAAGGGCGTCGGTTTTCTCTACGCAAGAAAAGGAATTATCCTGCAAAATCTGATCGAGGGCGGCGCTCAGGAGCGCGGCAAACGCGCGGGCACGGAGAATCTTCCCGGCATTATGGCTATGGCTGCCGCACTGAAGGAAGCCGCCGCGAATATGGAGCAAAGCAGCGCCCACTTAACGCAGATCCGCGACTATATCATCAAGGGCTTGTCCGAGATACCCCACAGCGCGCTCAACGGCGACGCGGCGCAAAGGCTCCCCTCCAACGTCAATTTCAGCTTTGAGGGAATCGAGGGCGAGGGTATTTTGCTGCTGCTCGACCAAAAGGGAATCTCCGCATCCTCGGGAAGCGCCTGCACCTCGGGAGCGCTCGACCCGAGTCATGTACTGCTTGCGATAGGCAGGATTCACGATGTGGCGCACGGCTCGCTCAGACTTTCAATCGGCGAGGACATCACCAAAGAGCAAGCCGATTATATCATCGAATCCGTCAAAGAGGTAGTAGCGCACCTCAGGAGCTTCTCCCCTGTTTGGCGCGACCTAAAAGAAGGCAAAAAAGAATTTATCTTGAAATAGGAGGATTTTTCACCATGGCATTATACAGCGATAAAGTAATGGATCACTTTTTGAAGCCACGCAACCTTGGCGTTATCGAGGACGCGGACGGCGTGGGTGAAGTCGGTAACGCCAAGTGCGGCGACATTATGAAGATGTACCTTAAAATCGACGACGATATCATCACCGACGTAAAATTCGAGACCTTCGGCTGCGCCAGCGCGATAGCTTCAAGCTCGATGGCGACGGAGCTCATCAAGGGCGCTAGTGTAGAGGACGCGATGAAGCTCACAAACAAAGCCGTTGCGGAAGCCCTCGACGGACTGCCCGCCTACAAAATGCACTGCTCGGTGCTCGCCGAGGAAGCGATCCAGGCGGCGCTGGAGGATTATAAAAGCAAACAGTAAGTACCGGTGGGCACTCCAGCCCGCCTTTTTGGAACGCCCATCTTCCCAAAGGCGGATTTGGATAAAACGTCACGTTTTCGCTTCTTGCCGCGTGACGGTCGCTGCCACGGGAGGGCAATACGCGCTCCAAGCCAACCGAAAAAGGAACCCTCCCGCTTGGATATGATGAATCCAAGCGGAGGGTAGTATATCTTATTTGGGTTTATGACACGAGCCGTGCATAGCACAATTCTTGCAGTTGCCGCAGTTGCAAACTACGGATTTGCCCTTGCGCTTCTTTCTGACCATACTGATGATGATTGCGGTTACAATGCCTGCCAGCACGGCGCAGATAATGATTGTCCAAATGTTGCTTACAATCCATGTAATCATTAACTCAACCTTCTTATCTTAACTAATGTTTTGACCCGCCGTTGCAGAAACCTCTGTAATATTTCAATTTTTCCAAAGGCGGCGAGAGTGCCCACCGGCGCTATTTCACCTTGATTTTTTTAGTCAGCTTGTTTGCTTCCTTATAGGGCTTAAACAGCATAAACAGCATACCCGCGATAAGCAGGATAGAGATTATCAAGCCGATGACGTTCAGGTCGCCTGTGAACGCGCCGCCGATCTGGTTGACGCAGAGCGCGATGACATAGGCAAAGCCGCACTGGTAAGCGATAGCGAACGCCGTCCACTTGGCGGAGTTCATCTCGCGCTTTATAGCGCCCATAGCCGCGAAGCAGGGTGCGCAGAGCAGGTTGAATACGAGGAACGAGAAGCCCGTAACAGAGGTGAATACGCTTGCGAGCGCCTGCCATGTACTCAGCTCTCCGCCGCCGTACAGAACGCCCATTGTGCCGACGATGTTCTCCTTGGCGATAAGTCCCGTGATAGAAGCCACAGCCGCCTGCCAGTTGCCCCAGCCGAGCGGAGCGAAGATCCAAGAAATGCCGTTGCCGAACGCGGCGAGCATACTGTTGCCGATCTCATCCTCACCGAGCATAGTAAAGGAACCGTCAACCCAGCCGAAGCGGCTCAGGAACCAGAGCACGATAGTCGAAAGCAGGATGATGGTACCCGCCTTTTTGATGAACGACCAGCCGCGCTCCCACATTGAGCGGAGCACATTGCCGACCGTCGGCAGGTGATACGCGGGAAGCTCCATAACAAACGGAGCGGGTTCGCCGGCGAACATCGGCGTTTTTTTCAGCATGATACCCGAGGTGATGATAGCCGCCATACCGATAAAGTAAGCGCCTGTGCTCACCCACGGAGAGCCGCCGAAAATAGCGCCCGCGATCATTGCGATAAAGGGAACCTTTGCACCGCAGGGAATAAATGTAGTAGTCATAATAGTCATACGGCGGTCGCGCTCGTTTTCAATGGTACGCGACGCCATGATGCCGGGGATTCCGCAGCCCGTACCGATCAAAATCGGGATGAATGATTTTCCGGACAGCCCGAAGCGCCGGAAGATCCTGTCGAGCACGAACGCGATACGCGCCATATATCCGCAGGCTTCCAAGATCGCGAGCAGCAGGAAGAGCACGAGCATTTGCGGAACGAATCCGAGCACCGCGCCCACGCCGCCGATGAAACCGTCAAGGATAAGCCCCGAGAGCCATTCGGGTGCGTTCGCCGCCTCCAGCCAGCCTTCAACGATCTTTGGTATACCGGGAACCCAAACGCCGAACTCAGCCGGATCATCGGGCTTGCCCTCGTTCTTTACAAAGGTTTCTGCGGCGGCTTTAACGTCCTCGCCGCTGACGGTTTCCTCACTGACTTCAAGGGTGTCCTCGTCTTCGGCTTCATAGGTGAATTCGTCGCTGTCCTTTACGCTTGCGGCAAAGGTTTTGACGGCGGTTACCGCGGCCTCGGGGTCGTATTCCTCACTTTCAAAGTCAAGCGCGTTGGAGAGAGCTTCGTTATCAGCAGCTCCCGCTACACCTGTCAGTATGCCGACAGCCTCTGAATGTTCGTCATATGCCGCGTCGCCGATAGTAAACAGATGATAGCCGTCGCCGAAAAGACCGTCGTTTGCCCAGTCGGTCGCACCTTTGCCGACACCGACCATAGAGATATAGTACACAAGAAACATAACTATTATGAAAATCGGCAGACCGAGCCAGCGGTTTGTAACGACCTTATCGATTTTGTCGGAGGTCGAGAGCTGTCCCTTTTGCTTGTTCTTGTAAACGCCGTCGATGATCTTTCCTATGTACAGATAGCGCTCGTTAGTGATGATGCTCTCGGCATCATCGTCATATTCTTCCTCAACGGCTTTAATGTCCTTTTCAACGTGATTTTTGGTCGCTTCATCAAGACCGAGTTTTTCAATGACCTTTTCGTCGCGCTCAAAAATCTTGCCCGCGTACCAGCGCTGCTGTTCCTCGGGCATGTCGTGAACGCAGGCTTCCTCTATGTGAGCGATAGCGTGCTCAACCGAGCCTTCAAAGGTGTGCTTGGGGACAGGCTTTTTGTCCTCGGCAGCCTTGATCGCGGCTTCGGCAGCTTCCCCTATGCCCTTGTTTTTCAGCGCGGATATCTCGACCACCGTACAGCCGAGCGCGCGGGACAGTTCCTTGGTGTTGATTTTAACGCCTGTCTTTTCCACAACATCCATCATATTGATTGCGATGACGACGGGAATTCCCAGCTCGCAAAGCTGCGTTGTCAAGTACAGGTTTCTTTCCAAATTGGTGCCGTCAACGATATTGAGAATCGCGTCGGGGCGTTCGTCGATCAGGTAATTTCGCGCGACGACCTCCTCCATCGTGTACGGAGAAAGCGAGTAAATACCGGGCAAGTCGGTGATCGTCACATCGCTGTGCTTTTTAAGCTTTCCTTCCTTTTTCTCAACGGTAACACCGGGCCAGTTGCCGACGAATTGATTCGCGCCCGTCAGCGCGTTGAACAGCGTCG
>CAZVSQ010000132.1:0-4989 GCA_964629925.1 uncultured Ruminococcus sp.
AACGAAGAGTTTACAAAGCGTGTACAAAGCCTGTGGATTATTTATCGCTGAGTAATCCGATTTTTTCCATTTCGGACTTTTGCTTTTTTATTCTTCTTGAAGAAACTATTTTTGCCTCTTTAATAACGGTAACTGCTTTTTTAGGCTTGGTAATAACTCCCTTAACGGCTCTGTGTACATGACACGCGGGCAAAAGAAACGGCGCTTTTTTTAAAACGGGATACTTTTTTATCATAGTATCTCTGCCTGTGCCTGTTATTCTTGCCAGCGTCAATTTTCTGGAAGCGGCAGGATCCTCCGACATTATGATTTTAGTTCCGGATGAATCTAATCCCGGTTTTCCGAAAGCTCCGTCGTTTAGTATTTTTTCGGTCATGTAGTCGGCTTTTTCTTCAAGCTCGGGTTTATCGAAAAGGCGCTCGCACTCTTTCAGCACCGAACTGTGAAACTTATCGAGGTGTATTTCTTTTAGCCGGTTTTCAATGCTCTCCGTTTTAAGCGGCAGACTTCGGCTGAGCACAAAAATATCAAGAAACATCTTTACGCCCGCGCCTTCGCCCGAAAAATGCTTATACAGATGAAAGAAGGTATGCAGATACAAACTTTCATTGCACAGCCTCATGCGGCAGCCCTCGTCATGTACGGAGTTTTGCAAAAGCGAAGCCAGAAAATCCTGTTCTGCGGGTTTGATCGTCTGATCGAGCATGCAGTGGATCTCTATGCTGTATCTGGGCTGCTTTTCAAAGCAATATGTCTTTGAAAGAGCGTTGTAGCTTGTACTTTCAAGTCCGAAAGATCTCATTATCGGTTTTACGCGCTCAATGTACTGCTCGTCGATATAAAAATCTATATCGGTGGAGATCCTTACCATACCCTTAGGAAAGTATTTTTGGATTTGAGAGCCTTCCAATATAAAGTGAGGTATTTCATGTTTTGTAAACGCATTTGAAAGAGCGTTCTCCATAACGTTGAGCTTCATCTGCTTAAACACCAAATTGCCTGATGTTTTTTCGGCATCGCTCATCAAGCCTCCCGAAATCCCCGCATGCTCCAGAGCGTAGTAGGCTATCGGCAGGATATTATGGCTGCGCGCAAACGACAAGGCAGCTTGCAGGTCAAAGCGGTCATCGGCAGAAGGAGCCTTTCGCCCGGTCACTGCCGCGCCTATCATAGCGCACAAAGCTTTTTCGGTATAATAGTTGTTTGAGTCATTTTTTCTTTTCAAAATGCTTTCTCACTCTTTTTAAAAATTTGCGCGGCAGCTTATAAGAATAAACCACCGCCCGCTTTATCGGCTTTGGAGTTGTCCAAAGGAACACATACGCCTTATAGCCGAATCCGTTTGTTGAACGCGGTTTTCCCTTGTGAGTAAATTCTCTCATAACGCCGATTATCTGTTCACGTGTGATAACCTCTTTTACAAACTCATTATCGCCGCACATAACAAAGCCGCCGTCGGTCAGCTCAACAAGCCTGTGCAGCACAAGCTGATTATTTGCGGCGCGTCGATAAAGCAGAACATCGTTTTTTTTGAGCTTTTCCGGCGCGGTAACAAGCACGGTGTCACGATGATTTATCAGCATAGGGTACATGCTTGCGCCGTGGATAGCCGCCGCGTAAAAGCCGTTTTTTTCTATAAGATACTCGGGCTTATTCATCAAGCAGCGACGCTTTTCTAAGGATACCTAAAAACTCATCCAAGTCGGCTTTTGCGGTTTCCCTTGAAACATTATACTTTTCAAGCAGCTTTTCTGTCATCTCATCGTAGGTTATCTCGTTTTCGAGCAGCTCCCACGCGAACGCGCCGCTTTTGTTTAGGGTAATTATAGCCTTGGCGTTGTCGGCGTTATCGTCGGCGGCTACAGCCACATATTTATCAGCGAAATTCATCAGTATAAACCCGTCTTTTATCTTCATAATGCACCTCTTTCAGCATTTTTGTCAGTTTTTTCAACATATAAATTATAAGTAGTTTTTTTTAGCTTGTCAATCTAAAAAAACTTTTTTTCGGCACTTTTTCATTATTCCATTGAAATCATAGAAACAGATAGAAAAAGACAGAGGTCAAACGGCCTCTGTTCTTTTTTGCAATATTCCCGATTTTTTCTGCCCATGTAAAACTTCAGATAAACTTCAGATAAGCATGCTGAAAAATAATCTAAGCAAAAAGACCTTTAATAAAAACCCGCCTTTCCTGTACTTTTACACCGGAAACGAAGAAGATGGCACGGGCAAGGAAACAAAGGAAATGCTTGAGCGCATAAAAACCTGCGCGAAAAATAATCCCCGAAAGCCGTGCAAATGAGCGGTTTTCGGGGATCAATACTTTAAAAAATTTCAGTCGAGCTTATTGCCGCAGCCGGAGCAAAAGCGGTCAACGCCCAAAACAACCGGTTTTCCGCAGTTAGAGCAGAAGCCGGGTGTTCCTTCGGTCGGCGCTGTTTGGGGCTGAACGGGTGCCGCCTGAGGCTGAACCGGCGCTCCCTGCGGAACAGCCGAAGCCTGGGGCTGGAGCGGAGTGCCGTCCTCGTTTATCGCGAACATCTCGTTATGACGGAGCGGCCCCTTGCAGTTCGGGCAGTAAACGAATCCGTCGGGGTACCACGGTCTGAAATCGAGGTTATAGTCTGTGTATCTTACCAATGTGCGGCAGTGATAGCAGGTCTGCTGATATGTAAGCCCGCTGTGCCAAAGTGCTCTTTTAAATGCCATTATAGTTGCCTCCCTAAATACATTTATTCAAGGTTTTTATTTTTTTGTTGCGATTATATTTTACCATTATTGATCCGGTTTTTCAACCTGATAATGAAAATTTTTGATTTCGGCAGTCAGGCTTTTTTACCGATAAACCTTTTCAGAGTATTTATAGGCATATTCGGAAAAAGAGCGCAAAAGTGTTCCAGGATCCTGTCAAAGGATTCATCGGGACTGCGGCTGTAAACATTTTCGGTAAAGCTGCCGCCCATAAAAGCTTCGGGTGTGGAATACTCGGCGACGCCCCAGCCGTATGGCTTGCCGAATTTATCCCTCATATACACAAAATCGCTGATAATAACATAGCCCTGTGACTGCAACCGCGTAACGCAGGTATCAAAGCCCTTGTTCCCGCCTTTTTTGTAGTTGCCCAGCTGCTTCAGCCGCTTTGAAATTACGGGCGCGCTGCTCTCGATCAGATCATATAGCTGCTTATCTCTGTACGGCGCAAGACCGTCGTCGTAACGCGCGTCAAAGTCATATCCGTCGCGGCGAAAATTAGCGAAATCCGGGAACCACTCGGGGCTGATAAAGCAAGCCTTTTTCTCAAAAAACTTTCCGTAGGCACAGCCCGTTTCGCGTATGACCGGCCCCTTCCATTCCCATGCGCTCCACTCGCCTGTTTCGCTGTGCCACCAGCATTCCGGCACAATATGTTCCTCTATTGAAAAGCCTTCTATAGAGTTTTCAAAAAACGGAATGAAGCCGTATTCATTTATAGCGCCGATAAGGTCTGCCTTGCTTTTTATTATCAAATCACTGATGCTCATAATCAACCTGTTCCCCGCACTTTTGCTTTTCATACTCATATACTACATTGTTGCAAATCCGTGTTCAAGTTTCATTATTCCAAACTCCTTATTTTCTTCTCCATATATCCGCAGGTAAACGGAAAGAAATCAAACTTTTGGGTTCCGGTATGGCGGAATCCCTGTGCTTCATACCACTGCCTCAAAACGGTGTTCTCTTCGACAATACTGAGCTTCATAACACGGCAGCCGAGTTTTTCGGCTTTTGCGAGCGCGTCATTCAAAAGTAATTTTCCTATGCCTGAATGTCTGTATCCGGGAAGAACGCAAAGGCTCCCAAGCTCGCACTCACTGTTTTCTTCAACTAAAAGATTGTAATATCCGATCAGTTTACCGTTTTCAAAGTAACCATACATTGGGCGGTGCTGCTCATTCATCCAATGGAGTATCTTTTCCTCATTTGTCGCAAACGCCGTAAATCCGGGCGCGTTTTCAGCCGTAAAACCAAACGCGCCGGCAACAGTCATAAAGCTGTCCTTAATAACAGCCGCGCATTCGGGAATATCGCTTTTTTTGATTTCCTTTATCATATTTTTCACCTGAAGATCCTGATTGATAATAAGATTATATCACGGCAACTCCGATTTGTCTATCAGTTAAACTGCATAACGAAACAGGCAACCTCATAAAGGCAGCCTGAGAAATGGTTATGTCCAAGAAAGCGTCAGTTTTTTGTTTTGATCTGCGCAATCGGCGAGGTAAAGGTTAATCAAGGTCTGATAAGGTATACCCGTTTCCTGCGCCTGCTCCTTGAAATACTCAATTACTCTGTTGTCAATATTGATCGTGATTTGTTTTTTTAGCTTTTTAGCGTAGGGGTTCTTTCTCGGATTCAAGTTTTTGATATCATATTCATCTAACATAACAATACCTCCTTTACAGGTTTTCTTCATATACACTTTGCTCTGACTTGGTTGCTTTTCTTGCGGAAATGATTCTGATGATTTCATCATCGTCACGGTAGCAATGACTGACAATACATATCTTCGATGATGCAGTTGTCTCGATTATTAAGAATCTTTCCTCCTCATAAGAATGTTCGGGATCATCAAAGAGAATTGCCCTGTCATCGTAAAACACCGTGCTGGCTTCTTCAAAAGATATTTTATGCTTCTTGATATTGATAGCATTTTTATTATTATCCCACTCGAATTGTATCGTATCCATAATTATATTATAATTATATTATAAAGAATGTCAAGATATTTTTGCTTTTTTCTGCATCGTTTGGCGTAAGTTTTGGCGTAAGTGGCGTAAGATATTTGATTAGTCTATGGGAATATTATAAAATGCAGGCAACCAATAGCTGCCTGCTTATTTCAATATGTTAATTGTAACACATCATTGACAAAACTACATTATAATAATATTTTTTCATACATATGATAGCATAATTTACAGCCTGCGCCTAACTTTTCGTCAACAT
>CAZVSQ010000133.1:0-4978 GCA_964629925.1 uncultured Ruminococcus sp.
GAGGTGTTTACCGACATCGACATAGCGCCCGATTATTTCACCGACATCATGAAGCGCCAGGCTATTGTCAACGCGGGCGTAGAGTTCATCTTCCGCAACCAGAACGGCAGAAGCTTTGACACTACCGTGTTCAATTACGTCAACGGCGTTGTAGACCACGTTGCCGAGATCATCGGCGAAAACGGTCTTACGGGCGTTCAGCACTGGGAGACCGAGGCTATGACGCGCGACCGCGACGACAAGCCCGAGTACAAGCTTAAGATGAATATTGCCGTAGCCTTTTCCAACAAGGTCAGCACCACCGAGTTTTATCACAATTCAAGCTGGCTTGAACAGGGCGGCGCTCCCGACAAGGCGGTGCGCAACGCCTTTGTTTACCAAATCGACAACTATCTAAAGACCAACAATAAATACAACAAAACCGAAAAGAAAATCAGCTACGACGACGTCGCCGACTGCCTTATCTGCGTTATTTCGTCGTTTTCAAGCGTCGCGTCCTACGCCAACCAGACCAAAAAGGCGGTCACCAACAAGGGTATTCAGGACGCTATGACGGCATTTCTGCGCCGCAGTCTGGAAGTGTATTTCATAGAGAATCCGCTTGAGGCCGAGAAGATCGCCGAGCAGGTGCTTATCAACAAGCGAAGCCGCGAGAATGCCGAGAAAACAAGGCTCAACATCAAAAAGAAGCTCTCGGGCAATCTCGATATGACCAACCGCGTTGAGAAGTTCGTTGACTGCCGAAGCAAGGATATTTCTTCAAGAGAATTATTTATCGTGGAGGGCGACTCCGCTAAGGGCGCGTGCGTTCAGGCGCGCGACCCGGACTTTCAGGCTATCATGCCTATAAGGGGCAAAATCCTCAACTGCTTAAAGGTCGACTACGACCGCATTTTCAAGAGCGACATCATCACCGACCTGCTCAAAGTGCTGGGCTGCGGAGTAGAGGTCAAGAGCAAGGCGAACAAAAACCTCGCCACCTTCGACATGGACGCTCTGCGCTGGAACAAGGTCATCATCTGCACCGACGCCGACGTCGACGGCTTCCATATCCGCACTATGCTGCTGACTATGCTTTACCGCCTTACTCCCACGCTTATCCGCGAGGGCAGAGTGTTTATCGCGGAATCGCCTTTGTATGAGATCACCACAAAAAACGAGGTCTATTTTGCCTACGACGAGGTTGAAAAGGACGATTTCATCGAGCAGATAGGCGAGGAGAAGTACACCATTCAGCGCAGCAAGGGTCTCGGTGAAAACGAGCCCGAGATGATGAACCTTACCACAATGAACCCCAAAACCCGCCGCCTGATAAAGGTCATGCCCGACGACGCCGAGCAGACCGCCGAGATTTTCGACATCCTTATCGGCAACAACCTTCAGGCGCGAAAAGACTATATAGTTGAGCACGGCAACGAGTATATCGACCAGCTCGACGTAAGCTAAGGAGGCACTGCAATGGCTCAAAGAAAAAAGAGAACGACCAAAGCGGCGCCTGCCAAGATCCACGGCGTTATAAACGGTGCGGGCGAGGTGGTGGAGCAGCCGATAGTTTCCACCATACGCGAGAATTTTATGCCCTACGCGATGAGCGTTATACTCTCGCGCGCTATTCCCGAGATAGACGGCTTCAAGCCCTCTCACCGCAAGCTGCTTTTTACCATGTACAAAATGGGGCTTTTAAAGGGCAACCGCACTAAATCCGCCAATATTGTAGGCGCTACAATGAAGCTAAACCCTCACGGCGACGCGGCTATCTACGACACAATGGTGCGCCTTTCGCGCGGCTACGAGGCGCTTTTGCACCCGTATGTGGATTCAAAGGGCAACTTCGGCAAGTTCTACAGCCGCGACATGGCGTGGGCTGCCTCGCGTTATACCGAGGCAAAGCTGGCTCCCATCTGCACCGAGCTGTTCTGTGACATCGACAAGGACACCGTGGACTTTGTCGACAACTACGACAACACAATGAAGGAGCCTACGCTTCTGCCGGCTACCTTTCCGTCGGTTCTCGTAAACACCAACACGGGCATTGCGGTAGGTATGGCTTCAAATATCTGCTCCTTTAACCTTAAGGAAATTTGCGAGACCACGGCTGCTATTATCCGCGATCCCGGCCACGACGTGAAGTCAACTCTTCCGGCTCCGGATTTTATCGGCGGCTGTCAGATACTTTATGACGAAAAGGTCATAGATCAGGTCTACGAAACGGGCAGGGGCAGCATTCGCCTGCGCGCAAGGTACCAATACGATAAATCCGCCAACTGTATCGACGTGCTCTCTATTCCGAGCACCACCACCAGCGAGGTCATTATCGAGAAGATCATCGACCTTGTAAAGCAGGGCAAGCTAAAGGAGATCTCCGACGTCCGCGACGAAACGGGTATCGACGGTCTTAAAATCACTAGAGACCTTAAAAGGGGCACAAACCCCGACGCGCTTATGGCAAAGCTTTTTAAGCTTACGACTCTGGAGGACAGCTACGCCTGCAACTTCAACGTGCTTATCGGCGGAGTGCCGATGGTGCTGGGCGTAAAGGCGCTTTTAGAGGAGTGGATAGCCTTCCGTATAGAGTGCGTTAAGCGGCGCACCTACTTTGACCGCACCAAAAAAGCCGAGAGGCTGCACCTGTTAAAGGGACTTGCAAAGATACTTCTCGACATAGACAAGGCAATTAAAATAATCCGCGAGACCGACGAGGAGATCGAGGTAGTGCCGAACCTGATGATAGGCTTCGGTATCGACAAGATACAGGCTGAGTATGTGGCTGAAATCAAGCTGCGCCACCTCAACCGCGAGTATATTTTAAAGCGCACTCAGGACATTGAACAGCTTGAAAAGGAGATCGCCGAGCTTGACGATATCCTCAAAAGCAAGGCGCGTATCAAGACCATCATCGTAAAAGAGCTTAAGGCTATCGCCGAAAAGTACGGTCAGCCGCGCCGCAGTATAATAATCTACGAGGACACCGCAAAATATGTTGAGGAAGCCGAGGCTGTGCCCGATTACGCCTGCACCTTCTTCTTTACCAGGGAGGGCTACTTCAAGAAAATAACGCCTCAGTCGCTCAGGATGAGCGGCGCTCACAAGCTTAAGGACGGCGACGAGATAACCCAGGAGATAGAGCTGTCAAACAACTGCGATCTGCTGTTTTTCACCGACAAGGCTCAGGTCTACAAGGCGAAGGCGAGCGACTTCTCCGATACCAAGGCGAGCGTGCTGGGCGATTATGTTGCGGCAAAGCTCAGCATGGACGAGGGCGAAAACGCCGTTTATATGGCCGCCACAAAGGACTACAAGGGCATGATGATCTTTGCCTTTGAAAACGGCAAGGTCGCCAAAGTGCCGCTTGAGGCATACGTTACAAAGACCAACCGCAAAAAGCTTACGGCGGCGTATTCCGACAAAAGTCCGCTTGCGGGCGTGCTTTGGCTAAGCGGGGACAAAGAGGTACTGTTCACCGCGTCATCGGGCAGAATGCTGCTTGTGCATACGGGCGCACTGGCGCTCAAGACAACGCGCTCGACCCAGGGCGTGGCGGTAATGAAGCTCAAAAAGGGGCACAGGCTGTTCTGCATAGACGAGTACAAAGAGGGCGGCTTCACAAAGCCCCAGCGTTACCGCACGCGAACGCTCCCGGCACTGGGCGCGCTCCCGTCAAACGAGGACAAAGCCGACGAGCAGCTCTCACTATTATAATTCGGAATTCAGAGTGCGGAATGCGGAATTTCGGTCGTGCAGAAAGCTTGCTGTAAAAACACCTTTTCTGCCCGACTAACCACTAACTACTAAAATTTAAAACTAATTTAAAAAAACACTTGCAAAGCCCGGTTTTATATGGTAATATAAGTAAGTTGATTAGTATAAAAGGCGAATTTTCGCAAATGAAAGGACGATAATATGAACGCATTAGGTATTATTCTCGGAATTGTGCTGGCGGTAGTTTCGGTTGCAATCATCATTGTGATCATCCTTCAGGAGGGTAATCAGCAGGGTATCGGCGTTGTTACGGGCGCTGCGGACTCTTACTTCTCCAAAAACAAGGCTCGCTCCATCGACGCATTCCTCTCGCGCTGGACAAAGGTTTTCGCGGCGATTTTTGTAATCTTTGTTGTCGCGCTTAATGTACTGTCTTACTTTGACATTCTGTAACAGTAATAATTTTTTGCCTCAGGGCATAAAATAGACCGTCGGTATCCGGCGGTCTATTTTTTTACTTCTTTGGAGATGTTCAATATGCCTTGGTGGGGAATAGCCATAATACTCTTGTCGGCGCTTATAATATTTGCGGCGCTTCATTTTGCCGAAAAAAATAAACGCCCTTTCAAAAGGGCGCTTTTGTCTATGTGTATAGGGCTTGGCTCTCTTGCGGCTGTCGATTTGCTCTCGTCGCTTACAGGGGTGTATATACCCGTAAGCCTGCTGTCGGTGCTGACTTCGGCAATAGGCGGAGTGCCCGGGGTAACGCTTCTGCTGTTTTTGAATTTGATTTTGTAAGAAACAACCGCTAACCCCTAACTTCTCCGTAAACCTCCTCAAGCGCCTGTCCTACGTTCTCAATATCCTTTGTCATAAGTCCGAGCATTGCTTTGTAGACGGTTTGGGGATAGCTCAAAAAGTTCTTTTTAATAACCTCTGCCTGCTCGTGATTCGGCGCGTAAAGCTTAAACTCAAACAGAGTTATATCTCCGCCCGAAACCCTGCAATTTACGTCAAAGCCGTTTTCGGTTTTGATTATGTCAACGTGGTTCTCGCGCGCGGTTCTGCGCTCTCCCAATAATCTCAGCGCACAGTCGTATGACTTCTGCTTAACGGTGTGAGCAAGCGTTGTTTCAAGTCCGTTGGCGATAACCCTGCCGTTTTCGGTTATGATATAGGTCTGCTCGCCGTCAATTACGTCGCTTTTTTCAAGGTTTCCGTCGGCGATAAGCTCCTCAAAAGCTACAACTATCTCAAAAAAGTTGGCGAGCTCGTCGGC
>CAZVSQ010000134.1:0-3781 GCA_964629925.1 uncultured Ruminococcus sp.
TTTCGATAAAGCCGAGCTTTCCAAAGGCGGCTTTGGATGGAACGTCACGTTCCCGCGCTTCCTGCCGCGTGGCGGCATTGGCAATTTTCGCAAAAAAACCGCTTCAGTCGGTGAAATGTGATGTATTTTTACAAATTGAATTGTCAGCCCCGCAGTGCTATAATAAATAGGTAATATTATAAGAATCGGAGTAATCATATGGACACAAGAGAAAACCTCAGAAATATAGCTATTATCGCGCACGTCGACCACGGCAAAACCACCCTCGTCGACCAGCTTCTCCGTCAGAGCGGCGTTTTCCGCGAGAACGAGGCTGTTGAGGAGCGCGTTATGGACTCAAACGATTTGGAGCGCGAGCGCGGAATAACTATCCTTTCAAAGCCCACCGCGGTTATGTATAAGGACATCAAAATCAATATAGTAGACACGCCCGGACACGCCGATTTCGGCGGCGAGGTCGAGCGCATTCTGCAAATGGTAGACGGCGTAGTCCTGCTTGTAGACGCCTTTTAGGGCTGCATGCCCCAGACGCGCTTTGTGCTGAAAAAGGCTCTCGGGCTCGGCAAAAAGCCGCTTGTAGTGCTCAATAAGATCGACCGTCCCGGAGCGCGCCCCGAGGAGGTAGTTGACGAAGTCCTCGACCTGTTTATCGAGCTGGGAGCCGACGACGAGCAGCTTGAGTTCCCGGTTATCTACGCCTCAGCCCGCGACGGCTACGCTACAGACGATTACAACACTCGGGGCACTGACATGACTCCGCTTTTTGAGGCGATAGTAAACGAGATCCCTGCTCCAAAGGGCGAGCTTGACGGCGGTCTGCAAATACTTATCTCAAATATCGACGCCGATAACTTTGTCGGCAGGATCGGAGTAGGCAGGGTAGAGCGCGGCTCGGTAAAGAACGGTCAGTCCGTCACTCTCTGCCACGCCGACGGCACCACCAAGGTCGTAAAAATCGGCAAGCTCTATCAGTTTGAGGGCTTGAAGCGCATTGAGTGCGACGAGGCTTCAATCGGCGACATCGTATGCATAAGCGGCGTTCAGGACATCAATATAGGCGAAACGCTCTGCTCAAACGACTGCGTTGAGCCGCTCCCCTTCGTTAAAATAGACGAGCCCACCGTCACCATGAATTTCATCGTAAACAACTCACCGTTTGCCGGCAGAGAGGGCAAGTACGTCACCTCCAGAAATATCCGCGACAGACTGTTTAAAGAGACCGAAACGAACATCGCCCTCAGGGTTGAGGAGACCGACAGCGCCGACACCTTCAAGGTATCGGGACGCGGCGAGCTTCACCTTTCCATTCTTATCGAAACAATGCGCCGCCAGAACTTTGAGTTCCAGGTATCGCGCCCCGAGGTCATCACCAAGACGATCGACGGCAAGCTGTGCGAGCCTATGGAGTACCTTATAGTAGAGGTCCCCGATTCGTATGTAGGCGCGGTAATGGAAAAGCTCGGATCGCGCAAGGCTGAGCTAATCAATATGGGGACCCGCGACGGCGGCGTTACCCACATCGAGTTCAGAATACCCGCCAGAGGCCTTATGGGCTACCGCCCCGAGTTTCTTACAGACACCAACGGCAACGGCATTATGAACCACGTTTTCGACGGCTACGAGCCGTTTAAGGGCGAGATAGTAACCCGTCACCAAGGCTCGCTTATCGCCTTTGAAACGGGCGATTCCGTAACCTACGGACTGTATGCCGCCCAGGAGAGGGGCAGGCTGTTTATCGGCGCGGGCGTTCCCGTTTACGAGGGAATGATAGTCGGCGCAAGCCCCAAGTCCGAGGACATCACCGTTAACGTCTGCAAAAAGAAGCACATCACCAACACGCGCGCTTCCGGCTCCGACGACGCGCTGAAGCTCACTCCTCCCACCGTTATGTCGCTTGAGCAGTGCCTTGAGTTCATTGCCGACGACGAGCTTGTGGAGGTAACTCCCGAAAATATCCGCATGCGCAAAAGGATCCTATCAAAGGAACAGCGCATGAAGCAGCAATTCCGCAATAAAAAATCCTGAGTATGAATTTTGTTATTTTAGATTTGGAGTGGAACAGCGCCTACAGCAAGTCCGCTCACCGCTTTGTAAATGAAATAATCGAGTTCGGCGCGGTAAAGGTCGACGGCGATTTTAACGAAATCGGCTCATTCTCGCGCCTTATCACCCCAAAAGTAAAAAAGAACCTCAACGGCAGGGTAAAGCAGCTCACCCACCTCACAAACGAGGATATGGAGGGCGGCGGCGACTTTTTGTCCGTTACCCGCGAGTTTGAGAGCTTTGTTGACGGCGCGGTTGTTATGACATGGGGCACCGGCGATATCCACGCGCTTATCGATAATTATTTGTTCTATACAAAGAGCAGGCGCATTCCTTTTTTAAAGAGCTACTGCGACTTGCAGGAGTACTGCGAAAAGGCGATAGGGCAGTTTGACGAGGGCAACCAGATAGGTCTGGGGCGCTTTGCCGAGATGATCGGAGTCGAGTTCTCGGAGGAGGAGCAGCACAGGGCTGCCGCCGACGCGTATCTTAGTCTTAAGAACCTTAAAAAGGTGATGAGCGGTTACCGTCTTGAAGAGTGCATCATGGACGCCGACTGCGAGGAATTTTACGACCGCATGCTCTTTAAAAATTTCTTTATAACCGATATAGCCTCTCCCGAAATTGACCGCGAGCAGCTTAAGTTCTTCTGTGAGCAGTGCGGCAATCAGGCGAAAAGGGTAAAGCGCTGGAAGCTTCACAACAAAAATTTCAACGCCGACTTCTACTGCGACAACTGCGACACCCGCTTTACGGGCAGGGTATCGTTTAAAAAGCGCTTTGACGGCGTAAAAGTCAACCGGAAGATCATCCCCAAAGCCGAGAAAAAAGAATAATCGTATAAAAAAGTCAGGGAATCACAAATATTCCCTGATTTTTTCATTTTTATTTCATATAGTTTTCACTTTTGGGGATTATTATATTGACAACATAAAGAGTGACACCTTATCACAGGGCTATAAAGGAGGATATTCCATGTCAGACCAATATTTTAACGACAACATTTTTGATAAAAACAGCGGTACCAACGAGCCGGAAAAAAGCTTTGAGGAAGCTCCCGCCGAGGAAAGCGCAAGCGGCTATGAAGCCACGCGCGACATGTACGACGGATGCGATTATTCCACGGAGCAAACCCAGGCAACTCAGGCAAGCGAGCCCGTTCAGGAGAGCTCTTACGAGTGGAACTCAGACCGCAACTATTCAGACGGCGAGTATCACTATTCATATATAAACGGCGCAAACAGAAACGCCGACCACAACCCCAACAATTATGATGACGCGTATTCAAGCAGCGCGTACCAAAGCGGCGCGTCCGACGACGTATATTCAAGCAGTCAGAGCGCCAATCCCTATGCCGACCAATACGCCGAATACTCAAACAGCGGCAGCGCTTACGGCTACAGCTCGCAAAGCACCGTAAAAGCGGCTAAGGCGGCAAAGCCCAAAAAAGACAAAAAGTTCGCTTCAAAGGGCTTTGTGGCAGCAGCTCTCGCTATCGCCGTGCTCGGCTCAACGGCGCTGGGTTTCGGCGGCGGAGTTATAGCCGGCAAGATGGGCGGCTCCTCCGGCTCCGACAGCTCATCCGTTCAGGAAACTACAGCGGCAGGCTCGGGCAGCACCATTACAAACGCCGCTACAAAAACATCGGCGCTCACAACCTCGGATATCGTCAAAAAGACCGCAAACAGCGTTGTTGAGATCGTTACGGAGGCAACCGTTTCGGGCGGCTTCTCACAGC
>CAZVSQ010000134.1:3791-4896 GCA_964629925.1 uncultured Ruminococcus sp.
TACGCCACAAAGGGCGCGGGCTCGGGCGTAATTATCTCGGACGACGGCTATATCATCACCAACTATCATGTTATTGAGGGCGCAAATAAAATCACCGTAACACTGCGCGATGGCACAACCTCTTATGAGGCTAAGCTTATCGGCAGCGACGAGGACAACGACATAGCGCTCCTTAAAATAGATGCTACGGGACTTACGGCGGCTGAGATCGGCAACAGCAGCGACCTTGTTGTAGGCGACTATGTAATCGCTATCGGCAACCCGCTGGGAACCTTGGGCGGCACCGTGACCGACGGCATTATAAGCGCTCTTGCCCGTGAGGTAACAATCGAAAACAAAAACCTCACCCTGCTCCAGACAAACGCTCAGATAAGCCCGGGCAACTCCGGCGGCGGTCTGTTCAACGCCGAAGGCAAGCTCATCGGTATCGTTAACGCCAAGGACAGCGCAACCGAGGTAGAGGGTATCGCGTTCGCTATTCCGATAAACACGGTTTCAAGCATTATAAAAGACCTTAAGGAATACGGCTACAGCAGAGATAAAATCGACACAGGAATGAAGTTTGTCGACATCAACTCCTACGATTCGGCTTTCTATTACAACGTAAATCAGCTCGGAGTATATGTTCTCTCTGTTGATAAAGGCTCCAACGCCGAGGAAGCGGGCTTCCGCTCAGGCGACCTTATCACCGCTGTAAACGGAACCGAGGTTTCAAGCTCGGCTGACATCACCAAGGCGCTTAAGGATAAATCGGTAGGCGACACGGTCACGTTCACCGTTTCACGCGCAAGCAAGACCCAGGATATTTCGTTTGAGCTTACCGAGTATGTTCCCTCGGCAAAGCCCAACACAGAGGAAAAGCAGGACGACTTCCAGTCAGACGAAAGCCTTTGGGACCGCCTGTTCAATTGGTAAATCCAATCAAGTGACAATAACGCTATTTTCAGATAAATGATCTCCTTATAAGCAGAGGCGCTCGATTATTCGGGCGCCTCTTGCCCGTTGCCAGGGGAGGGCAGCTTCAATAAAACCTCTATTTTGCTGTTGCATCTCCTTGACGTACATCTTAATAATGTGATATTATAATGTCAGCAAAAAAACGGAG
>CAZVSQ010000135.1:0-4895 GCA_964629925.1 uncultured Ruminococcus sp.
AGTATCATCCGGCGCGTCATAAATCGCGGGAACGGAAGGTTTGAATATTGCTAACATCTGATTCGCGTATTGGGTCAAGCGTCACGCTTGCGCGCCTTTGGATGGAACGTCACGTTACTTACTTTTTTGACTTTACGGGCTTTGGCTTGATGTCGATAGTATTATCGGGAATGTGCTTTATTTTTGCCATAACCTTTTTGGTTTTTTCATACTTCCCGTTGAGTATCGTATGCAGGGCATAGGCTGCCGTCGGTATCATCAGCGGTATATATGTCAAAACATACTGCGACTTGCCCTCAAACAGCAGGTGGTACCCGAACGCGCCAAGCATAACAAGCGGAAGCAAAACGGTTTCTATATTCGTCTTTTTCTTGATGAACATAAGGTAAATGCCCGCCGCAAACAAAATGTACATTATCTGCATGTAGAAGTTAAAGTGCATTTCAAGCGCCTGACCGGTGCCTTTTTTGTATACGGCATTTGCAAGTCCTGTCATCTGGTCGCTGCCTATGGTTTCGGTTCCGCTTCGGAGCTGTTCCTCCTCGGTGGCGGTGTGAGCCTTGACCTTGCTCACCCAAATCGACTCAAACGTGGGCTCGTTCCACTGGCTGAGGATCTTCTTGCCAAAGAACTCAAAGGTGTAATCGGCGTCCTCCGAGAATTCGTCAAGGCGCTTGCCGATCTCGTCCCAGGCGGCGTCGTTTGCGTCGGAAAGACTTGCGTTTTCGTCGCCGTTATATTTCGGGATAAGGTAATACTGTGCGTATAGATCCTTGGCTGTGTGAGTGTACCAGCCGGGAGCCATCGATGATTCCTTTAGTCCCAAATCAAGGTAGAGCGGCTGTGAAACGCCGGGGGAGAACTCCTCGTCGGCGCGGGCTTCGTACGACTTTATAACAAGCGAATTCGTTCCCAGAACCGCTATTATCAAAGCCGCCGCTATAGCCGCGCTCTGCCACTTCTTTTTCTTTACTATATGAATTACAAGCATTATCACAAAGGCGATAAGGTAAATCATGTTGTTATATTTTACCATGACCGCCAACACGAGCAGCGCGCCCGAGGGGTATATCCAGCGGTACTGACCGGTCTTGAAATACTTTATCAGCAGCAGGCTCGCCCAAAGCGCGCATGTCATACCGATGATATTGCCGTACGCAAAGGTGCAAAACAGGATAGGCTGAATGCAAAGCGCAAGCATTGTAATTGCGATAAACTCTATCCTGCGGCTCTTGAACAGCAGGCGTGTGATCCTTGCGATAGCGAAGTATGCCGACGCAAGCGAGAGCACGTTGATTATTTGGATAGGCATTGACGAGCCGGTTCCGAAGATACGATAAACAAACTCGCTGAACGCCACAAAGCCCAGCTGGAAGGGATAATACTGGAAGTATGAGTAGCCGTCGTACATCTTGCTGTTATAGAAGTTGCTGAAGTTGTGCATTGATGTATATCTGCCCTGAGCGGCGTCGGTTGCGGCCTCATAAATATTGTAGCTGTCGGCGGCGGGTACCGAGCGGACGTTAACTACCCAAACGATACCGATAATAACGACATAAAGCGCCAAAGCGATTTCAAAAACAGTTATAATATGCTTTGACTTGTAGGAGTAAGTCAGAACCATAGCTATCATGACGCCTACAAACAGCGCCATAAGCAAAAAGTTTATGGGAAAGAAGGCTGAGTCGTTCGGAGCGTTGAGAGCCTTTGAAATAGCGTCGCCAAGACTTTCCTCGGGAGTCTTTTCAAGAAACTTTACAAATACGGTTATCAGGATAAACAGAACGGTAAGAGCTGTTACCGTAACAAGGCACGCAAGCGATAAGTTGCGTATCTGTTTATCGTCCTCTATCCTTTTGTCAAAAAACTTTTTAAGCGCAAACAGCGCCGCGACCGTAATGCAGGTGAACACAAGGTTCAGTACGATGTTATCCGAATTATAGAGTATCTTCTCGCCGACGTAGTTTGTAGGATCGATCTGGCTTGTCTGGAAAAAAGCCATTATTGCAATATATCCGAACGAAAGAAAAACAAAGAGGGAAATAACATTTACCGCTATGTATTCAAACATGCATTTCCTTTGAGTTGTTTTTACGGTCTTTACCGCCGCTGAGGACGGTTTTTTTTGTTTGTTACCCATTTTTTTACCTTCTAAAATTCATCTTTGACCGAGCGCAGGAACATTTGCTGAATTTCCTCTTTTACGTCCGTGCCCTCAAAAAGCACCCTGTAAACCGCCGACACGATAGGCAGGTCGACGTTGTGCTCCGCGCCGAGCTTATATAGCGCCTTTGAAGTCATAACGCCCTCGGCAAGCTTGTTGAACTTTTTATCTTTTACAAAGTCCTCGCCGTACATGCGGTTGTGGCTCCAGGGGGAGAAGAGCGTCGCCTCGTAGTCGCCTAAGTGGCACAAGCCGAAGGCGCTCATTTTATTGCCGCCCAAAGCCTCGATAAGACGCGATATCTCCTGGGTGCCGCGCGCCATAAGCCCACCCTTGAGCGAGGTGTAGCCCAAGCCGTCAAGTATACCCGCGGCGATCCCGATCACGTTTTTCGCCGCCGCGCCTATTTCGCTGCCGATCAAATCCCTGCCTATGTAAAAGCGGATAAGCTCGCTTGAAAACTCGCTTACAAGCTTTTCCTTGACCTCGCGGTTGGCGCTGTCTATTACCATGCAGTTCGGGATGCCCTTGACGTAATCCTGAGGATGACCGGGGCCTACCCAAACGGCAACGGGTGTTTTGTTCTCATCAACAAACGAGCCGACTATCTCGCTAAGGCGTTTGCCCGTAGTTGCCTCAACGCCCTTCATGCAGAGCACGATAGTTTTTCCGTCAAGATTATACTGCGCTATCTCGGAAAAGTAAGAGCGAAGATACTGAGATGATATCGAGATAACGATAACCTCGGCGCGGTTCACGGCGTAGCCCAAATCGGACGATACCTGAACAGACTCGGGAAATTCAAGATAATCGTTATGTCTTGTGCTTTTCAGCTGAATAAACTCGGGCGCGTCCTTAAGACCGCAGCTAAGTACCTCGTGACCTATTTTGTCAAGGTACCACGCAATGCAGCTGCCCCATCTTCCGCAGCCCAAAACCGATATTTTCATAATTATTCCTGACTTTCTTTGTCAACTGAAAAAGAACATAAAAATACCCGCCCGACCGTATGATTTAAATAAATAACCTGCCTACGAATAGAACAGGTGGGTGCCCGCCTTTAAGCTTCAGGCTCCCTTCTTCCGAAAGCGGGAGGTCTGCACACCGCTGAAAGAGCAAGGCTCCCGATTTAAATGTTGTAGGGTTATTTTAAAATCATTCACGCATCGGGCAGGAAATAAACCAGCCCTTATTCAGTATGTGAATTATAATATTTTATATACTAATTTTACATTGTTTTTTCCATTAAGTCAAGGGTTTTTAAGGATAGAATAAAAAATATATAAAAAAACAAAAAAGTTTAAAAAAACTGTTGACAATTAACAACGGGTGTGATATACTATCATTGTGCTAAAGAGATAAAGATAAAAATTTCCTTTCTATGTGCTTGATTACTCCATAAAATTACCTAAAAACCGACGGCTGATTCCCGTCGGTTTTTACTTTCTGCCGTAAATGATTAATCTTTTGAAACTTTTGTTGCATTAGGTGCTCAACAAAGCTATAATAATAGCGGTATAATGCCGATATCATGGGAAAAGGGTGTGTGGCATGAAAAAATATGATAAGCTTCCGGAGCAGTTCAAAACCGACGAGGTGCGTCCTTATTACGACATTCTGTGCAAAAAGAAGGGCAGCCTTGTGCTCAAAAGAGTTTTTGACATTTTCGCTGCGCTGATAATGCTCGGCTTCCTTATTGTTCCTATCATCGTTTTGTCTGTTATTGTAAAAACCACCTCAAAGGGGCATGTGTTTTTCAGGCAGGAGAGGGTTACGGCCTACGGAAAGCATTTTAAGATTTTCAAATTCCGCACAATGGTCGAAAACGCCGAGAGCCTCGGCACTCAGGTGACGACCGACAGCGACAGCCGCGTAACTCCCATTGGCAGGTTCCTGCGCAAGTACCGCCTTGACGAGCTTCCTCAGGTGTTCAATGTCCTCGGCGGAAGCATGTCTTTTGTAGGAACGCGCCCCGAGGTGCCGAGATATGTTGACAGATATGAAAAGGAGTACTACGCAACGCTGCTTTTGCCCGCGGGAATCACCTCGCTCGCTTCGATCATGTATAAGGATGAGGAAAAGCTTTTATCGTCAGCTGAAAACGCCGACGAGGTATATGTAAACACCATCCTTCCCGAAAAAATGAAGTATAACCTTGAATACACGCGCTGCTTCGGGTTCTTCTCGGATATAAAGCTGATGTTCAAGACGGTTAAGGACGTTATTTCGTAATAAGCCTGATAATACGCACGATCCGCTCTTATTTGCATTTCATTACAAAATTATAATAAATATTGACAATTAAAATAATTATAATATAATAGGAGCGTAAACAAAACAATATATCAACGGAGGAAAAGTTATGAAAAGAATTATCGCATTTGCGCTTGCAGCCATGATGTCTGTAGCGGTTCTTGCCGGCTGCGGCGGAAGCTCAGACTCCAAAAGTGAATCGGGCTCGACCGCTTCACAGACCTCAAGCGTAGACCTCAACACGGTCCTCGACAAGATCAACAGCGAAAACAGCCTTTCACTTGACAAAATCGATGACGTTAAGAAGCTTAAGCGCTACTACAGCATTGAGGAAGCAGATGTTAAGCAGTTTGCCGGTGAAACGGACAAGTCCGATCCCAACGCGCCTATCGAGGTTGTCCTTGTTGAAGGTGCGGACGCCGACGCGGCAGGCAGGATCGAATCAGCTCTCAACACCAGATACAGCTCTGTTCTCAAC
>CAZVSQ010000136.1:0-4888 GCA_964629925.1 uncultured Ruminococcus sp.
GCTTATCCGTTAGTCTGCCGTCTATAGTTGAGCCGCAAATCGCGTCAAAATACTCTGTAAGATCAAGCAGTTCAATGATCTCCTGGGCAACAGGCTCGTATTTAGAGGTGAAGACAGCAAGCCTGCAGCCCTTGCCTTTCAAATCCTTCAGCAGTTGTTCAACGCCGTCGTACGCGCAGTTGAGCAGCTTTCCGCGCTTATTGTAGTATCTGCGGTACAAATGAGAGCCGATCTCGGCACGCTCGTCGTCAAGACCGACAAGGTTTTTGAATGTATCGATGAGCGGAGGCCCGATATAGCGCGTGTAGTCGCTGAGGTCGGGCATCTCAACGCCGAGCTCGTTGATAGCGTGCTCAAGCGAGGCGCGGATACCCTCGGCGCTGCGGCTGACAGTGCCGTCCAAATCGAATAAAACGTATTTATATTTCATAAATTTGCAGTTTGCTTTTTCCTGGAATTTTTTTGCCTTTACGCTGACTCTCGTATGAGTTCCGCGCGCGATCTCCCCCATTTGGTCGGCGGCGCTTACCTCAAACTCAAACAGTCTGCCGTCCTGCTTTACGAGCTTTGCCGTTGCGGTGACGTCCGCTCCGAGAGGCGTCGGGCTTGTGTGCTGAATGGAAATCGCCGTTCCGACCGTTGTTAGTTCGGGATCATTCAAAATATCGTTTGCAAGTGACGACGCGGCGTACTCCATAAGAGCCACAACGGCAGGAGTAGCCAAAACATCAAGGCTGCCGCTGCCCATTGCGCTTGCAAGGTTCTGTTCCTCCACCTTTAGAAAGACGGTTTTTTCTTCCATAATTTATCCCCTTTAGTGTGTTTTGACATTCTAATAATACTATATAACGGCATTTTTCGCAACTGTTTTATCTTGCTGAAATAAGCTGAGATTCTGTAATAACGTTGATTCTTATCTGAAATGTAAGTCCTATTGATTATAAAAAATGCTCAAACACATTGAGATTTCAAATCATCTGTGATATAATGACATATTGAAGATTATTAAAGGAGTATGAAGATAAATGAAATTAGGTATAGTCGGACTTCCTAATGTAGGAAAAAGCACGCTGTTTAACGCTATTACTAACGCCGGCGCCCAGAGCGCGAACTATCCTTTCTGCACGATCGAGCCGAATGTTGGCGTTGTTGCGGTTCCCGATAAAAGGCTTGACGTTCTTGCCGAGATGTACGATCCTGACAAATACACGCCTGCCAGCATTGAATTTGTTGATATCGCGGGCTTGGTAAAGGGCGCGTCAAAGGGCGAGGGCTTGGGCAACAAGTTTTTGTCTAATATCCGCGAGTGCGACGCTATCGTTCACGTTGTACGCTGCTTTGAAAACGACGATATTATCCACGTTGAGGGCAGCATTGACCCTGCGCGCGATATTGAAACTATCAACCTTGAGCTGATCCTATCGGACGTTGAGATGATGGAGCGCAGGATCGACAAGACAAAGAAAATGGTCAAGGGCGATAAGAAGTATCAGCGCGACGTCGATTTTTACACCAGAGTTCTTGAAACGCTTGAACAGGGCAAGCCCGCAAGAAGCGTTGAGTGCGACGAGGACGAGCAAGCGCTGCTTAACGAAGTCGCTCTGCTGACAAGCAAGCCTGTTATTTACGCCGCTAACATGAGTGAGGATGATTTTTCAAACGGACTTGACTCGAACGAGGGCTTTAAAAAGGTTCAGGAGATTGCCGCTGAGGAGCACGCGGGCGTGCTGCCTATCTGCGCTCAGATCGAAGAAGAGATCGTCGAGATGGACAATGAAGAAAAGGCTATGTTCCTTTCCGACATGGGGCTTGAGGAAAGCGGTCTTGACCGTCTTATCAAGGAATGCTACGCGCTTTTGGGCTTGATTTCGTATCTTACAGCCGGTAAGCAGGAGGTTCGCGCCTGGACTATCAAAAACGGCACAAAGGCTCCTCAGGCAGCGGGAAAGATCCACTCTGACTTTGAGCGCGGCTTTATCCGCGCCGAGGTTATCGCGTATGATGATTTGATTGCCTGCGGAAGCATGGCTGCGGCAAAGGAAAAAGGACTGGTGCGCAGTGAGGGCAAGGAATATGTTATGAAGGACGGAGACGTGGTGCTGTTCAGATTTAACGTATAATATTCCTATTTAGAATATTATTTAAGGGAGAAGTTTTTAGGCTTCTCCTTTTTGTTATGTAACACTTTTCTCCTTTCGCAATAGTATGTAATGTAAACGAAAGGAGGTAAATATATGAATTTCTTCGGAAATAACGGCGGCTGCGGCTGCATTATTCTGATTCTTTTGATTCTCTGCTGCTGCGGCGGTAACGGCAACGGCTGCGGTTGCGGAAACAACAACGACGGCTGCGGCTGCGGCTGCTAAGCAGCCTGACGCTGCATTCGCCGCGCCTTTGGAAAACTCGGCATAACAATATGCAGAACTAACGGCGCAGCATAAACAGAAAAACGGTAAAAAGCCGGCACTTTCCAAATCAGGAAGTGCCGGCTTATGCTTATCTTGTAACTTTATTTGATTTTTCCCTCAAAAAACTCGGGAATATACTTCTTTATTGTAGGAAGCATACCGATCCCGTCGGGAGTATGAGGCGGAAGCTGCCAGAAGTCATGTGCGCAGTAGGTGTTGCCCTCGATAATAGCGGGGCCGTTGGGCGTTGTAGCAACGTCCCAGCCGACATAACGGATCTGCGGAGTGACTTTTGCGGCCTCGAGAACCATTTGTACCGCTTCCTTTACAAACGGGATCTGATAGCCCTGTATCTTAACGTGGGTATCAGGGTGCTCTTCGTAGATAATACCCTTTAGAGTATCGCCCGAATGAGCCGGGTACTTCATAATACCGGTTTCGGGATCAACGGGCGTAAACAGGCAGTTGTTGTCTATAATGCTGCCGCCCAAGCCCATCTTTTGCACGATATAAAGCAGATGCGGCTCGCCGTCTTTGTCGAGAACGGTGATAAAGCGCATGGAGTTTACAGCGTTGGGATAAAGCTTTTTCAAAGCGGGGTGCTGCTCGATGTTATCCTCGAGAATACAGAAATCCTTTTCTTTAAGATAATCGTAAAGCTTGTCAAAGCTCTCGTAATCGCTTATTTTTATACGCTCGCAGCCGTGACCGCATTCGAGGTCCTGCATCTTGCAGAACAGGTATTCTCTGGTTGAGCAGAACTCCCTTACCTCTTCCTTTGTAGCCTCCTGAAACTGGATAAAGCCTCTGCCGATATACTTTTTGTAAAGCTTATTGAACTCGTCTTTATTTTCAAGAAAGTGAGCGTACTCATAATCATTCATAAAGGTATTGAACTTTTTGCTGATCAAACGGGTAACATATGTGGCGCGCTGCTTTTCGTTAAGATTATAAAACGCGAAAATCTGATAATCATAGTAACCCGCGCCGTACTTTCTGGTACAATGGAGCATATCAAAGAAAATCTTTCTTTTGCTTAAGCCCGAGCGCTCGTGGCAGGTATTTACAGCCTGCTTCATTTTTCCGAAGCTCGCGTTTTTGATGATTTTAAAAATATAATTAGCCATATCCTAATCTCCTTAATCCTCATATATTCTCGGCACGCGCTTTGAAATGCCGCAGACG
This sequence comes from uncultured Ruminococcus sp., assembly GCA_964629925.1. Lineage (GTDB taxonomy): Bacteria > Bacillota > Clostridia > Oscillospirales > Acutalibacteraceae > Ruminococcoides. Next base: position 3,594 of record CAZVSQ010000136.1, read on the forward strand.
ATCTCATCAACGTTTTTATCAAGCAAGTCCGCCATCCAAAGCACGCTGAGCTCGTCGTCGAGCAGCGTTACCGTGTCGCCGCGTTTTACGTCCTCGATTTCGGTAACGTCAACCATAAACTGATCCATGCAGACACGTCCGATAATAGGCGCGGTTTTGCCGTTGATTTTTACCATTCCCCTATTCGACAGCGCGCGGCTGTAGCCGTCGGCAAAGCCTACGGGAATCGTAGCGATTTTTGTTGGGCGGTCGGTAACATATGTTCCGCCGTAGCCGACTTCGGTTCCCGCGGGAACCTCCTTGACCATGACTACATAGGTGTACCAGTTCATAACCTGTCGAAAGTCCGCTTTTGCCCAGTCGTTCTCGTCAATCGGGCACAAACCGAAAAGAATGTCTCCTGCACGAACAGCGTCAAGCCGTGTTTCGGGACGGAGCAGGATCGCGGGGCTGTTCGCCACATGCTTGCACGGAACAGATACTCCGGCGTCCTCGAGGCGTTCAAGCATTTGAATATACTTTTCAAACTGAGCCTTGGCGCTAATTCCGTCGGCCTCGTCGGCACGGGCAAAATGAGTGAACGCGCCCGTGATTTTTAGGTTTTCAAGGTCGTTTATCCGCTGAATAAGCTCAATGGAGCGCTCGTCCGCCGAAAAGCCTATCCTGCTCATTCCGGTGTCTATCTTAATATGGACAGGACAGGTTATTCCGCTCCAACGGGCAAGCATATTAAGCTTTTGAGCCGTATCATACGAAAATATTGCAGGGGTCAGGTTGTATTTGATAATGTTTTCAAGCTGACCGTCGCAGGTATCGCCAAGCAGCAAAATCGGCTCGGTACAGCCTGCTTCTCTGAGCGAAGCGCCCTCTTCCCAAACCGCAACAGCGTAACGCTCGATACCGCTCTTTTTAAGAGTTGAATAAATACCCTTTTCGCCGTGTCCGTAGCCGTCGCCTTTGAGCACCGCCATTATCTCAACGCCGTCGCCGATGATCTCGCGTATGCGGCGCACATTATGCTCAAGCGCGCTCAGGCTTACAACCGCCTCGGTCCTCTGCGCAAGCTTTCTCAAAGGATAACCCCCTTTTGTGAAAATCTCATTCTTTTTCCAAATAAGAATTTTACCATATTTTTCACGTTTTGACAAGATATAAAAATCACGATAAATAGTAGTGCTCTACTGAGTTTTAAGTATAAACTAATAAAATATCCCCCGAGGCAAGCCCCGGGGGAATCGTAAGTGGTATTTGGTTTTAGCAGGAATTACCAGCTGCCGACTTGAATGGATGATCCG
>CAZVSQ010000137.1:0-4880 GCA_964629925.1 uncultured Ruminococcus sp.
CGCAGGCGCTGCAACCGTTTCTGCCGGAGCTTCAGCCGCGCTGCCCGAAAAGCTGCCGACCGCCGCGATCGAGCAGAACATGCAAAGGCAAAGAATGACACTGATGATTTTTTGACCTTTAGGCATTGATTATTCACTCCTTATAACTGAGCTTTTTATTTTTTCAAAAGCAAGAAAACGCAAAAACTATTTCATTGTAATTATATTACATTTCCGCTTTAAGGTCAATAAAAATCTTGTTCTGTAAACGTAAGATCATTATGTTTTTTGTATTTTTTTGCGATAATTCCGACACAGAAAAATCGGCACAGCTTATTTGCCGTGCCGATCATTTTGTCAGTTATTGTCAGAGTTATCTTTCTTTTTTCTGGTTACAAGAATAAGCATTACTATAACCGCAGGTACTATTACAAACAAAAGCACCGCGCAGATTATAATTGTGACGAACCACGTTGTCGAAACGCCGAGGAAGTTCTCGGCTGAGCCGTCGTCAGCGTCGTTTTCGCTCTCCTCGCCCGAAATAAGGTCGTTGCTTTTTCCGAGTGCGGGGTTCTTTGTTTTTCCGTCGCTTTTGGTAGTTGAAGGAACGGTAGTCTCCTTAGCGCTGGTAGTTGATTCGGTCTTATCCTGCGAGGTCTGAGAGCTCTCAACGCCGAGCTTCGGTATAGTTCTCGTTTGAACGTGGTCGGAATCGTTATTGCATACCCTTTGCTCCTCGCCGTCCTCGGTTTCTGTAGCCTTTTTAACGGTCGTCCACTCGCCCCAGTCGTGCCCGGTCGGTTCGAGCACTACCTCGCTTTTATCGGTGATCTCGTTCTTTCCGTTCTCGTCCCAAAAGTATTTTCCGCAGTCGCCGCACTCGTAATGCTCTTTAAAGCCCTTCTCGGTGCAGGTGGGATACCTAAAAGAAATGTGAGCCAGCGGATGCTCGTGCCCCGAATCGGTGTCGTAGAAGGAAATAGTGCCGGACTTTGAGCTGGTGCTGTAGCTGCCGTTTGAGTAATTTGCGGTCACGTCAAAGGAGTAGTTGCCATTGCCGCCCTTTTTGAGCATGTCGGTAACATCCAGAGAGGTATTGAAGCAGGTCATCGTTCCGCTGAGCGTACCGTTTTTGTAGACCTTGACTACGTAAAAGTCGGGAGTATCGGAGCTAGGCTCAGTCCAGACCGCGCTGTAGCCGTCCCAGTACAGATTTGTAGGCGCAGCTCCTCCTGCGCGCTGACCGAAAGCGGCGCGGCGCACAAAAACGCAAGAAGCAGAGCAAGCGCCAATAGCGAAAATTGTTTTATAGGTGATATAGTTTTCATGTCGGTTTCTCCAAAAAATATTTAGTGACATTATTATACACGAAAACCTAAGATTTGTCATCAGTATTTTTATATTTTAAGCAAATATTTAATCGCTTTCCGCCGTCATCTCAATCGTTCCGCCTTCAAAGGTGAGTTCAAGCTTTTCTCCGTGAGGGATATAAGTAAAGCTGTAGTTGCGGCAAAGGGGCTTGTCGAAAATCACGAACGCGGATCCATCGGCAATATATTCGCCCTCTATCACCTCTCGCTCGCCGCCGCTGCTCATGATCAGCTCGGCGCGATCTTCACTGAAGCTGAGGCTCGCCTCCCCTCCTCCGTCAAGCTTGGCGCTCCAGCGCCGCTGTGTAAGCTCGGCAACGCTGCCCGACGCGCTTTTTGAGCAGCCGCTGAAAATAAAAATCACACAAAGCAAAAGCGCCGCGACAAGTTTTTTCATATTTTTCACCGCATTCATACTATTATTATAATATCATACTCGGAAAATTTGATTTTTATTCATTTACAGTTTTGTTATTATTCTTGATTAGCAAAATAATTTTTGATATAGTAATACAAGATAGGAAGAAACGGAGTGAACCTTTTGCAGCACGAAATTACTCAACCCTGCAATGTGTTTGAAAAAAACGGCGAGGTAATGAACGCTGGCGGGGCGCGCAGCTCGGTATTCAACTACAACGCGGCCGACAGCAAAATGAGCGGCAGGCACGGCGAGCGCGACTGCTACTTTATCAACAACGGCGAGGTATCGCTATATCTGTCTGTTGAAAATCTGGGGCTTGAATTCGCCATTAAAATCGCCGTTGCCGACCTTAAACGCGGCGGCGTTATAAGCGACTTTGTTGTAAAAAAGCTGAACCTTATTAAAAACGAGCTTCCCGAAGCAGGCGACAGCGGAGAGTTTTTGTACTCGGACAAACGAGTTCAGCTGCAGCTTACCAACACTCCGCAGGGCAGGTTTTTAAAGTGCGACTTTATTGACTTTGCCGGGATAAAAAACCTATACTTCAACTTAGTTCTAAAAAAGAATTATGGTGACAGCCTTAACGAGCTTGCGCCCTTTGAGCGCAACCGCAAGTATTTTTATCTGAAGCGATTTGTGCCGAAGTTCGTCGCGGAGGGCGTTATACGCGTGGGCGGACTTGAATACACGCTTAACGAAGCTACCGGCAGAGCGTATTTTGACTGGACGCGCTTTTCAAAGCCGCGCCGCCACAACTATCAGCGGCTGAGCGCAGACTGCCTTATCGACGGAGTCAGAGTTTCGCTGTGCCTTGCAAGCCGCGTCGGCGACAACCGCTACGGCAACGAAAACTGCTTTTTTACCAACGGCTCGCTTCATAAGCTGTCAAACATAAACGTCAGAGGAAACACCGATCGGCTTGAGCGGCCGTTCTTTTTCCGCGGAGGAACTTCGGCGGTCAGCATTGAGTTTAAGCCGTTTACCGTAGGAGGCAAAGCAATGCTCGCGCGCATGGGCAGCACCGCTGTGATTTTCGGCAGGCTGTACGGCGAGCTCAACCACCTTGACTTGGGGAAAACGCTTGTTCTTGACAATGCCCAGGCACATTTTATTTTTACCGAATTTTAAAATATTTGCCGTAAACATAAAAGCGGAGCAGGTTCATTTTCCTGCTCCGTCTTGTTTTAATCGAAACGCCAGTCTTTTCTCTTTTTTTCTTCCTCTTTTTTGATGTCCTCTTCCGAGTCCTTCGAAAGCCTCATTACCATAGCTATCGAGGTAACGAACATTATAATGATATACAGCAAAATTGCGATAACCGCGCCGATCGACATGTATTTTACGTTTTCGTTGCCGAGCAGACCGGCTATTAAGAATACGCCGCCAAAACAGCAGATAACGGACACGATGTTTTTCAGATTGCGTTCCTTATCGAGCGCGCAGAAGAAAAATCCTATTATCGGTATCAGTATCAGGATCATGCTCATGATCGCAAGCGATACAACCGAGCTTTTCATATCGGATGTTACGCTGAAAAGAAGGATAACCATATTAAACGGCGATTTCATAGTGATCAAGCCGTCCTCATTGAAACGCACATCCTGAAAATACGGGAATGTGCAGACGACTATCTGGGCAAGATACAGTATGCACATCGTTATTCTTAGTCTTTTTCTTACTTTTATGTCAGGTCGCTTTACCATAATAAACCTCCGTAAACAATCCTGCGTATTATTGTACCACAGAAAACGGATTTGCACAATAGGAAATTTTATGTTATAATGCATAATTGTTTGATGAAGTTTATCACATGTGAAAAAAGTGAGTAAACAAAAAGGAAGGAATAAATCAATGAGTTTTATCAACGAAGCCGTTGTCTACAACATTTATCCGCTGGGGTACTGCGGCGCTCCCAAAGAAAACGACCACATACAAGCCTATAGGCTTGACAAGGTGCTCGACAGCATTGAGCATTTTAAGAAGCTTGGAATAAACGTATTGCTTTTCAACCCGGTTTTTGAAAGCAGCCGTCACGGCTACGATACGATCGACTACCGCAAGGTTGACTGCCGTCTTGGCGACAACGCCTCGTTTAAGAAGATTTGTGACACTTTAAGAGAAAACGGCATCCGCGTTATGCTCGACGGCGTATTCAATCATGTGGGCAGAGAGTTTTTCGCCTTTAAGGATGTTCAGGAAAAGAAGTGGGATTCTCAGTACTGCGGCTGGTTCCAGAACCTCAACTTCGGCGGAAGCAGCCCGCTCGGCGACCCGTTCTGGTACGAGGGCTGGGCAGGTCACTACGACCTTGTAAAGCTCAACCTGCAGAACCCCGACGTTGTGAATTACCTGCTTGACGCGGTCAACTTCTGGATCGATGAATTCGGTATCGACGGCCTGCGCATCGACGCCGCCGACGTTATCGACTGTGAGTTTTTCAAAAAGCTGCGCCACACCTGCAAAAGCAAAAAGCCAGATTTCTGGCTTTACGGCGAGATGGTAGGCGGCGACTACAACCGCCTCGCGGGCGGAGAGATGCTCGACTCGGTAACAAACTATGAATGCTACAAGGGCATTTACTCCAGCCACAACGACCACAACTACTTCGAGATCGCGCACTCGCTGAACCGTCAGTTCGCAAACGGCGGCATTTATCAGAATCTTTACACCTTCAACTTTGTCGACAACCACGACGTAAACCGTATTGCAAGCGAGCTGCGCGACAAAAACCACCTTTACAACGTGTACACAATGATGTACACAATGCCCGGCGTTCCGTCAATTTACTACGGAAGCGAGTACGCCGTTGAGGGCAAGCGCACATGGGAAAGCGACTACGACCTGCGCCCCTGCCTTGACCTGAACAACGTGCCGAACGCAAACTATCAGCTATTTGACCATATTGCAAAGCTCAGCCGCGTAAGACTTGCGCTTGAGGGGCTTAAATACGGCAAATTTGAGAATGTTAACATTCAGAACGAAAAGCTTGTGTACAAGCGCTTTACCGATAATCAGACGGTGTTCGTGATGTTCAACCTGACCGACCGCCGGGAGCGTCTCGGTTTTGACAGCCGCTGCAGCGCGAAGCTCACCTACGTTCTGAACAATAA
>CAZVSQ010000138.1:0-4874 GCA_964629925.1 uncultured Ruminococcus sp.
TTCAACTAACTGCCAGCGGTAGCTCTGACGCGGCAGAACGTCCTCTGTTCCTTTGATTTTCTTTGTTATTAAAGCCATATTCAGCCCTCCGTTTATACTAATTTCCATTAAAACGCTTTAAAACAGATGTTAAAGGGTTTTATTGGATATTAGTTTTACATATACCATTATATTATACATCAATAAAGGGGCAAGCGCAAGAGGTTTTTGCTCTTAATAAAGAAAAAGAGCGCGCCGAAGCACGCCCGTTTAGTAAAAGCAAAACTTTAAATTATTTAATAATATTTCTCCAGTCAAGGTCGCCGCGCTCCAGTCCGTGGATGAGCACCTCGGCGGTGGCTATGTTGGTAGCTACGGGGATATTGTGCATGTCGCAAAGGCGCAGCATGTCCATATCGTTAGCCTCGTTCGGCTTTTGATTTAGAGGGTCGCGGAAGAACAGCAGCATGTCGATTTCATTGCACGCAATACGCGCGGCGATCTGCTGGCTGCCGCCCTGAGAGCCCGACAGGAACTTTTGGATAGTAAGGCCTGTTGCCTCAGATACCATTTTGCCCGTAGTGCCTGTGGCACAAAGATTGTTGCGGCTCAGAACTCCGCAGTAAGCGATGCAAAACTGAACCATGAGCTCTTTCTTTTCGTCGTGTGCTATTAATGCAATATTCATACTCTTTCCTCCAAACGTTGTACGTTAATCAAACTCATCCAAACAAAAGCGGAACGCGCTTGCCCTCAAGACGGTTAGCCAAACGGTCGAACACCTCAAGAGCGGGGCTTTTTTCAAGCCCGGCAGCGCCTCGCTGCATAATTACCGAAATGTCTACGGAAAACGGGACCAGCGCTATAAGCTGAGTCTGCGCCGCGTCGATGACCGCGTCCAGATCCTTATAGAACCCAAGCTTTTTGAACATCTTTTTATCAAAGCGGTTGATGACCAGCCTAAGCTCCCTGACTCCCAGAGCCTCAAGCTTTTTCCTCACCTTTAAGCCGCCGCGAACGCCCGTAGGCTCGGCGTTAGTGACGATAAGCGCTCTGTCTGCGGGAGCGGCAGCCGTTACAAAGCCCGAGCTGATACCCGCGGGAGAGTCAATAATAACATAGTCAAAGTTGTTTTTCACCGAGTCCACAAGCTGCTTGAACACAGAGGGGCTCAGCTCGTTTTCGGCGTCAAAGGGCGCCGCCATCAAAAAGAGGTTTTTGTTGTGACGGCTTTTGTAAATCGCCTCGCCGAAGCTGCAGTTGCCGCACACCGCGTCGGACGCGTCAAAAAGAATATCCTGCTCGATGTCAAGCATGATATCCAGACCGCGCATGCCGCAGTCGCAGTCAATCAGCAAAACTTTCTTCCCTTGTTTAACGAGCGCTACCGAAAGGCAAATGCACACGGTCGACTTGCCCGTGCCGCCTTTTCCGGAAGCGACAACGATTACATTGTCCATATTATACTACCTCTTACTCAGTTTAACACAAATTTTTGTAAAATGCAATAAAAGTATTCAGTTTTATCAAACAAAATTTTATTGATTATTTTAGTAATATTGCCATCGCCGCAAAAGCCGGCAAAATCATTTGGCAAAATACGCGTCGAGCATGTCCTTTGCCACCTGCATTGAGTACTTGCCCTTAACGCCGTGTTCAAGCACAACGGCTACGGCGACCTTGGGCTTGTCGTAGGGCGCGTAGCAGATAAACGTGGTGTGGTCGGAGCCGCTGTTTTCGGCAGTACCCGTTTTTGCCGCGACCTTGACCTTGTAATTTCCGAACACCGAATTTGCCGTACCGTCGGCGCTCTGGGTTACCGAGAGCATGTCCTGCTGAACGGTTTTGATGTTCTTCTCGCTCACGCCGCACTCGTCAACTTTTTCGGGCTTTGAATAGTCGGCAATCGTCTTTTTGCGCTCGTAGTCGGTTATTTTGCTGACTATATGCGTTTTGAGCCGCGTTCCGTTGTTTGCGATTGTCGCCGCGTATGTGGCAAGCTGAACGGGCGTAAAGGCGTTGTCGGACTGACCTATTGCCGCTTGGACAGTGTTGCCGGGCATCCAGCTCTCGCTGTCGCGCCCCGCAAGCGTGCCCTTTGCCTCCTCTATCTCAACGCCGGTGTACTCGCCCAGTCCGAACTTTTCGGCGTAGAGGTACATGGTGTCAATACCGAGCCGTCTTCCGACCTCGGCAAAGTAGTAATTGCACGACTGCGCAAGAGCGCCGCGAAGGTTTAAGTTCTCGTGGCGGTGCATGCACCTTACCACGTTTGACGGGTAGTAGTCGTATTTTTCGGTGCAGAATATCTCGGTGTCGGGCGTGATTATCTTCTCCTCAAGAGCCGCCATAGCCACGCACGGCTTGAACACCGAGCCCCACTCAAACGTGCCCGAAAAGGCGCGGTTGAACATGGGAACAGTCTTTGTGTTTTCAAGCTCGGTATAATAATCGCCGTATTCGCTGTATTTGTTTAGGTCATATGTAGGATAGCTCGCCGCCGCCAGCACCGAAAAATTGCTGACGTCAAGCATTACCGCGGCGCCGCTTTGGCAGTCCTCGCCCAAGAGCTTTTTGCCCTTTTCCTCGCTTTCGGCCTTGCCCTCCGCCTGAGCCGCCTTGATGTTCTTTTCAATCGAGGCTCCGGCAGCCTTTTGGATATTGCTGTCAAGCGTAAGATAAACCGTGTTGCCGGGCTTTGAGTTTATAGTTTCAACGGTATCGACGATAGTACCGTCGGAGTTGCGGCGGATTATCTTGGAGCCGCCCTCGCCCTTCAGCTCATCCTCAAAGGCAAGCTCTATACCGAACTTGCCCACGGTGTCGTTTATAGTGTACTCCTTGACGCCCTCGTTTGAGTATTTGTCGTATTCCTCCTCCGAGATAGCGCCCAAAGCACCCAGCACATGCGGAGCAAGCGTCGGGTTCTGAGCGGCGCGGACAAGATAGGTCTGCACGTCGATACCGCCTACACCCTGGGTGTTCTCGCTTACGGCGCTGACCGCCTCGCGGCTGACGTCGGAGGCAAATTCATACGGCTTAGAGTTTGAGTAATCCTCAAGCTCCATATTATAATGGACCGAACAAAGCCCGCGCTTTTGCTCGTCGCTTAAGTCGCCGCCTATATCATACCGCTTGCACAAAAGCTCTACGCACTGACGCGCCGTAGCGCCGCCGTCCGCGTCAAGCTCGTCCTTTAGCTCCTCTATTTCCTCGTCGAAGCCGCTCTTAAAGGCGTAGTCGCCGTTAAGAATGGTTATCGGAAGCACGTCGTTGTACTTGCTTCCCGTATTTTTCAAAATGCCCATCAGGTTGAGCAGGGTTTTGTCGAGGGTTTTTTCATCGGCGAAAAGCTTGTCGATAACTATTTTATAATGAGTGATATTAGTGACCAGCCCGGCTCCGTTACAGTCAAGTATCTCGCCGCGCGTTGGTTGTGTGTCGACGTTAAAGCTTGTGGAGCGAGTAGAAAGGCGCTTGTACTCGGCGCCGTGGATAAGCTGCCAGTCCGCAAGGCGGCATGTGAATATAGCCGCTGCCAAAAGCACCGCGACAGCGCATACAACAAACGGCGTTTTGCCGCGCAGACGTTTGCGCATATCCTTTCACTCCTTCCAAAAATCATTTCAGCTTTGAAGCTAAAAAGCTGTTTAAAAAATAAAGCGGGAAAAATACAAGCGCGGTATAGCCCATCCTGGGCAAATAGTGCCTTACAAACAGCGCGCCGCAGTCGGGAACTCCCGCGAATACCCTGAAAAGCAAAAAATAAAGCAGCAAAACCGCGATTACAGAGCCCAGCGCCAGCACTGCCGACGTCAGGGCGTTGCGGTTCAGATATGTATTGAGCAGAACCGCCGAAGCGTAGCAAACGAGCGTAAAGGCAACCGAAAAATAGCCTATAGTGCCGTTTGCCGAAATGTCCGACAGCACGCCGCATACCGCGCCCAAAACAACAGCCGGAACAGGCTTTGAGCACGCCGCAAATGACAGCGCCGCCGCAAGGAGCAAAAACGGCTTTGAGCCGGGCAGCTCCGGCAAAAGCTTAGGCGTGCTTTGAAGCACCCAGAGCAGCAGTATCTCAAACCCGAACGCGATATAGCGGAAAACCGCGCGGTTAGTTTTTCTTTTCATCGCCCGGTACCACCTTGCCCTTCGCGTCAAAGTCAGTGATGACCGCCGCCGAGGTTATTGTGCGCACATCCTCGTAGGGCTTTATGATCGCGCTGCGCGACGCATCGTATTTATTGAACTCTATCGACTGGACCTCGCCGATAAGCAGCCCCGAGGGGTAAACTCCGCCCGTGCCCGAGGTAACTATCATATCGCCTTTTTTTATGCTGTGGTTCTCGGCAAGCTTGCTCATGCTCGTCAGGTTTTGGTCGCAGAGCGTAACGCTTCCGCTCAGGATTCCGCTGTCCTTGCTCTGTTTGTCGCTTACGCTCGCCTTGGTATCGGGCGACAGAATCGTCTTTACCTTGCAGGATACGGCGTCAGCCTGACAAACCCAGCCTACAAGCCCGTTTTCGGAAATGACGGGCGCGTTTACATGCACGCCGACGCTTGTTCCCACGTCGAGCGTGAAAGAATAGAAGTCGTCGTTTACATCGCGCCTTATAACGTTTGCTGGCGCTATTTCATACGAAGGGTTTTCCTTTTTAAGGTTGTAGTACTTCCAGAGCTTTTCGTTTTCGTCCTTTATGTCGGTGTAATCCGCAAGCTGCTTTCTGAGCTCGGCGTTTTCCTTGCGCAGGGCTTCAAGCTGCTCCCTGAGCTCCTCGGGCGAGGCGGAATCATTGCTCGCCGCTGCCGAGGCTGTCAGCTTAAACAGCCCCTTGCTTGCCGCGTTTATTCCGCTTGATACGGGCGAGCTGCCGACGCGCGACAAAATGCCCAGA
>CAZVSQ010000139.1:0-4742 GCA_964629925.1 uncultured Ruminococcus sp.
TGTCAAAAACATGCCGCCAATCAGTATCTTTATTTTTTATCAAATTTAATCAAAGTGTGATCAAATAATGCTTCATATACAAGAAAAGTATAAAAACCACACATTTCCCCATAATTGCATATCTTAATGTATTATACCATTTTAACGAAATATGTCAACCCCCGATAGTACATGTTGAACAATGTAATTATTGCCGTTCGTTACAACAATAACAAAAAATAAGCCAAACACAGCAATTTTGAACCATGTTTGGCTAATATCATGCGGTTAACGACAAATTACCGCAACAAGTATTCTTTTTTTAGCGAGGGGCAGCTTCTTTTGGGGGGCACACCGTTACGCGACGTCCTGCGCGGAGTTTTCGGCAAACACATCCCGACATTTCAGCCTTACGGTTACACTGCCGTCCTCGTGAGCGTAGATTTTCTCAACAAGTCCAAGAAGCAGAGGGCGCGTAAGTCTGCCTATTTCTTTGTTTTTTAAATAATACGCCGCGAGCAACTCGGGATTTTCGCGTTTTTCGTCCTGCTGCGCAGTCAGTTCTTTAAGCTTGGCGATAATTTCTTCTATCTGACTCAGCTTTTTATTCAGGGCTTCCTTCTGCCTTAAATACTCATCGTCGGACAAAAATCCCTTTTGCCACGACGGGTAAAGATTGTCTACCATCAAGATGTACTGCTCACGCTCTTTCTTTTGTGCGGCGAGCGTATTGACGAGTGAGTTTTCGCTCGATGCTTGCTTGTTTTGCTTCAGCTGAAGCGCGATTTCGTCATAGTCGGCCGCAAGAGCTACTATTCTTTTCAGATACCACAGCACCGCCTTTTCAAGCTTGTCGGCGCGGACGGTGTGGTTGCCGCACGCGGTCGAAAGCTTTTTCTGCTTTGTTGAGCACTTGTAATACCTGTATACGCCGTAGTCATGGCGGTTGGTTTTAAGGCACATCGCCTTGCCGCAGTCCGCACAGTAAACAAGCCCCGAAAACAAGTCGGTACTTTTTGTGATTGGCGAGGAACGGATACCACGTCCGAAAAGCGACTGCGCCATGTCAAATAATTCCTTCTTAATTATAGGCTCGTGGGTATTCTCCACAACTATCCAATCCTCACTCGGAACAGCCCTGCACTCATGCACCTTATAGCTCACAGTACGGTTCACGCCCTGTACCATGTTGCCGATATACATTTGGTTTTGAAGGATCCTGCGCACGGTCCTGTCGCTCCACAGCCCGTCATTATCTCCGCGCGAATGAAAGTTGAACCCCTTTTGCTGCTTGTACAGCGTCGGGTTGGGAATGCCGAGGGCGTTAAGCTCTTTGGTGATCCCGATAAGGCTTTTTCCGCCGATAAATTCGCGGTAAATGAATCGAACGACCTCTGCGGCTTCCTCGTCAATAATCAGCTTGTGATTGTCGCCGGGGCTTTTTTTATAGCCGTAACACGCGAACGCGCCGATAAATTTTCCCTGCCTGCGGTGATTGTTGAGTGTTCCGCGGATATTGACCGAGGTTGAGGCAACGTAGCTCTCGTTCATCAGGTTGGACATGCCTATTGTCAGAAAGCGCGCCGCGGCATTCATGCCGTCGCCGAGAGTGTCGATCCCGTTGTTGACAGCTATGAATCTGACCGATTTGCGGGCAAAGAAATCATCGAGCAGCCTTCCGCTTTCGGCGTAATTTCTGCCGAAGCGCGATAAATCCTTAACAATAACGCAGTCGATTTTGCCGCTGTCGATATCCGCTTTAAGCCTTAAAAATCCCGGTCGGTCGAATGTAGTACCCGACACGCCGTCGTCCTCATAGGTTTCGACGCATAGAATATCGGTATGGAGTCTGAGGAACTCCTTTAAGATCTCGCGCTGATTGGCGATTGAGGCGCTCTCGTTATTGCCGCGCTCAACATCTTCCTTGGAAAGCCTTACATAAAGCCCTGCCTTCCAGATTTTCGGGCTCTGCATATGCTCGCTTCCTTTCTTATGACTCGGCCAACGCGTCAGCCAGCGCCTCGGTGCATGTTTTCCCGCCGACAAACTCAATGTTGACTATCAGCTTATCGACAATAAAACGGTAGGGATTTTCAAGTTGCGCCGTAACGCATTCCGCAAGCGGCTGCCCATCGCCGACAGCTGCTTCAACATCTTTCGCAAGCGGCTTTTTTATAGACATACAAATCCCTTCCTTCCAGGGCAATACCGCATAATTCAGGTGTGCGGATTGCGCAGTGAGATTTTTCGTCAGGGTGCACAGACAATCCGTTCGCATACAGACGTATGAGTGCTGATTTTTGGGCAATCTGACGGAATAATATCCAAGCAAGGCGTACGCCGCGAATTGTGCGGTGTTGCCCTCAATTATTTTTGTCAAAACTGGTTTCTCTTATACATTTTTCAGTATCTCCGCCCATTTATCGCTTGCGTAATAGTAAACCGTTATCGGCTTGCCCTTAACAAGCTTGCCGATTATCGGCTCAAGCGTTTGCGAGGTAATAATGCTTGTTTTCTCGTTGGGGCGGTTCTCGGCGCAGGAAATGATATACAACAGCCTGTACACATTGAGGGTGAACATGAAGAAGCTGCGTTCGTTTCCTTTTATAAAGCACAGCTTGTTCTCATCCAATTCATCGTAATCAAAATTGGGATAAAGCGTCTTTGCTATCTTGGTTTCGTTCAGCAGAGAAAAAAGGTTTTCGTGGGCGTGCTTGTCCATAACAAAAACGCGAACCGTATCGAAAAAATCATGCGGTCTGTCGCCGTAGAAGTATTCGCTGTGATGAAGCAAAAAACGCAGCCAAAACACAGCTTGTTCCGGGGTATCGACCGCCAAAAGCATATCCTCAACATTAGTACCGATGTAATCAGACACATGCTCCTTAAATATCTGCTCTTCAAAATAGAAATCCGTACCGAAAACAGTCGGTTCGTAATATACCATATAATTATTGTCGCAGGCGCACAGCAGTCCGAAAGCCTTGGAGCGGCGGATCATCTCGGTGTGCTTTGAAACCAACGGTTTCAGGAAAAAGCTGTTATAAAAATACAGCTTCGGCATATCGTGTACAGCGCCTTTTAACGGCGGATTTCCGCCCGAAAAGACAGAAACTCCCATACCCGCTAAGCAGGCGTTCAGCCTTGCAAGACGGACGCGCCTTTTACGCGCCGAAAGCACATTCGGAGTCCTTATATACGGAACAGCATTCATTATGCTGTTCTTCCCTGCCGCTGTCAGCGAATATGTATGAAGCGAATCGCTGAAATTTCTGCGGATCAAGCCTTTGTTTTTCAAATAGGCAATTGCGCCGCGAAAGGTAGTGGCAGGAATACCGATCTGAGCATAAATGTCGCTTGGGATCTCGCCCGAATCCAGCATCAGCAAAGGCAAATACTGTCTTGCGTTCTCCGGTACATATTTTGGCTCATACGGCTCGGGAGCTCCAAAATAAACCGGGGATTCGACATAAGCGCTGCGGCGCTTTTTCAGCTTGTTTGTGTACTGGGGTGTATTGATCTTCATATAAATCAGTCCTCCGTTCTTGATGAAATTACAATTTGTGTATATGACGGGCATAAGCCATCCGTCTGTCGTGAAAGAATATGCAGATCGCAGCAGCCGGCGTTGTCGTCGGCTATCAGCAAACCCGTCAGCTGATTCAAAATAGCGCTGATTTCGATATTGTCCGCGTCGGGGCGCTGACGCGACGTTTCCTTATAGAATAATGTAAAGGTCACTGACGCGCGTTCGAGCGGCTTCACTCCGTTTTCAATGCAGAATTTTCTGAGCGCTGCGCGAAAGCTCTTTGCTATAGTGCGCTTGAAATCCGTTGCGGCGGTACGGCGGTTAGGCAAAAGGAACGGAAGCCGGGCTATGTACATAGGCTGACCGTTATTCAAATTTTTGCTGATGGAAATGCCGTAATTGTCGGCGGAAGAATCAAAAAAACTCTCTCTTTCTATTACTACGGCGCGATCCGAGAGCATTTGCCTGACAACAACCGTCTCCCTTTCAACTAAAGCAAGCAGCTTCTCAAGCAACTCCTGTTCAGCCTTAGGATCTGAGCGCTCAAGCTTTGATAACAATTTTGATTGCTTTTCGTATAGGGTTTTTAAAAATATTGTAGTCATAACGGTTTCCTCATTCAATAAAGTCAAGCGTATCGATTTCCTCTAATTCGTTGATATCGTAAGAGCGTTTATGGGACATTCTATCTTTTTTGTTATTATTATCCTTTTTATATTGTCGCCCATGGCTCGCCTTTTGTGTGTCGGCAGCTCGCCCATCGTTTGCCGCGGATTGATAGAAATTGTAATTTTTTATAGTTATAATCGAGTATTTCGACGTAGCTTTGACTGCCACCTCGCCGGTTTTCTTCAGGTGTTTTAGCGCTGTCCTGACGTTTTTTTCGGACAGACTCAACTCATCAGCCAGATTTTTTATGCTAATCACGCGCTGGCCGCGCTCTACGGTTATATCCTCAAAGGCGTGCGGCTCAAAATTTGCGGTTAAGATCAAGTGCATGAAAACACGGAAAGTATTTGCATCGTGATACCACGCCCAGTCTAAAATTGATCGAAAAATTTTAATGTAACCGACTTTAAACATAATATATCCCTCACAAAAAAACAAATTATTGTTTTGTTTTCTTAATGTTATCATGTTTTTTTATAAATGTCCCGTCAAAAAAATGTCCAAATAAAGTGCAATCAGTAATCATAATCCAGCCATTACGAGCAATATCTGCAAATAAGCAATA
>CAZVSQ010000140.1:0-4730 GCA_964629925.1 uncultured Ruminococcus sp.
GATACCACCTGCACAAAATGCGGGGCGAATTTACATATTGACGCCGAACGAAAAACCGCGTTTTGCGAGTACTGCGGCGCACGGCTTTTGATTGACGACGAGGTGCAGCACCTTCAGATCGACAACGCGGAGCGCGCGGGATATGAATTTGAAAAAGGCCGTCAGCGGGCACAGAATGAGGCACAGGCTCAGAGGTATTATTCAGCACAACCTCAGCCTGCCCCTAAGAAAAAAAGCAGCAAAATTGTCTGGTGGGTGCTCGGATGGATAATCATTTTCCCTATACCGCTGACAATTATAATTGTGCGGAATAAAAATCTCAAAACGGGCGCGAAGATAGGAATTATCGCCGCCGCGTGGGTCGCCTATCTGTTGATCGGATTGATCGGAAGAGCATTTCAGGACAACGATCAGGCAAAAACACCCGAAGCGCATACAAGCTATTCCGAGCAAACGACATAAGGCAATAACAAAGTACTGTTATCCGAGAAATACCTAACGCTCACCGGGATACATGGAAGTGAAAAATATATACCGAAAACTACAGGCTCTGGGCAAATCGCCCCGAGCCTGTTTAATATAGATATTTAAATTAAGAGATTATTCAAGCGCGTCCAGCATCTGCGCCGGATTGTCGGCTGCCTTTACCTTGCCGAACGCTTTGATGATTACGCCGTTTTCGTCAATTAAATAGGTCGTTCTGACAACGCCCATGCTGACCTTGCCGTAGTTTTTCTTCTCCTGCCACACGCCGTAAGCCTGAATGACCTCCTTTTCAACGTCGGATAACAGCGTGAAAGGCAGACCGTATTTTTCCTCAAATTTTTTATGCGAGGCAACGGAATCCTTGCTTACGCCCAGGACAATAGCGCCTTTTTCGCGGAACTGAGGATACAGATCTCCGAAAGCGCATGCCTGCTTGGTGCAGCCGGGTGTGTTGTCCCTGGGATAAAAGTACAAAATGATTTTTTGCCCTCTGTATTCCGAAAGCGAGTGCATTTTGCCGTCCTGGTCGGGCAGCGTGAATTCGGGCGCTTTAGTGCCGATCGCTAACATAAAATCACTCCGATTATTGTCTTAAAATCTAAATATGCTGTTTTTTGCCTTTGCCGCAAAGCACGCCCAGCCGCCGTCAAGGTGTTCCTCGATTATGTCGAACCAGCGGCTCACGCCCTGCTTGACTTCCTCGGCTCGGGTGTCGATGATACCGCTCATAATGTAAACCGCGCCGGGCTTCATAAAGTCGGAAATGCCCTTTGACAAAAAGAGTATAGCGTCCGCTACGATGTTGGCAAGAACAATGTCGTATTTGCCGCTTACCTTGTCGGTAAAGCTTCCGCAAACCGCGGTAAAGCGGTCGGATACGCCGTTAAGCTCGGCGTTTTCGCGCGCGGTGTCGACCGCCTTTTCGTCGATGTCGACTCCCACGGCTTTTCCGGCTCCGCACAGCAGCGCCGCTATTCCTAAAATTCCGCTGCCGCAGCCCACGTCGAGAACGCTGTCACCGGGCTTCATGTGTTTTTCGCACATTTCAAGGCAAAGGCGGGTCGTTTCGTGACCGCCTGTGCCGAAGGCAAGGCCGGGGTCGATGTTGAGCACGGTCCTGCCCTGCGCGTCAAAGTTTTCGTACCAGCTGGGTACTATCATCAGGTTTTTGCCGACGGCAAGCGGATGGAAATACTGCTTCCAGTTGTTGCGCCAGTCCTCCTCGGCGCAGTCGAGAAGCTCGATCGAGTGCTCTATGCCCTCACTCTCATAGCGTTCGGATAAAAACGCCACAGCCTCGGCAGGGGAGACGCCCGGCTCGAGATAAAGGTGCACAAACGCCTTGGAGCGGTCTTTTTTCAGCAAGTCCTCGTCAATGAGGTCTATGTGGGCTATGTCCTGCACAACCTGCTCCATGTCGCGGTAATCCTCGATGTAAATCCCGTAAGGTACGACCACGTTTGCGATGTCGCCTGCTTTGTCTATTTCCGCGGCGCTTACCGCGATTTTTATTTCAGTCCAGTTATTCATAGCTTAGTTAAAATGTTTTTTTATCTTTTCAAAAAAGTTTTTTCTTTTGGGATAGTTCTTCTCACCGAGTGAGCGCTCAAAATCGCGGAGAAGGTCTTTCTGTTTGCCGTTAAGTCCCTTGGGGACCTCAATTACAACGCGCACATACTGGTCGCCCTTTCCTCTGCCGCCGAGGTGAGGGAAGCCTCTGCCCTTTAGCTTAAAAACGTCGTTTGGCTGGGTGCTTTCGTGGATGGTGTATTTTACGTCGCCCTCAAGGGTGGGGACAACGACCTCGGAGCCGAGCGCCGCCTGAGCGAATGTAAGGGGCAGATCGCACCATACGTCGTCGCCTCTGCGCTCAAACATGGAGTGGCTGCGAACCTTTACATAAACGTGAAGGTCGCCTGCGGGGCCGCCGTTGTAGCCCGCGTTTCCGTGGCCGCTGATGTTGAGTATCTGCTGATCCTTAATGCCCGCCGGGATAGTTACGTCCACGGTGCGGTTCTTGCGCTGTCTGCCCGAGCCGCTGCACTTGCGGCAGGGGTTGTCGATTATTTTACCCGTGCCGTGGCACGCGTCGCAGGAGCGCTGAGTCTGGATAACGCCGAAGGGCGAGCGCTGGTTTATAGTTACCCTGCCCGAGCCGCCGCACGCCGAGCAGGTTTTGGGCTGACTGCCCGCCGCAGCGCCTGTGCCGTGGCATTCGTCACAGGTTGAAACGCTTGTGTAGCTTATCGTCTTTTTGCAGCCCTTTGCCGATTCGTCAAAGCTTATAGTAACGCTCGCCTCAATGTCGCTGCCGCGCTGAGGGGCGTTGGCGCGTCCCTGACGTCTGCCGCCGAAGCCGCCGAAAAAGCTTGAAAAGATGTCGTCAAGGTCGATCCCGCCGCCGAATGGGCTGCCGCCGCCTGCGCCGCCCGCGCCGAAGTTGGGGTCTACGCCCGCGTGGCCGAACTGGTCGTAGCGCGCGCGCTTTTCGCTGTCGGAAAGCACCTCGTAAGCCTCGTTTACTTCCTTGAACTTCTCCTCGCACTCCTTGTCGCCGGGGTGAAGGTCAGGGTGATATTTTTTGGCGCTCTGTCTGAACGCCTTTTTTATTTCGTCCTCGCTCGCGCCCTTTTGCAGGCCAAGCACCTCATAGTAATCTCTTTTTTCTGCCATTGTCTATCATCCTCTGTATGTAGGGTTTATTAATTCTTGATGTCAAATGCAGAGGCGCGTCCTGCGTGCGCCTGCATTTGATATCAAATACTTTTTTAAGCAGCGGAAACAGGGCGACAGCGAGTGTCGCCCTTTTCCCGTTAAGTCGATCAGTTGTTGCCGTCAACGTCGGTGAAGTCGGCGTCATATACGTTGGGGTCGCCGCCGTTGTTCTGGTTCGGCTGCTGAGCGCCGCCCATATCGGGAGCGCCCTGCTGGGGAGCCGCCTGCTGATACAGCTTTGCGCTTACCTCGTAAACAGTCTTCTGCAGGTCTTCCTTAGCGGCGTTGATCATTGAAACGTCGTTCTTGGAGATAGCCTCCTTAACAGCGGCTACCTTTGTGTTGATGGTGGTTTTGTCTGAGTCGGCAAGCTTGTCGCCGCTCTCGTTTACAAGTTTCTCGGCCTGATAAGCAAGGTTTTCGGCCTCGTTCTTGGCATCGACCTCTTCGCGGCGCTTCTTGTCCTCGGCAGCGTACTGCTCGGCGTCCTTGACCGCCTTGTCGATGTCCTCCTTGCTCATGTTGGTAGAGGAGGAAATAGTGATCTTCTGCTCCTTGCCGGTGCCGAGATCCTTAGCGGAAACGTTTACAATGCCGTTTGCGTCGATGTCGAAGGTTACCTCGATCTGAGGAATGCCGCGCATTGCGGGAGCGATGCCTGTAAGGGCAAACAGACCGAGCTGCTTGTTGTCGCGGGCAAATTCGCGCTCGCCCTGAAGAACGTTGATCTCAACCTGAGTCTGGTTGTCGGCAGCGGTCGAGAAAATCTGGCTTTTCTTAGTTGGGATGGTTGTATTTCTGTCGATGATCTTTGTCATGATTCCGCCCATGGTCTCAACGCCGAGGGACAGGGGAGTTACGTCGAGGAGCAGCAGGCCTTCAACCTCGCCGCCGAGTACGCCGCCCTGGATAGCGGCGCCCATTGCAACGCATTCATCGGGGTTGATTCCCTTGAACGGCTCTTTGCCGATAAGCTTCTGTACGGCTTCCTGAACAGCGGGGATCCTTGAGGAACCGCCTACCATGAGGACCTTGTCGATCTGGCCGATCTGCAGGCCGGAGTCTGACAGAGCGCTGCGAACGGGACCCATTGTAGCCTCTACAAGGTCTGCTGTAAGCTCGTTGAACTTAGCGCGGGTAAGGGTGAGGTCAAGGTGCTTGGGGCCTGTCTGGTCGGCTGTGATAAAGGGCAGGTTGATCGAGGATGTGGTTACGCCCGAAAGCTCGATTTTAGCCTTTTCGGCTGCTTCCTTCAATCTCTGCATAGCCATTTTGTCGGATGAAAGGTCGATGCCCGTTTCTGTTTTAAAGGACTGTACCATCCAGTCGATGATGCGCTTGTCGAAGTCGTCGCCGCCGAGACGGTTGTTACCTGCTGTTGCA
Source organism: uncultured Ruminococcus sp. (assembly GCA_964629925.1). Taxonomy (GTDB): domain Bacteria; phylum Bacillota; class Clostridia; order Oscillospirales; family Acutalibacteraceae; genus Ruminococcoides. Next base: position 4,585 of record CAZVSQ010000140.1, read on the forward strand.
AGTACTTCCTGAACGCCGTCGCCCATTTCGATGATACTTACGTCGAATGTGCCGCCGCCGAGGTCGTATACCATAACCTTCTGGTCGTTTTCTTTGTCTACGCCGTAGGAGAGAGCCGCCGCTGTGGGCTCGTTGATGATTCTCTT
>CAZVSQ010000141.1:0-4706 GCA_964629925.1 uncultured Ruminococcus sp.
CACGGCATAAATGCCGTGCCACCTCCTTTATGAAAGGAGGCTTTTTGCGGCAGAAACCTTGATGACAATTCAATTCCGAATTCCGCATTTGTTTGATGCGCCGTTGCAGAAGCGTATCTGTTATATCAAGCTCTCCAAAGGCGCGCTTCCTGCCGCGTGGCGGCAACGTCACGTTCCCGCACTTCCTGCCGCGTGGCGGCAACGTCACGTTCCCGCATTCCGAATTAACCAACCCCGAACCACTAAATATTGCTTTTTTTTAATTAATTTCTGCCTTTATTGCATAGTTGCATACATTTTTTGGCTTTTTGGAAGGTATAGTGGAGGGACTTGTTCCTCTAATACTTTTCAAGGAGTTTTTTTATGTACATAAATGATATTTTACAGCGCTTAACAGGCGTTAAACGGGCTTCGGGCGATGAGCATTATCTGGCGCTCTGCCCCTGCCACAACGACCATAAACCGAGCCTTGACATCAAAGCGGGCAGCAAGGGGATCGTGATGAATTGCCCTGTTTGCGGCGCGGACGGCAAGGCGGTCATGCAGGCGCTCGGGCTTGACGTGCGCGAGCTGTTTTACGAGCAGCAAACGAGTCAGGAAAAGCCGCCGAGCGTGGACTACCTCTATTCCGACACGCTCAAAAAAACGCGCTATTACACTTGGGACAGCCGAAAGTCGCGCTATGAAAAAGCCTTTTGCTGGTACCACCTTGAAGGCGGCGCGTGGATAAAGGGCAAGGGAGCCGAACAGCCGCCGCTGTACAAGCAGAAAAACATTGAGTGGGCGAAAAGTCACAGCCAAACCCTCTATATCGTTGAGGGCGAAAAAGACGTTGACACCCTCACCAAAAAGCTTAAGCTGCCTGCCGTTTGCTCGCCTCACGGCGCGGGAAGCGGAAGGCTCGAAAACAAATGGCGCGAGGAATACAACGCCCTGTTCAGCGGCGCCGACGTGGCGATACTTGCCGACAATGACGAGGCAGGCAGGGCGCTTGCCGAGCATATAGCGGTTGAGATACTGCCCTTTGCCAAGAGCGTAAAGCTGCCCGACCTGAGCTTTGAGTGGGAGGATTTGAAGCCCAAGGGCGACATAACCGACATCTACGAGAGCGATACGCCGATATGCGGCATGACTATCGACAGGAGCATAGCCCTTCGTCTGGAAGCTCTGACGGTCTGCACAGAGGGGTTTATACCGCCTGTTAAAGAGGAAAAGCCCCGGCCTGACTATCCCGAATGGACATATGACGGACGAAACGGGCGCGAGCTGAACGAGCAGCTTTATATCACCGATTTTGCCGAACGCCACGGCGTAAAGTGTATCAATAATCTGCTGTACTCCGTTGACGGCCTGTTCCCCGACGGAAGGGCAAAGCAACTTATCATCAGTGATATCCTGCCATATGTTGAGCGCTGCCACGACAAAAAAGCCGTCAGCCTGTTAAACGGTATCAAGCAGTATTGCTATATCGACACGCCCGACCCGTCGCCGGACAAGCTGCATTTCAAAAACGGCACGCTGACAAAGGACGAAAACGGTTTGTTTACCGTATTCAGTCCCGAAAAGGAATTCTGCCTCAACCGCTTTGCCGCCGACTATGACCCGAACGCGCCAAAGCCCGAACGGTTCTTAAAATACCTGAGCGAGGTCTATCACGAGGACGACCGGGTAACATTGCAGCAATACTGCGGTTACTGCCTGCTGCCGTCGACCGTGCTTCAAAAAATGCTTATCATTCTCGGCTCGGGCGGCGAGGGCAAAAGCGTTCTGGGGGCTATCCTCAACGGCGTTATCGGTGAAACGAACTGCTTTAACGAGAGCATAAACACCCTGCAGTCGCGTTTCGGCGTGGCGAACATCGAAAACAAGCTGCTGTTCATCGACGACGATCTGAGCGAAAACGCTATTCACAGCGCGAGGAATCTAAAGACGCTCGTCACAAACAAGGGCATTATTTCGGCGGAGCGCAAGGGCATACAGGACAATCAAATCAAAGCTTACGCGCGTTTCCTCTGCTTCGGCAATTTTCCGATACAGGCGCTTTACGATACGTCCGAGGGATTCACGCGCCGCCAGCTGATACTTGAAGCCAAGCCCAAAGCGCCCGACAGAACAGATAACCCCTATCTCGACCGCGAGATACTCAAAAACGAGGCTGAGGGCGTGCTCCTGTGGCTTTTAGAGGGGCTGAATACCCTTATACAAAACAACCTTGTAATAGCCGTCAGCGAGCGCACGCAGACGGTAAGCGATAATATCAAGCGCGAAAACGACACCGTGGCGCTGTTTCTGGACGAGTGCCCCGACCTTGAAATAAAGCCCGGGCTGACCGTATTTTCGGAAACCCTGAAACTGATGTACGATGACTTTTGCACGGATAATGTGCTTCCGGCTCTGAAACCGAAATCATTCATAGCCGCTGTAAAATCAAAGGGAAAATCAAAGGGAATCAGTTACAGCACAAACGTCACTATAAACGGCAGGCGCTCTCGCGGCTTTGAAGGAATAGGAAGCAAAAAGTGATTTACACGCTTTGTACACGCTTTGTACACGCTTCGTTAACCCCGAAAAACCGCATAGGTAAGCCATTTACACGCATTACACGCATTACACGCTTATAAAATCCATATACAGAAAAGTTTAATGTTTATATAAAGCGCATAACAAAAATTTTATATATATAAAAAAAACAAAAATACGCGTGTAAAGCGTGTAAAGCGTGTAAACCGCATAGACAAGCCATTTTTCAGCGTTACAGAAGCGTGTGATTACACGCATTGAAGCGTGTGCCGGATAAATAGTGTATATAACATATGAATTATTGACTATGCCGACAGTTGGGTTTATAATAAATACATCTTAAAAAGGGAGCTGATAGTATGATCGATTTTAACAACGGCAGTTTTGTAAAGCTTAAGCAGACCGACGCCGAAAAGGGCTACAGCGTTGTTCAGCCGCTTCTTATCGGCGGCGAGCAGGTGCTCTCTGCCTACAAGGGCATACGCGACTATGTTGTGTTTACCAACATGCGCGTTATCTCGATCAACGTTCAGGGCGTTACGGGCAAAAAGAAGGACTTTACCTCAATGCCTTACTCAAAAATATCCGTGTTCTCCATCGAGACCTCGGGCGTTGCCGACATCGACAGCGAGCTTGAAATGTGGTTCTCGGGCTTGGGCAAAGTCCACTTCGATTTTACCGGGCGCTCCGATATCATCAGGATAGGCCAGATAATAGCGAGCTATTCCCTAAGATAGTTACTCGTTTGAGCTGCGGTTGTGGTTCCTGACGTTCCTCTCGGCAAACTGTATAAGGTTGAAAAGCGACGACGCGCCCTTTTCAAAGTACCCCGAGATTATGTCGGGCGACAGCGAAAGGGCCAGCTTTTCGCGCTCGGAAACGGCGTCGGCTATCTCTAAGTCGAGCAGCATTGCGGCTGTGGTGAGGTTCTTGTAGCGCTTTTGGTCAAGCGAGAACATGGTCTCGGGGTTTTCGCCGCCCGCCTCGTAAATACAGCGGAACACCTGGTACTCGGCGCACATAAGGTAGTTTCCGGCGGCGTTTGTAAGGCGCTTGCTGCCCGTTTGAGCAAGCAGATCGTAAATTATAGTGATAGTGTTTGTCAGCAGGCGGTGATTGATACGGTTCACCATGTTGCCGTTCAGGTGGCGGAAGTCGCCCGTATCGGGCAGGTCTGCCGCGGTCACCGTGCTGCGCTGAACCGTCCGTCCCAAAAGGTAATCCGCGCTCACCTCGTAGTAGTCGGCGGCTCTTATAAGAAAGTCAAGCCCGCACTCGCGGATACCCTTTTCGTAATGCGACAGCAAAGACTGCGAGATACCCAGGTCTTTTGCCGCCTGTTTTTGGCTTATTCCGCGCTCACGGCGCAAAAATGTTATAATTCTGGGAAAATCCTTGTTCAAACCCTTGACACTCCTTTTTATTTAATAGTATAATTTATAAGTTAAAGTATTATATATTCTTATTACAATCAGTATAATCTAAATTCAACAATTTGTAAAGCAGTTACGGTGTTTTTATGAAATCATATGTAATTCATCTTATCCGTCACGGCGCTATCGACGAAACCCTCTCGGGCAAGTACATAGGCACTACCGACCCTTCGCTCTCCGACAAGGGCAAGCTCGCGCTTAAAAAGCAAATGCACGACTTTGAGTACCCCGACGTCAAGGTGGTGTTTACAAGTCCGCTCAAGCGCTGTACAGAGACATGTAAAATTCTTTTTCCGAATATTAATCCGCTTGTGATAGCAAATCTGAGCGAGTGCAATTTCGGCGAATGGGAGGGCAAGACCGCCGACGAGCTGAAAGACGACAAGGACTTTCAGAAGTGGCTCGCGGGCGACAACAGCGTAAAGCCCCCGAGAGGCGAGAGCAACGCCGACTTTGTACGGCGCGTCTGCCTTATGTTTGAGAGCATAGCCGAGGGGCTTATGAAAACGGGCAACACCGAAAGCGCGATAGTCACCCACGGCGGCGTAATAATGACGCTGCTTTCAGTGTACGGCCTGCCTCAGGCAAAGCCCTTTGAATGGGCAATGGACAACGGCTGCGGCTATTCGATTAGAATAACGCCCATGCTGTGGCAAAGGGGAAAGGTGACGGAAGTCTTTCAAAAAGTACCCAAGCGTGACGGTCGTTGCCACGACGGGGCAAGCCGCGAATCAGACGTTTGCAATTAACAAA
>CAZVSQ010000142.1:0-4623 GCA_964629925.1 uncultured Ruminococcus sp.
TAGTTATCTAACTTCAAACTCCGCCCTAACCGCCGATCAAAGTACCCTGTCCTCTATCGGGGGGATCATTACCGCTATTTCGAGGTTGCCGTTGCGGCACCTCAGCTCGTCGATGAACGCCTGAACGCCGTCCTCGCTTTTCAGCTCAACGCGGTAGCTCAGCTTATAGAGGCTGCCCATGTTGGTGGTCTTTACGTTGACAAGCTTAGCCTGCTTTGTGTACTTTCCGAACAAATCGTCAAACTCGTGAGCGTAATTCAAATCCTCGGGAATAGTGATTTTAAGGTCGCGCTGCAAATCGTCGCTTTCCTTGATTTTGACAAAGTTTGACAGCACCAGAATAAGCGAGATTACAGCCACAAACACAACGCCTACTCCGAGGTAGCCCTTTGCGGTAGCCATGCCTGCCGCCATAGCAAGGAAAATGCTGACTATTTCTCTTGCCGAGCCGGGAGCGCTGCGGAAGCGCACAAGCGAGAAGGTTCCCATTACCGCAATGCCCGCGCCGACGTTGTCGCTGACAAGCATTATTACCATCTGGACTATTACGGGGATGAGCATTATCGAGAGCGAAAAGCCCTTGCTCTGCTTGTTTTTGAAGCCGGACGCCCACGCTATAACAGCGCCGAGCGCCAATGATACAAGCGAACACACAAGATATGTCGAGGTGGTTATTTCGGATGTCGTAGAATAAATAGGTTCAAAAATATTGTTCATATCAAGCACAGTTTTGCCCTCCCTTGTAGTTGTTTTTTCTTTGTGATGTAAGCTGATAAGCCGTTCCGTATTTTGAGAACGTGCCCGGGAACACCTTAAGCGCGCTCAGCGCGTCGGTAAGCCAGAGCGGCATTGCCTGCAGAGCCTTTATCTCCATAATGCACAGCCCCGCGTCGAGTATCCTTTCGCCGTAATGCCCCTTTGAAAGGTCGAGGTTGTCGGTGCGGAACCTCACGTTGCGGTCAAAGGTGATCCTCAGCTCACGGTCGGTTTTGCTGTAGAAAGCCGTGCGGTCGTAGGCGATGAACATTCTGGGTGCTATGGTCTTGTAGTATTTCATCGACCAGTCGATCTCGCGCATTATCTGCGAGTCGTTGGGCTTTACGCCGCTTTTGATGTAGTCCATAGCCTTGGTGTATTCAAGCGTCTGTCTGCGCTTGTAAACAACGCCGTTGTATTTCTTTTTAAGCTCCAGGAAAACCTTGCTTCCCGCCTTGGGAGTAGAGTAGCTTCTGAGCCTGAGCTTTTCTTTATAAGCGGGCTTTTCCATTGAGCGCCTGATAAGCCGGTAGTCATCGGTATCAAAATAGAGCGAGCAGACGGTGCTCTCGCCGTATTCATCGGGCTTGATGTATTCTTCGATCATCCCGAGCAGCGCCTTGCGCTGAGTGAGGGTGATTATATATTTCTTTTCTGTCCTTTCAAAAACGGTCTGAATTGCCATTGTGAAGTCCCCTTTCCGTTTGTTTGACTGAATTATAATTTGTCAACCTTAAAAAAGCCTTAAATTTTTTAAGAAATCAAAAATTATTCAAAAAATATTTTTCAGCTTTATTTAAGCCTTGCCGTGTACAGTAATAAATGATATAATTGTATTATACAAGGGAGGTCATTTTATGCAGGTATTGATCGTAGAGGACGAAAAGCGACTGGCACGCGCCTTAAAGCAGATTTTAACCGAGCAGAAGTATATGGTAGACATGGTTCACGACGGCAACGACGGGCTTGACTACGCGCTCAGCGGCATTTACGACGTTATAATTCTCGACATAATGCTTCCGTACCGCGACGGCTTTGAGATAGCCTACGAGCTAAGGAAGAACAAGATCGACACGCCAATACTTATGCTCACCGCCAAGGACACCGTTCCGGATAAGGTCAGCGGTCTCAACAGCGGAGCCGACGACTACATGACAAAGCCCTTTGCTCCCGAAGAGCTTTTAGCCAGAATAAAAGCCCTCACCCGCCGCAGAGGCGAGGTAATGCTCGACGAAACCAACTTCGGCGACTTCAACTTCAACGCCTCCACCTGCGAGCTGAGCAAGGGCACCAAGAGCGTTCACCTGAATTTTAAGGAATCCGAGATCCTTAAGCTGCTGCTCGCCAACCGCGAAACTATCATCTCAAAAGAGGACATAATCACAAAGGTATGGGGCTACGACTCAGACGCGGGCTCAAACAACGTTGAGGCTTATATTTCCTTCCTGCGCCGCAAGCTGAGCTTTATCCAGTCATCGACCGAGATAAAGGCTATTAAAAAGATGGGCTACAGACTGGAGCGGAAAAATGATTAAAAAACTGAGACGCCGCATTGTGCTGATAAACATGCTGCTTATCGGCGCGGTAATCCTTACTATCATAGTTATAGTTAACGTCAACAACTACTCAAACTCCGTAAACATGATGGAGCGCGGCATGAACCAGGTGTTTGACAAGAACGGCAGGGATTTTTCGGATACGCCGCCCGAACAGCTCAATGCGCTTACGCCCGATTCGGCAATGCCCGAAGCCGACAGCTTTAAGCCCGATGACAGGCGCAAATTTGACAACACGCCCATACAGATCTCATCATATGTTATCGTGGAAATTGACGAAAGCGGAAAGATAGTCAACACAACCGAAAACGACCTTTCAATCGACAGTGAAACGCTTGAAAAGTGCGTAAAATCCGCCCTCGACAGCAGCAGAATCTTCGGTCAGATCAATGACGAGGGGCTGATGTATCTTAAAAAGTCGGATATGGCGCACAGCAAGATCATCTTTGCCGACAACAGCTATATTTCGGTAAGCCTGCGCACCTCCGTTATCATAAGCGCACTTATGCTGACGGGAGCGATGGCAGTGATATTCCTGATTAGCCTATGGCTTTCGGGGCTTGCCGTTAACCCCGTCAAGAGAGCCTGGGAGCAGCAGAAGCAGTTTGTAGCCGACGCCTCGCACGAGCTCAAAACGCCGCTCACGGTGATTTTAGCCAACAACAACATAATGATGTCGCACAGGGATTCCACGGTAGCCGACGAGCGTCAGTGGCTTGAGAGCACCGAGGAAGAAGCAAATCACATGAAGAAGCTGATAGACAACATGCTGTTCCTCGCAAAATCAGACGCGGGCGAAACAAAAGTGCAGCTGAGCACGGTAGATTTCAGCGAGATAGCCGAAGCCTGCGCGCTGAACTTTGAACCCGTGGCGTTTGAGAAAGAAATCATGACAGACGCCCAAATCGAGAGCGGAATAACCCTTGAGGGCGACGCTACACAGCTCAATCAGCTGGCGCACATTCTTGTTGACAACGCTGTAAAATACGCCGACCCGGGCACGACCGTTACGATCCGCTTACAAAAGCACGGCGATAAAGTAGAATTCTCGGTAAACAACAAGGGCACGCCTATTCCCAAAGAGGATATCGAGCACATCTTCGACCGCTTTTACAGAGCCGAAAAAAGCCGCACCACCAAGGGCTACGGCTTGGGGCTGTCGATAGCCCGCCGCATAACCGAAGGCATGAACGGCAAAATCCTTGTGGAAAGCAATAATGAAAACGGAACGACCTTCACGGTCAGGTTCTAGATTAAAAAGGGGCTGGCTCATAACTCCGTTTTTGGGGTTTGAGCCGGCCTTTATTCGTGTCATCCTGAGCGTAAGCGAAAGTTCTCTTGGCAGATAAAGCAAAGAAAAAAGATTTTTTCGCAAAAAGCCGGATAGATATGAACTTGCGTATTATAGTTTCATTTAGCTTATATTCGGAATAATTCCCTTTGCTGTCTGCTGCGGGTCACGCTTCCCATAAATTATTCTCAGGATAACAACACATTTTTCCGATTCCTCATATCTATAATAGAGCATATAATTGGATATCGGAACCTTCCTTATATCCTTGACCGGTATAAACTCGTTGTCAACCAATGATCCGCATTTGGGAAATGTTGTGATTTCATCAATTATCTTTTCAAGCTTTGTCATAAACGCGGAAGCGGCAAACGAATTGTCAAGCTCTATTGAAATATAATGAAGTATCTCATCCAGATCAATTGAGGCTTTTTCGGTAAAGCGATAATTACAAACCATACTTTAATCTCATTTCCTGAATAACGTCTTCACCGGAGCGCGTATTCCCGTTATTTTCATCCTCAATGCCTTTAGCAAGAGCGGTCGCCTCATAGAGCTTGTTCATCGTCTTTTCAAAAAATTCGATGTCCATGACCACTAATCTGCCGTATCCGTTTTTGGTTACAAAAACCGGACCGTTTTCCGCACTGCATAAAGCTTCAATTTTCACGGTATCCTTCAAATCTCTCATTGGAACTATCTGCATAACATCACCTCATTTATTTCTGTGACTATATTATATACTAAAATTAGCCACAAGTCAATTATGATTACAAAAAAAGAAAACCGCCGACGTTAATCGACAGTTTTCGACAAACTGGTGCGAGTGACCGCGAAAAGTGGCTTAAACAGTACACTTTCGCGGTCTGACTGCAATTTTGACAGCAGTTTTGCCGTTTTATGTGATTTGAAGGTCGTTTGCCTTCAAATATTCATCAGCTACGTTGAGGTGCTCGTTGGAGTATTTCTCAAATACAGAACAGTAGGTGTTCAGCGTCACATTGATGTCAGAGTGTCCGA
>CAZVSQ010000143.1:0-4537 GCA_964629925.1 uncultured Ruminococcus sp.
AGGCTGTTGAGGCAATCGACAACAGCGACACCGAGCTTTTAAAGGAAGAGCTTGGCGATGTTCTTCTCCAGGTCGCGCTTCATGCCGAGATGGAAAGGGAGAGCGGCGGCTTTGACATCCACGACGTCTGCGACGGGATCTGTAAAAAGCTTATTATCCGTCATCCCCATGTGTTCGGCGATAAAACCGCGGGCGACGAAAACGAAGCCCTTCAAAACTGGGACGCGGTCAAGATGGAAACAAAATCTCAAAAGACCCAGACCGAGGCAATGCTCAGCGTATCCCGCGCGCTGCCTGCGCTTATGCGCAGCGAGAAGATTCAGCGCAAGTCGTCAAAAGTCGGCTTTGAGTGGGAGACCGTTGACGGCGCAATGAATAAGCTCTTTGAGGAATACAACGAGCTTAAGGTCGCTATTGAGCACGGAACCGACGATAACCGGTGCGAGGAGCTGGGCGACTTGCTGTTCTCGGTAGTCAACGTTTCGCGTTATCTCGATATCAACAGCGAACAGGCGCTGTATAAAGCCTGCGACAAATACATCAGACGTTTTTCAATGGTCGAGCAGCTCGCTTTAGAGCGCGGTATCGACATGAAAAGCGCGGAGCTGTCACAACTTGATTCCCTTTGGGAAGAAGTTAAGATAAAACAAAAGCAAAACAATATGGAGGTTTATTAAGATGAAAAAGACAGAATTAATCGAGGCAATTAAGGAAAACACAGGTCTGTCCAAGAAGGACGCAGAGAAGGCTCTTGCAGCTACTCTCGATACAATCATCAAGGCAGTTGCCGAGGGCGACAAGGTTCAGCTCACAGGCTTCGGCACATTTGAGCAGCGTCAGAGAAACGCAAGAACAGGCGTTGACCCCAGAACAGGCAACTCTATCGATATTCCCGCTTCAAAGGTTCCCGCTTTCAAGGCAGGCAAAGCATTCAAGGATATCGTTAATCAGTAATCATTGATACGATAAGAGAGCCGAGAAGATCGGCTCTTTTGCTTTTTAGGAGGATAGTATGAGATTAGATAAATACTTAAAGGTGTCGCGCCTTATCAAGCGCAGAACCGTTGCTAACGAGGCGTGCGACGCGGGCAAGGTAATGGTAAACGACAAGCCCGCGCGGGCCTCTTACGACGTAAAGCCCGGCGATATTATAGCTATAACTCTCGGCGCGCGCACCGTAAAGGTAAAAGTTACCGAGGTTAAGGAAACCGTCCGCAAGGAGGACGCCGCAAGCCTTTACGAGGCAGTGTAATATAATAGCCCCGCTCATAAATATTAAAACATCCGCGTATATTATGATATAATTTATCGGAGGTCATATTATGAGCGAAACGCCTATTGGAAAAAACCATACACTTATGCTGGACAACCGCCGCAAGCTTGTTTTGACGGGCGCCGTGGAGGTCAACGGCTTTAACGAGGAAACCGTGTCCGTGAAAACGACCGCGGGAACGCTTATCGTAAAGGGCAGCGGACTGCATGTCGATAAGCTTAATCTTGAAACGGGCGACGTGACCGTAAGCGGAACCGTTTATTCATTGCAGTATATAGGAACCGATAATTCGCGCTCGCGCTTATCAAAGCTGTTTCGGTAGGTGATGATTTGGAGCTTACGTTTGCCCAGCAAACCGTCGCCTTCGGTTATTCGTTTGTACTGGGGCTGTTTTTGGCTGTTTTTTACGGAGCGCTTAAATTTTTGCGGTACGCTTTTTCGCTAGGAAAAACCGCGGTTGTGATACTCGATATCATATTCATGCTTATATGGGCTATGTCGGTGTTCTTTTTCTCGCTGGCTTACCTTATGGGCTTTGTAAGATTTCACGTTATCGCGGGCAGTCTTGCGGGCTTTTTGCTGTACAGACTGACTGTGGGACGCTTTTTATACCGGATATACAGTCCTATAATTCGATTTGTAAAAAGAATTTTAAAAATTTTTTTATTAAAACTGAAAATATTTGCTAAATACCTATTGAAAATTGTCGGTCATTTATTGTATAATATAATAAATATAAAAGAGCGGTTCAGCTGTATTAAAAACCGAAAAAGGAAGAAATATGAAGTTGAGAAAGCCAAGAACAAAAAAGCCGGCGGCGTCCGCTGACGCCTCTTCCGGTCAGGACGGCCCCAAGGTCGTTGAAAAGCCGAAGAAAAAGCATAAGCTGCGTTATATTCTGCTTTATCTTGCGGTAATCGGGTTTGTGTTCTACGCCGTTATTACTATCATAAATCAAAATGTAAGGATCGCCGAAAAAAGGGCGGAGCTTAGTGAAATACAGCAGCATATCAATGTTGTTGAAATAGAATCCAATTATCTAGAAAGGGTACGCAACTTCAAGGGCGCGGAGCTTTCGGAATATATGGAGAAAAAGGCCAAGGAGGATCTTGGCTATGTCAGCGACGGAGAGCGGATATTCATCAACGTCGCCGGCGATTAACGGCAAAGGACAAAATGCGAAAGCAACGAGGGGTACGTATTTTTTATGGCAATTGAGGTCGGAATTATTTTAGAAGGCAAGGTTTCCGGAATCACGAAATTCGGCGCGTTTGTTGACCTGCCGGATTCAAAAACAGGAATGGTACATATTTCCGAGGTGGCTCCCACCTTCATCACGGAGATAGGCGATTATGTAAAGGTTGGGCAGACTGTCAAGGTAAAGGTGCTTTCTGTCAACGACGGCAAAATCAGCCTGTCTATGAAGCAGGCTTTGCCCAAGGATCAGCAGAAAAAGCCGCAGAAGCAGCAGCGCACAAATAACCGTCAGCCCTACAAGCCCGCGCCGCCCGTAACATCACCGGGCGACTATGAGTGGCAAAGCTCGCGCAAGGCTTCGCCCTCCACCTTTGAGGATATGATGTCGCGCTTTAAGCAGACAAGCGAGGATAAAATGTCCGATTTAAAAAGAGGCGAGAGCCGGGGCTACAGCAGGCGCGGCAACGGCAACGGCAGACGATAAGCTATAATGAAACAAAAAGCGGCATTGCCGCAAATTATAAATCCAAACGTTGCTTTTTGCGCAGAAAACGCAAACAAAAGCCGTTTTTGATGCGCGTAAAAGCGACCGAGTCGCAGGGAGGCATCAATTTATGAAAATCACCTACACAGCACGTAAAGTAAACCTCAGAGATAACTTTAAGGATAGGGTAGAGAAAAAGCTCGCCAAATTCAAAAAGATTTTTTCCGAGGACGCAATCGCAAACGTTGTTGTCACCCTTGAGAAAAACCGCCAGACGGTTGAAATCACTATACGGGACAACAGAATGGTCTATCGCGCCGAGAGCACAATGCCCGAGATGAACGACGCGCTTGACAGAGTGATCGACATTCTTATGCGTCAGATCCGCAAAAATAAAACGCGCCTTGAAAAGCGCATTAAAACGGGCGGTTCGCTTGAGGCTCTTACAGCCGAGCTTCCCGCTCAGGAGGCTGCGGAGCCCGAGGACGACTACAAGGTAGTACGCAAAAAGCAGGTGCTCATCAAACCCATCAGCGTTGAGGAGGCTATCCTTGAGATGAACATGATAAGCCACGACTTCTTCATGTTTATCAACGCCGAAACCGATGAAGTCAACGTTGTCTATAAGCGCGAAAACGGCGATTACGGCTTGCTGGAGCCTGCCGCCGATTGATTATATGACCGATATTTGAATAACAAAAACTAAATGGGGGTTGGCTCAGTCCCGATACGCGGTTGAGCCGGCTCCTTTATTTATGGGAGATTCACAATGAAAATGACATTTTGCGCCCCATGTATTTTCGGACTTGAGGGCATTTGCGCCAACGAGTTCCGCTTTCTCGGCCTTGAAAACGTTCGCGCCGAAAACGGCAGAGTGCTTTTCGACGGCGATTTTTCATCAATGGCAAGGGCGAATATCAATTCAAGATACGCCGAGCGTATTCAGGTTTTGCTTGCCGAGTTCAGAGCCGCGACCTTCAACGAGCTTTTTGAGCGCGTGAAGGCTATCCGCTGGGCGGATTATATCGGAATGAGCGACGCCTTTCCGGTTAAGGGAAGCTGCCTCAACTCAAAGCTTATGAGTGTGCCCGACTGCCAGAAGATCATAAAAAAGGCGATCGTACAGAGCCTTTCACAGCGGTACATGCTGTCATGGTTTGAGGAAACGGGCGCTCCGCGTCAGGTGCAGTTCCTTATTATGAACGACAGGGTGAGCATTTTGCTCGATACCTCGGGAAGCGGCCTTCACAAGAGGGGCTACCGCGCGCAGTCTAATGAGGCTCCCATAAAAGAAACTCTCGCCGCCGCAATGGCAGAGCTCGCGGGCGTGCGTCCCTCGCATTTTGTTGTTGATCCGATGTGCGGCAGCGGAACTATCCTGATAGAAGCCGCTATGAAAGCGCTCAGGATAGCACCCGGGCTAAACCGAAGCTTTGCCGCAGAGCGCTGGAGCTGCGTTCCCGACGGGGTATTTGAGCAGGAGCGCGAGCGTGCTAGAGAATGTATAAACCGCGACTGCGCTTTTCACGCGGATGGCTATGATATTGACGAGGCGGCGCTTGAGGTGGCAAAATCAAATGCCG
>CAZVSQ010000144.1:0-4512 GCA_964629925.1 uncultured Ruminococcus sp.
AGTGTGTACTCACTGTAATTTCTTGAGTTTTTCTCAACTCAAAGTCATTACGGGTCTCTTTCTTTTCGTTGTTTAATTTTCAAGGTCCTTTGCGCAGTTTCAATGAGATTTTACGTCATTATTGTTTGCCGTTTTTCTCAGTGCGCTTTTGCTATTATATTACAGATGTGTCGATTTGTCAATACCTTTTTTTGAAAAAATTTCAAAAAATACAAAATAACCGTGCAGGCATACAAAGCTCCGCACGGTCATTGCATTATTTCTTTGTGATTGTGATATTTGCCTGATATTTTCCGTAAGCCCAGCAGCTTGTTGTGCCGCTAAAGCGGAAGGTCACCGGCATTTCGACCGAACCTGTTTTTCCCGAGGAGTCCGAGGTATCGATAACCGCGGTGATCTGCGACGCCGAAAGCTTGTCGAGGTCGCTTTTGGAGCCTATTACGGTAACGTCTATGCTTTTTGAGGTGACGGTTGAAGTGTAATCGTCGGAAAGGCCTTCGACCTTAAACTTATCGACCGTGAAGCTCTTTGACGAAAGGCCGCTTAAATCGAGCGAAACCTTGGCGGTAGTATAATTGTTTATACTCTTGCAGTTTTCGGGGATCTTTATGCCGAGATTGTCAAAGTCAACCTTTTCGTTGCGTATGCTCGAAAAATCTATAGGCTCAAGCTGAACGCTTTCCATCTTTTCAAGCGTATCGGCAGGACCTGCAATAAGCAGATTGGAAGGAGTGATCGTGATCATATCGTCGGTGATCGTCAGTCCCTCGGGCTTATTGACATACGTCGGCTCGACCTTGACCGTCTTTTCGGGGAGGACAGTTACCGTTGCCTTTACGGACTCGGTGCTCATATCCAACATTTTTTTGGATATCTCGTTGTTGTTTTCATCGAGCAGCACCAGATCGGCGTCGACCTCGGTGGATTTGCTCAGCTTGTTTGAAATGCTTGCCTTTGCGACTACTTTTTTGATTTTAAGGATATCGGTTTGAGGACCTGAGATCTTAACCGTGCTGTGCGACATTGAGGTTGAGCCGTAATAGCCCTTTTCAAGATAAAACACAACGCCGTCCTGAATTTGAAACTCGCTCTCCTTAAAGTAATCAATGGTTACGCTCAGAGTCGACGGAGAATAGCTTTTTATTTCAAAATTGCTTCTCGATGTGCGTTTTGCCGCCGAAACCGGCAGAGTGTAGTTGCCGACCGAGTTGATGGAGCCTGCCGTAGCGGTGACCGTTATATCGTCCTCGTTTAAAAGCCCGAGCACCGTGCGGTTGCCCGAAACCGTTACCGTAGCCTTCGGATCATCAGCTGTAAAAACCTGCAGTCCCAAGTCACGCGATTCATCGGAAAGCTCGGTCTGTATGGGAACGTCGCTTATTGTAAAGGTAGTGTCGACGTCCGAGGAGTTAAAGCTCATATATATCCAGATCACGAGCGAGATAAGCACGGCGAATATAAACAGGATATAGTTGTTTTGCATCCAGCGTCCGAAAAGGGATTGTTTTTTCATTGCTTCTTCCTCCCTTTTCTGAGCCTGCGGTATTTGCTTTCCTCCTCCTCAAACTCGTCAAGAAGCAGCTCGTTAAGCCTTTTGATAAGCTTATCGCGGGTAAAATCGCGTTCAAGCTGCCCTTCAACGGCAATGGAGATAACGCCTGTTTCCTCGCTGACAACAAGCACCACAGCGTCGCTTTGCTCCGAGATACCCAGCGCGGCGCGGTGACGGGTACCCAGATTAATATCGACATTTTTATTGGCTGTCAGCGGCAAAATGCAACCTGCGGCAAACAGCTTTCCGTCGCGGATAATGCTTGCTCCGTCATGCAGCGGAGCCTTGTTGAAGAAGATGTTGCCAAAAAGCGCTACCGATGTTTCGGCGTCGATCACCGTACCCGTTGACGCAATATCCGACAGCATTGTTTCGCGCTCAAACACCAAAAGCGCACCGGTGCGCGAACGTGAGAACAGGATAGAGGTGTCGGCGGCGTCGACGATTGACTTTCTGACCGCCTTTTCCCAGTCGTCGCTCCTGCCGTACTTTGAGAAAATCTTGATATACCTGCGCCATTTTTTTGTTCTGCCCACCTGCTCCAGCGCTTTACGGATCTCGGGCTGGAAAATGACGACGATGATCACTACCGACGCCTCGAAAAAAGCCCTAAGCAGCGTAGACAGCATCACCAGATTAAATATGGAGGATAAAATGTAAACGACAAGCAAGAGCAGAAGACCTTTTAAAAGCTGCACTGCTCTTGTTTCGCGTATCAGCTTGAACAAGCCGAACACGATCAGCGAAATGGCGAGAATATCAATAACATCTCGAAACTGGATAGTTTTGATAACTGACCACAGGTTGTCAAAAAATTCCACATTCATCCTCCTTTCCCGATGTTGCCATTCTTAGTTTTTATTTTAACACACTTTATTACTCAATTGCAACCTTTTTGGGAAGAAGATTTATAATTTTCTTTAAAGAAAGATAAAAATAATCGATTTGAGCGGGTTTTGTAAAGACGGAAATGACCGCGCGCACCGTTCCCAGCCCCTCTGTTCCGAATGCTTTGTGCGCAAGAGGAGCACAGTGCAGCCCTGCCCTTACGGCAATATTGAAGCGGTCGTTGAGCAGCGCGGCGATCTGCTCACTGTCGTGTCCGCGCACATTGAAGGAGATAACGGGCACATGGGTCGTGATCTGCGGGCGCGCCGTGTACAAAACCACATCGCGCATTGACGCAAGGCCGTCGTACAGTCTTTGGGCTTTCGCGGTTTCCGCGCGCAGGATATTGCTCTCTCCCCTCTCCATGACGAATTTTAAGCCCGCGTTCAGTCCGGCGATACCCGGAAGATTCGGAGTTCCGCTCTCGTATTTATCGGGAAGCGTTTCGGGCTGTTCAAGGCTTGATGACATGCTGCCCGTGCCGCCCTGAGTGAGGCTGTCGGGCAAAATATCGGAATTGA
This sequence comes from uncultured Ruminococcus sp., assembly GCA_964629925.1. Lineage (GTDB taxonomy): Bacteria > Bacillota > Clostridia > Oscillospirales > Acutalibacteraceae > Ruminococcoides. The sequence continues at coordinate 2,962 of CAZVSQ010000144.1, forward strand.
TTGCAAGAATACCCGTTCCCATTGGTCCGTAAAGCCCCTTATGCCCCGGAGCGCACAGAAAGTCTATTCCGCTCTCGCTCATATTTATCGGAACAACTCCTGCCGACTGAGCCGCGTCGACACAAAACAGGATGTTGTATATCCTGCACAGCGCGGCGATGCGCTCAACAGGAGGACGGATTCCGAACACATTTGAAGCGGCGGTGCATATAACAAGCTTTGTATTGCTTCTTATAGCCTTGCGGAAGCTCTCGATCGTCGCCTCGTCATCGTCTTCAAACACCTCTGCAACCGAAAAGCTCACTCCGCGACGCTTAAGGTATTCAAGCGGACGGGCAACGGCGTTGTGCTCCAGCGACGAAATGACCGCGTGGTCGCCGCTTTTGAGCAGACCTTTTATCACGGTATTGAGAGCGGTAGTGCAGTTGTCGGTAAATATTATTCTTTCGGGGCTTTCAACTCCGAACAGGGCGGCGGCGTTTTCACGGCAGTTAAATATGATCTCGGAAGCCTTAAGCGACATTTTGTGACCGCTTCGCCCGGGATTGGCTCCATAATTTTGCATGGCGCTGCCGACCGCCCGAACAACGCTCTGCGGCTTGGGAAAGGTAGTAGCCCCGTTGTCAAAGTAAATCAATCGGCACCATCGGCAAATACGCCTTTATATGGTATTCCTTTCACTTGCAGCAGCTCCACGGCGCGTGTAAAGCGGTTTGGAACCACAAGGCTGTAGCCGCACGAGCCCTTTCGCAGGTGCGCGGGCGTGCGGATAAGGCGCGTCGGGATCTTATGGCCGCGAAGCAGCTCCCTTGCCTTCATGGCGTTTGTCATGGACGCAAAGGTAATGATGTTCTCCATTTTTTCACCTCATTAAATCAGTATATTCCTACGCTATATACTATGAGAAAAAACGGACGAAGGTTAGTTGATAAATAAAAAAGGCGTGCCGAAGCACGCCCTTTTTAATTCTTTATTGGAATTTATCTGTGAGCAGGTCGCTCATATCGTACATTCCCGGCTGCTTGTCCGCAAGGAAAACCGCGGCGTTTACCGAGCCTGCGGCGAAAACCTCCTTGGACTGCGCCTGGTGCGATATGGTTACTACCTCGTCGTGGCCGGCGAAGATCACCTCGTGCTCGCCTACAATAGTTCCGCCTCTTACCGAGTGGATACCGATCTCGTTCTTTGAGCGCCTTTTGCGGTAGGCGTGTCTGTCGTAAACATACTGGGGCTCCTCGCTCAGCGTTCCGGATATTCCGTCGGCTATCATCAGGGCGGTTCCGCTCGGAGCGTCTACCTTGAGGTTGTGGTGCTTTTCGACGATTTCGATGTCAAAGCTGTTCCCCAGCACCCTTGCCGCCTGCTTTGAAAGCTCGATAAGCAGGTTGATCCCGAGCGACATATTTCCCGAGAAGAATATTGCTATCTTTTCGGAGGCTGCCTTTATCTTCATGATCTGCTCCTGAGAGTAGCCCGTGGTGCAGATAACGCACGGAACGCCGTTTTTAAGAGCGTAATCGAGCAGTCCGTCGAGAGCGGCGGGATTTGAAA
>CAZVSQ010000145.1:0-3393 GCA_964629925.1 uncultured Ruminococcus sp.
CGTAACCGTTACCGGCGACAGCAAGATCAACGGCGACGTTGAGATTTCTGCTTCCAACAACAGCGCAGCTAATGGCTTCTCCCTGACACTGGAGAGCGGCACCATGAACGGCAACATCGTTGTTGACCCGACTGCTAAGGGCTTGATTGGTGAAGATAATAAAGTTACCAAGGCTGATACCTTCGAACAGGATGCTCCCACTGGCTTTAAGTGGGTAAGCAACGGCGACGGCACAAGCTATCTGGCTGCAAAGAGTCTGTTTGCTGATCACAGACTCGATTTAAGAGCAGATATCGGCTTAAGATTCATTATTGATCCTTCCGCGGTAGGTATTACCAACTTTTATAAAGCAGTTGCTAAATTCAGCTTTGACAACGGTCATTACACATCCGAATATCAGCTTGCAAAAGCTCCCGCTTACGGTGAAGGAATGTATATTGCTATCTGCAATGTACCCGCAGCTTACATGGCGCATAAAATCACCGCTGAGGTTTACCTTGACGGCGTATTGGCAGGTACTGACGAGTACAGCGTTCAGATGTATGCTGATGAAGCTCTCAAGACTGCAACCGGTGCAAAGAAGACTTTGATTCAGGAGCTGTTAAACTACGGCGCAAAGGCTTATACAGTATTTAAAAATCAGATGAAGACTGTACCGGATTCACCCGACACAAATATTGTTGCAGACGGTTACACTATGGCTGAGGTAACGACAAACGATATTCAGGCTGCAATCGATAACAACAGAGATAATGAAGGCAGAACTCCCCTTCTTTCACAAGCTGTTGCCGCTGAGTTCGGCGCAACGTATTACGCGCCCAGCGTGATTTACCTGGAGAGTAACACTCTCAGACTTTACTTCACAAAGAAAAATGAGAGCTTCGATCCCGCACAGTTTAATGGCAACAAGGGCAGCTATTACTATGTTGATAAAGTAGATATTGCACCGGCTGAGCTTGATAATTACCAAGAGTTTAACGTAGGCAGCACAAAATTCTACTATTCAGCTCTTGATTATGCAAAAGCAGTTGTAGGAAGCAATATGACCGATGATCAGAAGAATCTTGCAAAAGCCCTCTATCTGTACAATCAGGCAGCAAAAGCTTATTTTAGCTGATAACTAATAGAAAGGAAACAACAAAAACATGAGAAAAGAATCCTATGAGCGTCTTAAGATGGACGTTACCCGGTTTGACATCGAGGATGTTATTACAACATCAGAGCTTACAGGCGGTGATAACGAGCTGATCGGTCCAATTGCATCACCAATAGGTCTCCCAATGGACGAATTCTAATCCCGCCGGTAAACCTTTTAAGCGGCTTTTTACAGGAAAAGATAATTACTCCCTATAAATTTGCCGCTTAATAACGGTTGCCAAAAAAGCAAACGCGTTAAACGCAAAAAAAGCCGCCGTTTTGAGTGCTGTGCTTAAAACGGCGGCTGATTTTAAGGAAATTATTATGAGATTAAATAAGCATTTTGTCCCCCATGAACTTGACGGTCAGGCGGTCATTGTTCCCGTCGGCGACGCAGACTTTCACGGCTTGGTGCAGGGCAACAAAACCCTTGCCGCTATCGCCGAGTGCCTTGCCGCCGATACGACCGAGGAAGAGATCGTAAACACCCTCTGCGAGCGATTTGACGGCGACAGAGAGGAAATCAAAGCAGACGTAAACGAAGCGATAAGGCGCCTAAGAGAAATAGGCGCTGTCGATGAATAAAGGGCGTTTTGCAAAAACGCCGCAAAGAGAAGGAAGAATCGTGAAAGAAAACAATCAAAAGGTGAAAAAAATAATCATAAGAGTGATAACCGCGCTGTCGTTTACGCTCTTTGTGTTGTATGAAGTATATATTTTGACGCTCACCGACACTCAGCGCAGCGGTAGAATCATGGGAATCGTTGTTTTCCTGTTCATTACCCTCGCGTCGTATATGGCTCTTATTCACCGGCGCGTGTTCAGAGTCCTGCGTATGGTGCTGCTGATCGCCGGGTTGTTGGAGCTCTTTTTGATGAAGCTTATCAACGTTCCCGCAATTTTCGGCAGCCTTAATTTGAAAAATACGCCGTCTGTTCTGAACTGTGCTATATATGTTTTTGCACAGCTCGGCACATTGATTTTGCTGTTTTATTACCTGGCAATCAGAATTAAAAAGAAAATAAGGAATAATCGGAAAATCAGCGTTTGTTTAATGTCCGTTGTAATAGTGCTGTTTGTTTCATGCCTGCTGATGGAATGCGTTTTGATGCTGAAATTCCGTGTTAACATAGAGCATGGCTTAGGGCTCAAATTACTCAGCCGTATTGCATATTGCATGGGCTTTGTCGGCACGGCGGTCGGCTTTATGATACCGTCCGCGACCGGAATATCCGCCGAGGAGCAATACATCAACAAGGAGCAGGGTGACGCCGATATCATGGTGACCTCTCCGCAAACCGACAGATCGCATTACGATAAAGAAAAAATGCGCCACATCGCGCACGCCGACGACGACTTTATGATGACCGCTCCGCAGAGCAGCAAATCTCATTCGGATAAAAACAAAATGCGCCACATGGCGCACTCCGATGATGATGTTATGGTTTCCGCTCCGAAAAGCGGAAAATCTCATTCGGACAAAAATAAAATGCGTCACATGGCGCATGCCGACGATGACTTTATGATGACCTCTCCGAAAAGCGACAAATCTCACTCGGATAAAAAAAGGCATAGCAACTATGACGATACGCTGGTATTTTCCGATAGCGATGACATACGCAACCATACGATCAGATACAGAAAAAAATAAAAGCATAAATCAAAGCGGGACAGATACTCTGACGTATCTGCCCCGTGTTTTTATGATGTCTTTGATAATACTAAATATTCCGCTAAAAATAATTGCAGGTGAGTAGCGTCGGCAATGTCTATGATCCCGTCCTGATTTACGTCGGCCGCGATCAGCTGAACATCGCTCAGCTGATCAGATTCGGCAAGATAAAGCTGAATAGCTGTTACATCGCTTATGTTTATCAAGCCGTTGATGTCGACATCGCCCAAAACCGGTTTGTCGAGCAATACATAGGGAAGCGACTGTTCCTCCGCAAATGCCTGCGCGTAAGAATCGCTATAACATTTGACAGTTACCTGCGACGAGCCTTTAAATGCGGAAGCCTGAATTTGCGTCGTGCCGTTCGGCATAAGAACATATTTCAGCTTGCCGCAGCCTCCAAAGGCATAAGCGCCTATGTTTTCAACGCTGTCGGGGATCACAACATCCGTAAGCTCGCCGCAGCCGTAAAAGGCTTGGGAGGAGATCTCAGTCAGTCCGTTGCCGATGGATAATACCCTAAGCTTGGCGCAGCCCTGAAAGGCTCCGAATCCCACCCCGGTTACGCTGTCGGGGATAGTAAG
>CAZVSQ010000145.1:3461-4506 GCA_964629925.1 uncultured Ruminococcus sp.
CAGCCCGGTGCAGCCTAAGAACGCGCCGCTGCCTATGGTTCGCAATTGAGAGGCTTTGTCAAAGCGGATAGATTTTAACCCGCTTTGACCGCTGAACGCGTTGCTGTCTATTGTTGTAACCGGCGCGCCCAGCAGCTTTTCGGGAATGACCACCGCGCTGCTGTCGCCGTTATAAGCGTGGATCACCGCTTCTCCGTTTTCGATTGTAAAGGCAAGACCGTCAAGCTCCATGTAGTTGCCGGCAGCCTGCACTTTTAGGCAGGAGCACATCATAAACAATGCGATCAAGCATGCAGCCAGTTTTTTCAATGATCTCATCCTTTCATCAGCCGTATTCCACTTCTTCGCCGTTATCGTCGTTACCGCCGATATAGCTTCTGTCGTTTTCAACGCTGCCTGTCAGCATTTCGTTATAAAAAATCAAATGAATCAGCTCCAATTCAGGCGAGAAGTATTCTTTTTTCATTAACTCGCCCTCCTTTTCGGGACGTTAAGGAGTATAAACACACATATCCGTTGAAGCAAAATCTTTTGTTGCAACGTCATACAGACAGACGTTGACGGAATTGCTCAGGATAACGGTATCGCCTTTGATAAGGTAGGCGCTTACCTTGTAGATATATGCTCCGTTAGTGTAAGACTTTTTGCCGCTCGCGGTCGTTTTATAAACATTGCGGTACGGCTTTGCGTATTCAATGCGGCTGCGGTTGGTTAAGCTCGATGTTTCGATCGGATTGACCTGAATGCTGCGGTTCTTGGGGGCTTCATCGGTGCCGTTATTAAACTTTCCGTTGCCGCCTGTTTCACTGCTTTTTAAAATATCCTTAATTGCAGTCTTTAGGTTATCGGTGTTTGTATTGTATGTTGTTTCGGGATCGAAGCTTCCGTCGGATTTGCCGCAGATCTCGAACACAAGCCCCGCCTTATAGTCGGGATTGTTATAGATAGCAGCATCACCGTCGGTAAAGGCGATCTCAAAGTCGCAGTACAGATAGTCGGAATAAGCGTTATCAAGCATATTGCCGTCGATGTCTGTCCACTGATT
>CAZVSQ010000146.1:0-4435 GCA_964629925.1 uncultured Ruminococcus sp.
AACCCCAACAAACAGAGTCAGAGTCTGTCGTGCTACCGTTACACTATTCCTCAAAATTTGTTACATCTCGTATGCAACGTCAATTATTATACCCGATTTTTTATTATTTGTCAATAGTTATTTCAAAAAACTTTTACTTTCTTCTTATTCTGATGTCATCGCCGAGAAAATCGAGCTTTTGAGCGGCTCCGTTTATGCGCGACACAAAGCGGTCGGTATAAGCCTTTTCAAGCTCGGACATAGATAAATTCGTATTGATGATAACCGGCTTGTGGCGGAGGATCCTTGAATTGAAGATCTGGTAGATCTGCGAGGTCGAAAACTGGGTGCGGAACTCGGTGCCTAAATCGTCAATTATCAGAAGGTCGCAGTCCGCAAGCATTTCCGCCGTACCGCTTCCCGAGCTGTTGCGGGAGAAATACTCCTTTTCAAGCTCTGCGAGCAGCGAAGGAGCCGACACATAAATAACGCCGTAGCCTCGGCGGATAACCTCGTTTGCGATAGCCAGCGAAAGGTGGGTTTTGCCGAGCCCGGTGGCGCCCTTCATCAAAATGCTTTTTGACTGAGGGGTAAAGCTTGCGGCGTAGCCTTTGCAGTATTTAAAAATCTTTTCCATATGAGCGTAAGGCACTATTCCCGTTTCGGCGTCTTTTTCCCTGCTGTAACGGTCAACGCTGAAGCTGTCAAAGGTGCACAGCGAAAGAGGTGCGGTGCGGTTAAGCTCCTCACAGGCGCAGGCAACAAGCTCGCGCTTTAAGCAGGGGCACATTATTGTGCAGTTGTTTTGCTCGTAATAGCCCGTGTCGCCGCACCTTGGGCAGGAGTACTGCGGTTCAAGGGCGTTTTCGCCGCAGCCGCTCTCAATAAGCAGGGTGCGCAGCTCCTCCTGAAGCGCAAGGTTCTTTTCCTTTAGCTTTGTCATTTCGGCAACGACGTCTCCGCCCCTTAATACGGTTTTTGCCGCCTCGGTGCCGCAGTTCGCAATTTGCTGTTCAAGCTCCTTTACGCGCGGATAACGGCTGTATATCTCCTCGCGGCGCAGGTCTGCCTGCTTTTGTGCCGCAAGGCGTCTTTGAGCCAGCTTATCGGCGGCGTTTTTATAAATTGTGCTGCTGAATCCCATATGCTACCTCAGTCTATAAAATCAAGTGTGTCTATTTTTTCAAGCTCTTTGATGTCATATGATGACTTTTTCTTCGGCGCGGGCTTCTGCGGCTTTGACTCGCTTGCCTTTAAATCGTCAAGATTCTTGATACCTGCCGCTTCCCACTTCTTTAAGATCCCGTCGATATAGTTGAATTTAAGCTCGCCCTTGCTGTCAACGCAGCGCTCATACGCTTCTCTGAGCATTTTTGAGGAAAACTTCCATTCGCTTACCCATTTTGTGCTGTATTCAAGCTGCTTTTTTGTGGGAGAGCCCGCGTTTTTCAAGCCGAATGCGGAAGAAACCACCGAGAAGCACTTGCTTGAATGAGCCGCCTGTGCGATCCTATTGTCGGCAGCCTCGACCGAGTTTATCCCGTCGTCAGCCCACTGTACGCCTATTTTTTCAACGGTGCGCATGTTTCCCTTGTCGATACCCACGCAGTACTGAATAAGCATGAGTATGACGTCAACGCGCAGTCCGCACGTGTCTTTGAGCATAAGGAGAGTTGAAACGTCCGAGGTCGAAAGCGTCTTGCCGAGCATTGTCTGAGCCTCGCTGACGAGGATCTTTAAATCGGGATCCACAGCCAGCCTTTGAGAGGTATAGACATAATCGGGCTTTTGAGGCTTTGAAACGACAAAATGCTGCTTCTTATTCTCTACATCCTGCGAGATCTCCTCAACGGTTTTTACCTCTTTTTCGGGTTTGATATCTTTTTTTATTTCGTCTTTAGAATTAACAGGTGAATAAACGGAGTCGTCCTTTTGCAGAACATCCATGCTCACCCAGTAACCGAGCGCCTCGGGAATATCGGTGACGTTAACGCCCGTAGCCTTTGAAACGGCTTCAAGCTCAAGGTCATCATCGGTATGTCTGAGCACATAAAGCAGGACTTTGAGCTTTACGCCGTCGGCAAATTTCAGCCCCTCGTCGACGATTTTCGACGGAACCGCGAATACCGAACGCCACGCTCCCAAATTTATTTTAATTGACATTGTATCAGCCTCTTTGAGTTGGTGAAACTAATTGTAACACAACTAAAAGAGGATTGGTTGTGTTTAAAAGAAAAATAAAAAATTTTGCTTTGCGGCAATTCGCCCGATTTCCGTATTTAAAAAGAAAAGCGCCGCGGGTTTTCGCGGCACCGAATTGTTTATTATTTTTGAAGCGTACCCTGGCTTGCGCATTTGAGATACGCGTTGATAAAGCCGTCGAGGTCGCCGTCCATAACGCCCTGGACGTTGCCCGTCTCAAAACCCGTGCGGTGATCCTTTACCATTGTGTAGGGCATGAAAACATAGCTGCGGATCTGAGAGCCCCAGGTGATCTCCTTCTGTACGCCCTTGATGTCCTCGATGCGCTCCAAATGCTCGCGCTCCTTGATTTCCATGAGCTTTGAAACAAGCATTTTCATGGCTACGTCGCGGTTCTGGTACTGGCTGCGCTCGACCTGAGAAGCGACTACGATACCGGTCGGTATATGAGTAAGGCGAACCGCCGACGAGGTCTTGTTTACCTTCTGACCGCCTGCGCCGCTCGCGCGGTAAACGTCCATTTTGATTTCCTCGGGAGGAATATTGACCTCGATGTTGTCGTCGATTTCGGGCATGACCTCCAAAGAGGAAAAGCTTGTGTGGCGTCTGCCCTGAGAGTCAAACGGAGAAACGCGCACCAAGCGGTGAACGCCCGCCTCGCTTTTGAGGTAACCGTAGGCGTTCTCGCCCTCAATGAGCAGAACCGCGCTCTTTAAACCCGCCTCGTCGCCGTCGAGGTAATCGACTTCCTTTATCTTAAAGCCGTGAGCCTCAGCCCAGCGGGTGTACATGCGGTAGAGCATTTCAGCCCAGTCCTGAGCCTCGGTGCCGCCCGAGCCCGCGTGGAAGGTAAGGATAGCGTTGTTTTTGTCGTATTCGCCCGTGAGCAGCGTCTGGAGCCTCTGCTTTTCAAGAGTTTCACGAACGCCGTCGACTTCGCTCTGAGCCTCCTCGAGCAGGGACAAATCCTCTTCTTCGTTGGCAAGCTCAATAAGAGCCATAGCGTCCTCATATTTTGATACAAGCGCGTCGTAAGCCTCGACCTTGCCCTTTAGCGCGCCTGTTTTCTGCAAAACCTGCTGAGATTTTTCAACGTCGTCCCAGAACCCGGGCTCGGTCGCTCTCAGTTCAAGCTGTTCGATTTCGGATTTCATGCTTTTCATTCCGAGTGCGTCCGAAAGGTCGTCTATCTCGGGCTTAAGTGCCTGCAATGCAAGCGATAATTCTTCAAATTGTACCATAGTACACCCTCTCTTTTCTTCTGAAATCCTATTATAGCAAATCTAAGACCAAATGTAAACGCATTTTTCAAAAATTTATTGCATTCATAGCGATTATTTGCTATAATAAATTAATACCATGAAACATGGAGGAAAAAATGGAATTTACTCAATATACATGTCCCGTCTGCAGCAAGCGTTTTGAAAACGGCGACGACGTGGTAGTTTGCCCCGAATGCGGAGCCCCTCATCACAGGGAATGCTTTGAAAACAACGGCAAATGCTTTTATGAGGACAGGCACGCGCCGGGATTCTCGTTTGAAAACGCCGACAAGGCTGACGGCGATAATGACGAGAGCGAAAGCGACAGCCCCGACCTCGTTATTTGCCCCAAGTGCAAAGCCTCTAACGAAAAGACCTCGTTTTACTGCGGCACCTGCGGCTATCCGCTCAACTCCGAGGACAGAACGAATCAGCAGTATTCTCAGGCTGACAACAGCCGCCGCTCTGCCCAGGGCGGTCCCTTCGGCTTCGGCTCGGCGGGCAACCCGGCGTTCGATCCCCTTGTAGGGCTTGACAGCGAGGAGGAGATCGCCGATAACGTCAAGGTCGGCGAGGCGGCTAAGTTCATCGGCAAAAGCACGCCCTACTACCTTATGGTGTTCAACCGAATAAAAAAATTCGGCTCGGGCAAGTTCAATTTTTCGGCATTCCTGTTTTCGGGAGCGTATTTTATCTACCGCAAAATGTATGTACCCGGAATCATTATGATGCTTGTTATGATAGGCACGAACCTGGGCACTACGGCAATAACTATGGCAAATTACAACTGGATGAACGAGCTAGGCTATATGGACATGTTCAACGGTGTTTACAGAGGCGGCTTCAATTCCGACCAAATGACCGCAATTTTTCTTACTGCCGGCTTGAACTTGCTTCGATATGCTGTTATGGTGCTGAGCGGAATATTTGCCAACAAGTTGTACTACAAACACTGCACAAAAAAAATCAATCAGATAAAAAGCGAAAGCGCC
>CAZVSQ010000147.1:0-4422 GCA_964629925.1 uncultured Ruminococcus sp.
CGCAGTTTGCATTGGTTTATACTTTTTAGGATGGGTATTGTATTACAACGGCATTGTCAATCCGATGGTTATAATTTATTTGACATTGCCGCCTTGTGTTGCATTCATCCTTTTTGCTCTGGATAGAAAAAACTTCATTGCGCTTATTCCTGCTGCATGTTTTACTATTTGTCATTTGATATACGGAATAGCAAACTTTATACTATGAAACCGGTTTTGAGAACATGGCAGGTCGATATGTTCCCTATTACAGAGGACATTAATGGAACTGTCTCGAGGCATGTCGAGTCGGTTGTATTACTGTCAAAAGGCATTGTTTAGACTATATCTTTATAAAGGAGATAATAACAATGGATAATTTTGCGGATGAAAGAGATTTTTTGCTGTTGGACAAGGATAAATATACCTTCTTTATCCTGCGGCTTGTTATCGGCGGCGATTGCAAGCTGCTGCTGACGGATCACGAAAAGCTGATAATTTGCTATTCCTGCCCTCCGTATCCCGTTTGGATATGGACGCCCGATAACCCTTCAAATGAAGAAATGGAGCGCGCTTATTCGCTTGTCAAAGAGAACTCACTGCTCGACGGAAAGCACAGCTTCAATTTAAAATATGAGCTTGCGGAATACTTTATCAAAAGGTCTGCAGAGGAAGGCGTTAACTTGTCTATCCTAATAAACATGTTCGCGTATGACTGCCCCGAGCCTGTCAGACCGACTGATGTATCCGACGGCGGATTATATAATTGCACACCCGATGATGTTGACGAGGTGACGGAGTTTATCGACATGTTCCATCGGGAGCTCGGTATCGATCAAAAAAGCATTGAGGGCTACCGCGCCGACGCCGAGGAGTTTATCGGCACAGGGAAGATGTACTTTTGGAAGGATGAGCAGGGGCACAGCACGGCAAGCTGCAAGTACGCTCCGAACGGCGATATGGCGTCGATAAATCTTGTTTATACGCGCCCCGAGTGCCGAAGAAAGCACTATGCGGAAAATCTGGTTTATGAGGTCACAATAAGAGCGATGAACGACGGATATGTTCCCACGCTTTATACCGACGCGGACTATAAGGCGTCAAACGCCTGCTATGAAAAAATCGGGTATGTGCTCAGGGGCAAGCTCTGCTCAATAGGATAAAACATTATGGAAATTACCGACAATAGGATAGACGGCGGCAAAGCCTTTGACTGGGGCAGGACCTCAAAGGAATACGCAAAATACAGAGATATTTATCCCGGGATTTTCTACAAAAAGATAGCTGACAGGGGCTTGTGCGTAAAGGGGCAAAGGGTGCTCGACCTGGGAACGGGCACGGGCGTTTTGCCGCGAAATATGTATAAATACGGAGCCGACTGGACGGGAACGGATATTTCCGCCGAGCAGATCGAACAGGCAAAAAGGCTGTCCGAAGCGGCGGGAATGGATATAAAATATCTGGCGGTGCCTTCTGAGGATTTGAGCTTTTCTAAAGAGTCCTTTGACGTAATAACTGCGTGCCAGTGTTTTTGGTATTTCGACCACGAAAAGGTTATGCCCAAGCTTGCCGAAATGCTGAAGCCCGGCGGAAAGCTGCTGATCCTCTATATGGCGTGGCTGCCGTTTGAGGACGAGATCGCGGGCGAGAGTGAAAGAATAGTTTTGAAATACAGCCCTAATTGGACAGGCAAAGGCGAAAAGCGCAAGCCGATAGATATTCCTCAAATTGCGTATCGGTACTTTGATTTAGCTGACCATGAGGAATACGACGTAAAAGTGCCCTTTACACGAGAAAGCTGGCACGGAAGAATGAAGGCGTGCCGAGGCGTAGGGGCTTCCCTTTCAGGCGGCGAGCTGTCAAAATGGGAGAGCGAACACATGAAAATGCTTACGGAAAAAGCTCCCGAAGAATTTGAGGTGCTGCACCATGCTGCGCTTGCTGTATTGAGTAAAAAATAATTCTGTAAAGGAACTAAAATATGAACGCCATACGCTCAACCGTTAAACTGAAAAACAATGAAATGGATTATTTCCGCTTTGGCACGGGCAAAACTCCGTTTGTTATGCTGCCCGGGCTCAGCGTTAAAAGCATTATGAATTCAGCCGAGAGCATAGCGGTTATCTATAAGCTTTTTGCCGCTGACTTTACCGTGTATTGCTTTGACAGAACTAAATTTCTTTCAGAGAATTATACTATCGAGCAGCTCTCGGAGGACACCGCCGAGGCAATGGAGCTTCTCGGGCTGAAAAAAGCCTGCGTTTTCGGCGCTTCCCAGGGCGGAATGATGGCTCAGTATATTGCTATCAATCACCCCGGTTTGGTCGGAAAGCTGCTGCTCGGCTCAACCTGCTCACGGCTCAATGCTACATCAGAGGCTGTAATGGCTCGGTGGGTTCAATGTGCCGAAAGGGGAGATATAGACGGGTTTTGCGACTCGTTTATCGACCTGCTTTACGGCAGGGACTTTGCCGAAAAATACGGCGAGTTTATCCGGCTTGCCCACCGCGACATTTCGGCGGAGGATTTCAGGCGGTTTGTGATTCTGGGCAAGTCCTGCGATACGCTCAATACCTACGACAGCCTTGACAAAATAAAATGCCCCGCGCTTGTTATCGGAGCTAAAAACGACAGGGTGCTCACGGCTCGGGCGTCGGTAGAAATAGCCGGAAAGCTCGGCTGCGAGTGTTATCTTTACGGAGAAGAATACGGGCACTGCGTGTTTGACGAGGCGCCCGATTATAAAAGCAGAATAATGAGATTTTTTAAAAGTGAGGTTTAATATGGAGGATTTCAGCTTACTGTTCCCTCAGGGAAAAGAGTATAAGGTCAATCAGCTTACGCCCGAGGCGGTCAACGACCTTTCTATCGACTTTTTGCTCGATAACCTTACCGACGTGCGCAACGAGCGCGAGCATATACGAAACCTGCTTACTCAGGTGACAGATGACGAAGAGGTTATCCGTTACCGCGGCGGCGTGTTTGAGGACTTTCTGCGCTTCCCCAAGCTCAGAGCCGCTATGGAGGAGCTTGTTGCAAGGCTTGCGGACTTAAAGGATGTGGCGCGTTTCCAGAAGGATCAGGAGGGACCGTCGCTTTGGTCGCTCATCAACCGTCTGCGCGAGGTCGACGAGTATGTAAGCTGCATCACCATGATAAAAAAGACCTTGGAGGAGCTTGACGTGACCAGCGAGGGCATGAAAACGCTCCGCCGAATCGTTACCGACATCGACCGTGAAAGCGGCTTCCCTCAGCTTAAGGCCGACATTGATGAAACAATGGAAAAGGCGCGCAAGCTGAAAAGCATTACCATCGGCGTTAATCTTGACGATATGCTCCGCCCGAAGTCGGCGGGCGTGCTTTCGCTCAACGATTCCTACTTTACCGACGCGGGCTTGATGCGCCGCTTTATGAACTTTACAAGCAAGCAGGACGGGCTTCACGAGGGAACCGACGTGAGCGGCTTTAAGCATTTCCACGCCGCCAATCCCATTACCGTCGACGTTAAAATCGCTTCATATCAAAAGAGCGCCGTGTCAAACGATATCCACATCGAGGCTAACTCCGCAACGGGCAGCGACGCAATATCAAACGCTATTACAAAGCCAGTCACAAGCATAATGAAAAAGACCTGCGACGATATAAAGTCCACGCTGAAGCGGTATGTAAACATCAGCGGCTACATGCTTATAAGCCTGATGCCCGAAATCATCTTCTATGTGCGCTGGGCTGAGCTGATAGATAAGATAATAGAAAAGGGAATGCCCGTCTGCAAGGCCGAGATCCTTTCGCCTGATGAGAGATATTGTTCTTTTAAAGAAATATATAATCTTAAGCTCGCTATAAACAACGTTAACGGCGATGATATAAACATCATCCGAAACGACATAAGCTTTGACGACGAGCGCCGCATTTACATCCTGACGGGACCCAACCGGGGCGGAAAGACTATTTTCACTCAGGCTGTAGGGCTTGCCATGATGATGGCTCAGTGGGGCGTGTACGTACCTGCCGAAAAAGCGGTGATAAGCCCGTGCGACAACATGTTCACGCACTTCCCGGCTGATGAAAACGACACCGTGGATTTGGGCAGACTGGGCGAGGAGAGCAAGCGCCTTTCCGAGATTTTCGACGTTGCCACCTCGCGCAGCTTCATGCTGCTCAACGAGAGCCTTGCCACAACAAGCGTTGCCGAGGGACTTTTTATAGCCAAGGACGTTGTTAAGGCAATGCGGTATCTGGGCGTAAGGTGCATTTTTAACACCCATATGCACGAGCTTGCGCGCAGCCTTGACGAGCTAAACGGCTTGGTCGAGGGCGAAAGCCGCGTTGAGAGCCTTGTAACGGGCGTTCAGCACGGCGAAAGGAGCTTTAAGGTTGCGGTAATGCCGCCTCAGGGCGTAAGCTACGCCAAGGATATCGCCGAAAAATACGGCGTGACCT
>CAZVSQ010000148.1:0-4337 GCA_964629925.1 uncultured Ruminococcus sp.
TATCCTTTTCCTTCTCAAGATAAAGCTTTCCGAACTCCACGGCAAAACCTCCCTGCTTTATATTTTTATCAAATCCTTTATTACCTCTCCCGCTATGATCAACCCGGCAACGGACGGAACAAACGAAACGGAGCCCGGGGTGTCACGGCGGACAGTCTTTTCCTCTATTTTTTTAACAGGGCGTGCTGGCATTTCCTTTGAATAAACGACCTTAAGCTGCTTTATTCCGCGCGCACGGCATTCCTTGCGCATTATCCGCGCAAGAGGACAGATAGAGGTATCGTATATATCCGCTACCTCAAACGCGGTCGGATCGAGCTTATTGCCCGCGCCCATGCAGCTTATGATCGGTGTGCCGGCGTCCTGAGCCTGCCGCGCGAGAGCCAGCTTGCCCTTAACGGTATCTATCGCGTCGATTATGTAATCATATTGCTTAAAATCAAATTCATACGCGGTTTCAGGCATATAAAATACTTTTACCGCGCGGACTTTGCACTCGGGGTTGATGTCGAGCACGCGTTTCGCCGCTGCATCCGCCTTATACTGCCCTACTGTGCTGTTTAAAGCGATAATTTGTCGGTTGATGTTGCTCTGCGCCACGGTATCGTTATCGATCAAATCGAGCGCTCCTACACCCGAGCGGGCAAGCGCTTCAACGGCGTAGCCGCCGACGCCGCCGACTCCGAACACGGCTACTCGGGCATTTTTCAGGCGTTCAAGCGCTTCATCTCCAAGCAAAAGAGCCGTGCGCGAGAATGAACCGCTCACAGCAAACCTCCGACGATTTCAACGGCATTTGCCACGCATTCGTCGCACGAGCAGAGCATTCTGCCCGTTGCTACGCCCTTAAGGTCGACGCATATCGTAGCCCCGCAGGCTTCCAAAAAACCGCTGTAAAGCCTGCGCGCCATACCCATTACGGGCTTGCCCTTGTTATTCATGCCCAGCACAATCTGCGCGCCGCAGAGCGCGCCGCAGGTTGCACCCATTGTGCCCATACCCGCGCCGAAGCCCGCGCCCAGAGCGCGCGCCGTTTCCAAATCGATTCCCAGCTCGTCGGCATACGCGGCAATTACCGCCTGAGCGCAATTATATCCGCTGTGCTTATACTGCACTGCAAGTTCTTTTTTATCCATAAAAACACCACATTTCAGTTTGTATAGTAAGTATTATATATCTTTTTAAATTAATTTGCAATATGATTCAATTCGTTGTATAATAGTAATTTGAAAGGTATGATAAAGATGAAATACAATCTGCACACACACAGCTTTCGCTGCAACCACGCCGCCGGCGAGGACAGAGATTATGTGGAATGCGCGATAAAAGCCGGCATGAAGGTGCTGGGCTTTTCCGACCACTGCCCTCAGTTTTTTCCGAAGCGCGACTATTACAGCTTTTTCAGGATGTTTCCCGAACAGGCGCAGGAATACGCCGAGAGCGTACGCGCTCTGCAAAAGGAATACAGCGCCGATATAAAAATCCTACTCGGCTTTGAAACCGAGTACTACCCCGAAACCTATGACGAGTTCATAAGCTTTGTGCGCCCCTTAAAGCTTGACTACATGATAATGGGGCAGCACTTTGTAGGCAACGAATACGACGAGGGCTCGTATTATTCGGCTTCGGGCGGCAGAGGCAGAAGGTTTTTATCCCAGTATGTAAATCAGGTAAAGGAAGGGCTTGACAAGGGCGTTTTTACATATATCGCCCACCCCGATATTGTCAATTTCAGCGGAGATAAATCATTTTACCGCCGCAAGATGAGCGAGCTTTGCCGCTATGCAAAGAAGTTGGATATTCCGCTCGAATTTAACCTTTTGGGCTATGAAAACGGACGAAATTATCCAACCACCGAGTTTTGGGATATCGCTGCCGAAACGGGAAATAAGGTCGTGCTGGGATATGACGCGCACAGCCCCGAGGTCCTGCTTCACGCCGACATCGCCGACACTTGCCTGAGCATACTCAAAAGCCACGGCATAACAACTATTGATTTTGAGGAGATCACACTGCGCAATGAAAAACTTTAAACTGCTGTTGATTATTCTGCCGCTTTGTTTTATTTTTGCAGCGTGCAGCGGCAATGGGAGCAGCAGCTCGGCGCCGCAACCCGTTACCACCGTGCCCGCAACTACCGTTCCGTCAAAAGCGTCAAAGATAACCGACTGCGTTACCGCCGGAAGAGAGGAAACGTTCACCTGCACCGACAAAAACAAAAACACCGTTGAAACAACATACCGTATTCCCGCGCTGAAATTTGATACGCCCGACGCGCTTGAAATCAACAGCGATATCCAAAAGCAATTCAGCGAAGCCTTTTCCGAGGCAAAAGAAGCCGAAAGCAAAAATAAAACTCCGGCTTACGGCAGCATAGACTACGAAGCATATGTAAACGACGATATCGTCAGCATTAAAATCACCGCCGAGGACAGCGGCCACAGCCTTAGCTACTCGGTGTTCAACTACAATAAAACTAAGGGAGAAAGGCTTGACAACGAAAAGCTGCTAAGCTATTTGCAGCGCGACAGCGAAAGCGCTTACTCAGACCTTAAGCAGGCTCTTGAGGACGACTACACTTCAAAATTCAAGTACGAGAATTTTCCCGACGACTACTATTATCAAATGGAGCTTACCGTTGGCGACGAGGCTGTAAGGCAGTCGCAGCTTTTCCTTAACAAAGAGGCGGAGCTGTACGCGGTCTGAACCGCACGAGCAAGCGTAGGCAGCGGACTATTTCAGGTGCTTATCTCGCTTGCGTAATCAAAAGCAAAAAACATTTAGGGCACAGTGCTTTTAGTACACTGTGCCCTTCCTTTTTATTCACTTACAACGCTGTACTCGGTCACATTCAAAACAGTTTCGCCGTCGATTTGAAGCGCTGTGGGACGGTCAAATTTGACCTTGACGCGTTTTCCTTTCATAACCTTAACGATTTTCTTTTTGACATGCTCGCCCTTGAAGATAGACGGAAAAGCTACAAGAGTATGTACCTTTCCGGCGCCGTTCATAACCATGCAGGTCACCTTGCGCTCGGGATCAAGGCGATCCTGATTTGGAGTCGCCATCATTCCGCCGCCGTAATAACGTCCCTTCATTGTGGGAGCCAGCCACGCCTTTTTAAAGCTGAACTTTTTGCCGTCGACCTCGACCTCGGCATTTGTGGGCTTGTAGTGGAGAAGAAGCCCCTTAATAGCTATCGAGGTGTAGTTGATCGTTTTATCTGAGGTCTCGCGCAGGCGGTCGCCTTCCTCGCAGCAATAGCCGTCGATCCCGTAGCCTACGCCGTTGATAAACTTATACGTTTTGCCCTTAACGGTAACGACAGGAAGTTTTTTGACGTACTTGTTGATAACCGCCGGAGCGTCGCCCTTCTTTTTCCCAAGGTCTGTCCAGAAATCGTTTCCGCTGCCCGTAGGATAATAATAGAGCTTGTTGTCAAAGTTGTCGGCGTCGACATGGTTGACGAAATAGTTAAGCGTACCGTCGCCGCCGCAGATGCAGACTTCATCGGCAGGCTCAAGGCGTTTGAAGAACCCTGCGTAATCCTCAAGCTTTACGGCATCAACAAATTCCAGATCTCTGGTCTTCCAGAGCTCACGAAGCTGCTCGGCCTCCGCCTTTCCTGCCTTGTTGTCGGACATTTTATTAAACAGCACATAAGTTTTCATTTCTTTTCTCCCTCATCTAACTTTGACAGCATTAACTACCTGATTTTTTCGCCCAGCTCGGCGGTTTTGTTCTTTTTTACATCGGCGGCGTAAAGAACGCGCACAATGTCAATGTAAACATGGCTGCGGCGGAGCGGATAGTTCTTCTGGATATCGTATGTGTTTTTCACCGTAACGACAACTATCGGCACATTCGCCTTTTGAGCTATCTTGAACATGGCGTTATGGAACGGCAAAAGCCCC
Source organism: uncultured Ruminococcus sp. (assembly GCA_964629925.1). Taxonomy (GTDB): domain Bacteria; phylum Bacillota; class Clostridia; order Oscillospirales; family Acutalibacteraceae; genus Ruminococcoides. The sequence goes on from CAZVSQ010000148.1 coordinate 3,915, forward strand.
TCGCCGTAGTTGCGCGTTCCCTCGGGATACACCGCCACAGTCGCTACGTCGCGGCTTATCAAGTCAACTGCTCGGTTGATCGTTTTAACGGCGTTGCGCGGATTCTCGCGGTCGATAGGCATAAAGCAAAGGCGGTGGATAAGCCTTCCGAAAACGGGGACTTTAAAATTCTCGGGCTTTGAGATAAACGCTATCTGGCAGTCGCCGAAAACGAGCCAAGAAAGGATCGGATCGAATTTTGAGCGGTGATTGCTCACCATAAGGAATCGGGTTTCTGGCAACAGCTCCTTGCCCGTGACGTGCAGCTTTATTCTGATAAGCTTAGTCGCAAAGAACGTTGCGCTGTTGAGCAGGAAGCGGTAAAATTTGCTCTCCCGATCGTATTCCTTCTTCATATCAACAAGCAGAGCGCTTATTATCAGC
>CAZVSQ010000149.1:0-4334 GCA_964629925.1 uncultured Ruminococcus sp.
CTTTTTAAAGGAGAGCTTATATGACATACGTTGAATATAAACAGCTCAATCCGTTCCAAAGATTTGTCTTTAACTTTAAGAAGTTCTTTAAAAACTTGCCCCGCTCGGTCGGAAGATTCTTCAAGACCATCGGGCTTGCAATTGCTCACTTCTTTCTTGGAATAGGCAAAGGCTTCAAAAATTACGGTGTCACCTTTGTCAAGGGTGACTGGGCAACAAAACTTTCTTATGTTGTTTTCGGCTTCGGCGATATCCACAAGGGCAAATACTACAAGGGCATTCTCTACATGCTGGTAGAGGCGTTCTATATTGTATTTATGGTTATATTCGGCTTTGAGCAGCTCTATTGGCTGCCTTCGCTCGGTACACATCCCCGTGTAGTTGAATATGACGACTTCGGTTTTGAAAAGGTTGTAGACGAAGGTCAAAGATCGATGCTTATCCTTCTTTACGGCACACTTACCGTTGTTGTTACCATCGTTGTATTCGCCATTTACATCAACAACATCAAAGACGCTTACAAGCATCAGAAGATGAGAGAGAACGGCGAGAAACCTACTCCCCTCAGAGAGGACGTTAAGGAATTCCTCGACGGAAAGTATCACATCACCCTTCTTTCCTTCCCGATTTTGATGATCGCGGTATTCAACATACTGCCGCTGATCTTCATGATCCTTATCGCGTTTACCAACTATCACGGTGTATATCACGCCGTATTGTTTGACTGGAACGGTCTGACAAACTTTGGCAACGTCTTTGACGTTATCAACAGTGACCAAAAGGCCACGACATTCTTCAGTATTGCGGGATGGACGCTCATCTGGGCGTTTGCCGCAACCTTCACCAACTACATTCTCGGTATGATCGTTGCTCTGATGATCAACAAAAAGGGCATTAAGCTCAAGAGCGTATTCAGAACAATGTTCGTTATCACCATCGCGGTTCCTCAGTTCGTATCACTTCTTCTGATGAGCCAGATGCTTACACAGGAGGGCGCGTTCAACATCTTCCTGGGACTGTTCACCGGAGAAAACCCAAGGATCGACTTCCTGGGAGCAAGCGCGTGGGGTGCCCGAGCCACGGTAATCATAGTAAACTGCTGGGTAGGTATCCCGTACACGATCCTGTCGATGTCCGGTATTCTTATGAATATTCCTGAGGACCTGTACGAATCGGCGCGCATCGACGGCGCTTCGCCGTTCAAGACCTTTACCAAGATCACCCTGCCATACATGATCTTCGTTACAACGCCTCAGCTGATCACACAGTTCGTCGGCAACATCAACAACTTCAACGTAATCTTCCTGTTGACAGGCGGTAAACCCGCTAACGTAGACCTTTACGGTGCGGGCGACACGGATATCCTTGTTACATGGCTGTATCAGTTGTCGATGGGTGAAAAGAAGGACTACGGTCTTGCCTCGGCAATCGGTATTTTGGTATTCATAATCTGCGCTACGTTGTCGCTGATTATCTATAACAATTCCAAATCTATGAAGGATGAGGAGGCGTTCTCATGATTAAAAGCTATAAGTTCAGAAGACATCTTTCCAACGCCATCATCTACCTTATTCTCGGAGTTATGTGCCTTATCTGGATCGCTCCCTTTGTATATCTTGTTCTTCACTCGCTGCGCGCTGACGGCGGTGTTCTTACCAACGACGCGCTGCTTCCGAACAGATTTACATTCCAGCACTACGTTGACCTGTTCGCAGGTTCCGCTGAATCCTCGCTCAACTTCCCGAGATGGTTCGTTAATACATTTGTTGTTGCGTGCTTCAGCTGCGTAATTTCAACATTTTCGGTACTGGCAGTTAGTTACGCGTTCAGCCGCCTTCGTTTCGGCATTCGTAAAACCCTGATGAACATCGCCATGATCCTCGGCATGTTCCCCGGCTTTATGACCATGATCGCTATCTACTACCTGCTCAAGATCTTCGGTCTTGACGGTAACCTTATCGCTCTGGTTCTCTGCTACAGCTGCGGCGCAGGTCTCGGCTTCCAGGTATCAAAGGGCTTCTTCGATACCATCCCGCGTGCTCTGGACGAAGCGGCGACTATCGACGGCGCTACCAGAAACCAGATTTTCTGGAAGATCATTCTTCCCATGTCAAAGCCTATCGTTGTTTACACGGTTCTTACCGCGTTCATCGGTCCTTGGACAGACTTTATTCTCGCCAAGATCATCATGGGCGACAAGCACGACAACTACACCGTTGCTATCGGTCTGCAGATGATGATCGACCCCGACCACAAGACACAGTGGTTCCAGGAGTTCATGGCGGGCTCGGTTGTTGTAGCCGTACCTATCACGTTGCTCTTCCTCAAGATGCAGAAGTACTATGTAGAAGGCGTTACAGCCGGTGGTGTTAAGGGTTAATCTGTCCCTTTTCACTGACAATTCAATTAGCTCAATCGGGGGCGGCAGTCAGTGGCTGCCGCCCCTAATGAATCATATCGCGCGGGCGGATATATTTCTTCATCTGCCGCCGCGAAAAGGAACATCTATGAAAAAGATTCTTTCATTCTTGTTATGCGTGTCAATGCTCGGCTGCTGCGTATTGTCGGGCTGCGGCAAATCGTCGGACAGCAGTTCGTCAAAGCCTTCCGAGTCATCAAAGTCCGAAGAAAAGACCGAGGATCCGGTAAAGGGCGTCAAGGCGGTCGCTTCTACCGACAAATACCGCAATGTATATCAGATTTTCACCCAGTCCTTCTGCGATTCAAACGGCGACGGCATAGGCGATTTCAAGGGGATCATTTCGGAGCTTGACTACATCAACGACGGCGATCCGAACGGCGGCGACGATCTCGGAGCTGACGCGCTTTGGATGACTCCCATAAATCCTTCCGAATCGTATCACAAATACAGCGTAGAGGATTATTACAACGTCGACGAAAGCTTCGGCACTCTCGATGATTTTGACGAGCTGGTAAAGGAATGCCACAAGCGCGGCATCAATGTTATCCTTGATCTGGTGCTCAATCATATCTCCTACAAAAATCCGCTGTTCTTAGAGGCTTGCGAGGAGGTTAAAAAGGGCAATCTCGACGGCAAGGCAAAGTACTTTGAATTCCATGAAAAGGGCTACTACAGCGAAGATGTAAACACCATTGAAGTCGGTGATTACATTTGTGAGGCGAATTTCTCGCCTACAATGCCCGAGTGGGATCTGACTTCAAGCGAAACAAAAGAGGAATTCAAAAAAATCGCTAAATTCTGGCTCGACCGCGGTGTTGACGGTTTCCGTCTTGACGCCGTGAAGTATTTTGAAAACAAGCATACGAACGGCGAGGAATTCTTAAAATGGTTCGTTGACACCTGCCGCGGGATAAAAAGCGACGTCTACCTTGTCGGCGAGGATTGGGAGGACGATTCCAAAATCAAGGATTTTTATGCAAGCGGCATCGACAGCCTGTTCGCGTTCAGGTTTGCCCAGAGCTTCGGCGAAATCGTTGAGGCGATAAACACAAGCGGCGGACAAACGCTCGCTAAAAAGTTTACCTCCTACGACAGCAAGATGAGCAAGGTCAACCCCGACTACATCAACGCTGTTTTCCTTTCGAATCACGACCAGGCACGCATAGCTAACGCGCTTGAAAGCAAGGGGCTTGCGGCGGAAAAGTTCGCGGCGAACGTTTATATGCTCGTTCCGGGCAATTCCTACACCTACTACGGCGAGGAAATAGGAATGACCGCGCCCAATACGGAAAGCGACAAATATTTCCGTCTGCCTATGATCTTTGACAGCGATAATCTGCCGGACATCACCGTTGACGGCGCTTCTACGGTAGAGGCTCCAAAATACGGCGGAGTCAAGCAGCAGCTCGCGGACAGCGACTCTCTGCTTAACCACTACCGCAGGATAATCAGCGTTAAGCTGCAGAATCCAGAAATAGCCAGAGGCAGGATCACCAAGCAGCAGGTATTCAACGACCCGGCTATCGGTGCGTATTATATTGAAAAGGACGGCACAAAGCTGCTCGTGATTCACAATTTCAGCGCCGAAAAGGAAAAAACGATTGAAATCACCAATGATATGATCCCCAACGCAAAGGTCTGCGCCGATTTCCTCGGTTCGGTAAACGACGATCACCTTGCCATAAAGGACGGAAAAATAACGCTGCCGGCTTATTCATCGGTCGTAATTCGCCCGGCCGCATAAAAACAACAAACACACACAAAAGCTTGCTCTCGGCGAAACAGCGTAAATAACAATTTTATGTAATATTTCGCTTATTATTGATAAAAGTTACCTAAAAATATCTTGACACAGTATGTGATTTATGGTATCATCATCAATAGAGGGATTACGCTTTTGCGGCAATTCAAA
>CAZVSQ010000150.1:0-4331 GCA_964629925.1 uncultured Ruminococcus sp.
CGTACTCGCCCTGATACTGGATGTTGTGGATGGTGAACAGGCTCTTGATGTTGTAATACCAAGGTCTGTGAGAGTAGAACAGATAGTAGTAAACGGGAACAAGAGCTGTCTGCCAGTCGTTGGCGTGAATGATGTCGGGATGGAAGTCGATGTAAGGCAGCATTTCAAGAATGGCGCGCGAGAAGAACGCAAAGCGCTCGGCGTCGTCATAGTGGCCGTAAAGCGTGCCGCGCTTGAAGTAGTACTCGTTGTCGATGAAGTAGTAGGTGCAGTCGTTCCAGCGAGCCCAGAACAGTCCGCAGTACTGGTGTCTCCACGCTACGGGTACGGTGAAGTTTGTGATAAAGTTGAGCTGATTTCTGAGGTCCTGCGGAATGGTGCCGTAAAGCGGAACTACGATACGGCAATCCTGACCTTTTCTGCACAGGGTATGCGGAAGGCTGCCCGCAACATCGGCAAGTCCGCCGCTGCCGCAGAAGGGATTGGCCTCAGAAGCACAATACAATATTCTCATTGGTGTTTCCTCCTATAAATATGAATTTGATTTATCTGTTGACAGAGCGCAAGACCGCTGTATCAGACTATTGACTTCTTCGCTATATAAATAGGATAAGACTCAAAGCCCATAAGCGAACGCTCGTCCTTGATTGTAACGTCCTTGTCGATGATAACATAGTTGAGGTTGGTGTTTTTGCCGATTTTTGTATCCTGCATAACAATACAGTTAGAAAGCTTTGCGCCCTCGCCTACATAAACGCCCTTTGAGATAACGCAGTTTTCAACCTCGCCGTCGATAACGCAGCCCTGAGCGATGATCGAGTTCTTCACCTTGCTCTGCAGGCCGTACTTTGAGGGAGCGTCGTCGCGTACCTTTGTATAGATAGGACGCTTGGGATTGAACAGCTCGTCGCGCACTTCCTTCTTCATCAGGTCCATGTTGAAGTTGAAGTAGTCGTTGATAGAGCTGATAGCCGCAGTGTAGCCCTTGTTTTCAAAGGCGTAAACGTTCATTCTGCCTACGGCGTCCTGAACAAGGCGCTTGATGTCGAGCTGGTTAAGGCTTAACGCCTTGCGGATCTCCTCCATGAGGATATCCTTTTTAATAAGCACGGAACCGAATACCTGGTTAACGACCTCTTCGGTAGCGCTGGGCTTAACGAATACCTGCTCAACCTTGCCGTCGGCGTCAACGTCAACGGTTATCGGGCGGTCATAGCCGCCGGGAACAACATGGTTTTTGTAAACAAGAGTGATGTCGGCGTTTTTCTTTGAATGGAAGTCAAACAGCTCGGTGTAGTCAAAGTTGCATACAACGTTGCCCGGAGAGATCATAACATATTCCTCGCGGCAGTTTTCAAGATAGCCGTGCATGTTATAGATCGTCTCAACATAGCTGCCGAACGACTTTCCGCCGTAAGGAGTCAGCAGAGTAAGGCTGCTTCTTCTTTTTGAAAGGTCATAGGCGCTGCCCGAGCCGACGTGGTCGGTGAGCGAAAGGAAGTTGCTCTTTGCTATGATGCCTACGTTGTTGATACCCGCGTTTGACATGTTTGAAAGCACAAAGTCAATTACTCTGTACTTGCCGCCGATCGGAATGCTTGCGGTCGTGCGGGAAGCGGCAAGCTCGGGGATCTTATCGTCGAGAGTACCCGCGAAAATAAAGCCTAATACGTCGTTACTTCTCATTTAGCCTCTACCTCCGTTTCACTGTCAATCATTTCTTTTGCCTTTATCACCGCGCCGTCGGCGATTTTTGTGTTTTCGCCTATTACGGCAATGCCCCAGTTATCGCGGTCCTCAACTTCCTCGGGACGCTGGCCGACCTTGGCGTTTTTGCCGATAACGGTGTTCTCGGCTACAATTGCGAACTGAACCGTAGCGCCGTCCTCGATAACCGCGCCGGGCATGATGATAGAGGAGTTGATGGTAGCTCCCTTGCCAACGGTAACGCCCGAGAACAGGATCGAGAATTCCAGATTGCCCTCAACCTCGCAGCCGTCGGCTACCAGAGAGTTCTGGATATTTGCGTCGGGCGATACATAGTGAGGCGGCATCATGGGATTGCGCGAATAAATGTCTTTTAAGTCGAGGGTGACCTTGGGATCGAGCAGATCCATGTTTGCCTCCCAGAGGCTGTCGATGGTTCCGACGTCCTTCCAGTAGCCCTCAAACGGATAAGCGAACATTCTCTCGCCGGCGTTGAGCATTGCGGGAAGAACGTCCTTGCCGAAGTCGTGGCTTGAACCCTCGAGCGCGTCGTCGTCGGTGAGATATTTTTTCAGCTCTTTCCAGCTGAAGATGTAGATACCCATAGAGGCGTTTGTGCTCTTGGGATGCTCGGGCTTTTCGTCGAACTCGTAGATCTCGCCGTCCTCATAGGTGTTGAGGATGCCAAAGCGCGAAGCTTCTGACAGCGGAACGTCGATTACGGCGATAGTGCAGGCGGCATTCTTCTCCTTATGGTACTCAAGCATTTTGTTGTAGTCCATTTTATAGATGTGGTCGCCCGAGAGAATTACGACATAATCGGGATCGTAACGCTCGATGTAGTTGATATTCTGGAAAATCGCGTTTGCGGTGCCCGAATACCAGTCGGCACCTTTAATTGCCTGATAGGGGCTCAGACAGTTTACGCCCGAATGCATACCGTCCAAATCCCACGGTTGGCCGTTTCCGATATACTCGTTGAGAATGAGCGGCTGGTACTGGGTGAGAATGCCCACAGCCTCAATACCGGAATTTACACAGTTTGACAGCGGGAAGTCAATAATGCGGTACTTGCCGCCGAACGGTACGGCAGGCTTGGCGAGCTTTTTTGTCAGCACGCCCAGTCGGGAGCCTTGTCCGCCCGCAAGCAGCATCGCAACTACTTCCTGTTTTGGGAACATTTGCATGTAATAACCTCCGTTTTCTTATATAGATTAAATTGTTTCCAATTATATGGCTTGTTTATTCGTTTTCGCCCACACATTTAAGATAGATAACGCCCATAGGCGGCAAGGTGAGCGGCAGACCCTGGTTGCAGCCGTGGATCTTCCTCGGCACGGGTCTGATCTCGCTTCCGTTAAGGATACCCGAGCCTCCGAATTCGACCCTGTCCGAGCTGAAAACCTCGGCGTAAACTGCGTTTTTGGATACGCCTATAACGTATTTTTCGTGCAGAGTCGGGCGGAAGTTGCACACGGCGATGATCTCGTTGTCGTCCTCGTCGGTGCGCTTGAAGGCGATGACCGAGTTGGTGTAGTCGTCGTGATGTATCCAGTCAAAGCCCTTCCAGCTTGTGTCGCGCTCAAAGAACGGACGGTTCTCAAGATAAAACTTGTTTAGCTCGCGGAAGAAATGCTGGAGCTGCCGGTTCTTTTCGTTTTCGGTAATAGTCCAGCAAACGGGAACGCTGTATTCCCAGTTGATGACCTGACCTGTTTCGGCGCCCATGAACACAAGCTTTTTGCCGGGATGGGCATACATATATGTAATAAAGGCGCGGTATTCGGCAAACCTGTCGCGGTTCGCGGACTCAAGCCCCTTTACAAGCATTCCCTTGTCGCGCGAGACCTCGTCGTGCGAGAGCGGCAAAAGAAAGTGCTCGGAAAACGCGTAAAAAAAGCTGTAGGTAAGGTTGTCGTGGTTGAACGGTCTCCACTGCGGGTCGAGCGTCATATAGTTTATCATGTCGTTCATCCAGCCGCCGTTCCACTTGTAGTCAAAGCCCATGCCGCCTTCTTCGATTTTATGCGTGACCTTTGACCAGGATGTCTTTTCCTCGGCGAACATCAGCGCGCCCGGATGGAACATATGCACGGCGGTGTTGAGGCGCTTTACAAACTCTATAGCCTCAAGGTTTTCCTTGCCGCCGAATTTATTGGGCTCCCATTCGCCCGCGGTCTTGCCGTAGTCGAGGTAGAGCATCGACGAAAGCGAGCCGACGCGCAGGCCGTCAAGATGATAGTGTTCAAGCCAGAAATTAGCGCAGGACACCAAAAAGCTCAGCACCTCGGGCTTTGCGAAATTGAACAGGCAGGTATCCCATGACGGGCGCTCGCCCAGCTTTGGATCCTCGTCCTCAAAAAGCGCGGTGCCGTCAAATTTGGCAAGAGCAAAGTCATCCTTCGGGAAGTTTGAAGGGACCCAGTCAAGGATAACGCCTATCCCTGCCTGATGGAGCCTGTCGACAAGGTACATAAAGTCCTTGGGCTCGCCGAAACGCGAGGTCGGCGCAAAATAGCCCGTTGTCTGATAGCCCCAGCTTCCGTCAAAGTGGAACTCCATCATAGGCATAAGCTGAACGTGGGTGTAGCGCATGTCCTTAACGTATTCGGTCAGCTCGTCGG
>CAZVSQ010000151.1:0-4324 GCA_964629925.1 uncultured Ruminococcus sp.
CAAGGGAATGCTCAGCCGTTCGGGTTTTGACTTTACCGATACCCCTGAGGACGCCGATTTTATTCTGTTTAATACCTGCGCTGTACGTGAGCACGCCGAGGATAGGGTTTTCGGGAATGTGGGCGCGCTTAAAAACATAAAAAGAAAACACCCTCAAATCCTTATTGCGCTTTGCGGCTGTATGATGGAGCAGGAGCATGTTGCAAACAGGATATACAACAGCTTTCCGTTTGTAAGCCTTGTTTTCGGCACTCATTCACTGCACCATTTTCCCGAGCTTTACTACTCGGCTCTTGTTGACGGCAACCGTGTTTTTGAACGCGGCAATGACGACAAAAAGCTTTACGAGGGCTACCCTGTACGAAGGGACGGAAGCTTTAAAGGCTGGCTGCCTATCATGTACGGCTGCAACAACTTTTGCACTTACTGCATTGTTCCGTATGTGCGCGGCAGAGAACGCAGCAGAGAAAAGGACATTATCCTTTCCGAGGCGCGTCAGATGATCAAAAGCGGCTATAAGGATATAACTTTGCTTGGGCAGAATGTAAATTCCTACGGAAAAACGCTTGAAACGCCGCTCAGCTTTGCTCAGCTTATAAGCGAGATCGACGGCATCGACGGCGACTATTGGCTGCGCTTTATGACATCGCACCCAAAGGACTGCTCAAAGGAACTAATCGACACCATCGCTTCAAGCACTCATATAAGCAAGCATTTACATCTGCCGTTCCAGAGCGGCTCTGATAGGATTTTAAAGGCGATGAACCGTCACTACGACCGCAAAAAGTACCTTGAAACCGTGGCGTACGCCAAAGAGCGCATTGAGGACATTTCGCTCACAAGCGATATTATCGTAGGGTTTCCGGGAGAAACATACGAGGACTTTAAGCAGACGCTTTCGCTTATCCGTGAGGTCGAGTTCACCTCGCTGTTTACTTTTATCTTTTCTCCCAGAAAAGGCACGCCCGCCGAGAAATACGACGATCCTGTTTCCGCCGAAGAAAAGGGCAAGTGGTTCCGTGAGCTGCTTGACGTTCAGGAGGAAATCGCAGCAAAGCGCTGTTCATCAATGATAGGCAAAACAGAGAAAGTCCTCATCGAGGGCGTCAAGGAAAAAACAGGCGAGCTTAACGCCCGGACAAGCGGCAATATTATCGTTGAGCTTGACGGCGATGAAAGCTTGGTCGGCACATTTCAAAATGCAACTATTACAAAAGCGCGCAATTGGATACTCAAAGGCGAGCTGAAAACGGAGGAATAACAATGGATATAATCACAATGGCAAGAGAACTGGGAAAGGCACTTCAGCAGGAGGAAACATATATAAACTGGCAGAACGCCCAGCATGTTGCCGACGCCGACACAGAGCTGCAGCAGCTTATCGGTGAGTTCAATCTTAAAAGAATGATAATCAACGACGAGGCAGGCAAAAAAGACCGCGACCAGGAAAAGCTTACACAGGCTAACAAAGAAATGCGTGAGGTTTATTCCAAAATCATGTCAAACGACAATATGATCGCGTACAACGACGCTAAATCGGCATTTGACGCTGTGCTCAACCGTGTAAGCGCAATTATTCAGCAGTGCGCTCAGGGCGCTGATCCCGAGACTGCCGACGCTGCCGACTGCACGGGAAGCTGCAGCACCTGCGGCGGCTGCTCATAAATAATAAATTACTTTTACGAAAGGGTGTGAGGATTTGGCTGAACTGTCACCGATGATGAAGCAATACTTTGAAATAAAAGAAGCGAATAAGGACTGTATTTTGTTTTATCGCCTCGGAGATTTCTATGAGATGTTTTACGAGGACGCTAAAATCGCGTCAAAAGAGCTGGAACTCACACTTACCGGCAGAGATTGCGGACAAGCGGAGCGCGCGCCCATGTGCGGCGTGCCGTTTCACAGCTGCGAGGGCTATATTGCGCGCCTTGTGGCTAAGGGCTACAAGGTCGCTATCTGCGAGCAGACTGAGGATCCAAAGGCGGCAAAAGGTCTGGTTAAGCGCGATATTATCCGCGTAATCACCCCCGGAACCGTAATGGAGCAGAGCATGCTTGAAGAGGGCAAAAACAACTATATTTGCTGCATGTTTTCAGCAAATAAGGCTATCGGTCTGTGCTTTTGCGATATTTCCACAGGAGAATTATACGCGACCGAAATAACGGGCAAGGATTCTGTAAATATCTTAACAAATCAGCTTTCGTCCTACAGTCCGCGCGAGATCCTGATAGGCGGCGACATAATCAACATCAAGTCGCTTCCCGTGTTTATAAAAACAAAGCTCTCGGCAGGCGTAGAAATGCTCGAGGATAATAAGTTTGAGCTGAATTTGTGTTCTCAAACCGTTCTCGATCAGTTCGGAGACGAATATACCGACGTAAAAGACAAGCATGTGATTGTATCAAGTGTAGGAGCGCTGATCAACTATCTGAAAGAAACCCAGATGTCGGGGCTTGAGCGCATCAGTCACATTGAGCTCTATTCCGAGGCTCAGTATATGCGGCTTGATTTCAATACTCAGCGCAACCTTGAGCTTACCGAAACAATGCTTTCCAAGGAAAAGCGCGGCTCGCTTTTATGGGTTATCGACAAAACAAAAACAGCGATGGGAAAGCGCCTTATCAGGTCTTGGCTTGAACATCCGCTGATGAATATTTCAAAAATCAACAACCGTCAGTCGGCGGTAGAGGAGCTTGTAAACAACAACGTTTTAAGACTTGAGATAACCGAAGCGCTCACGGGCATTTTTGATATCGAGCGGCTTATGACGCGGATCGTTTACGGCTCGGCGAATGCCCGCGATCTTCGTTCCTTATGTTCCGCTATCGAGAACCTGCCCGAGATAGCTTCTCTGATTTCAGACTGCCGCTCATCTCATTTAAAACTGGTTTATAAAAGCTTAGATACGCTCGAGGATATCCACACGTTGATCGACAGCGCGATCGTTCCTAATCCTCCGTTTACTATCCGCGAGGGCGGAATGATCAAGCAGGGCTACAATCAGGAGCTTGATGTTGTTATATCCGACATGACAAACTCAAAGGATATACTTGCCGGAATTGAAGCTGATGAGCGTAAAAAAACGGGTATTCCAAAGCTGAGAGTAGGCTATAATAAGGTTTTCGGTTACTATATCGAGGTAACAAATTCATATAAATCTCAGGTTCCCGACAGCTACATCCGCAAACAGACGCTTACTAACTGCGAGCGCTACATAACTCCCGAGTTAAAGGAAATCGAATCAAGGATCCTGGGTGCCAAGGACAGAAGCGTGTCAATGGAGTACGCTATATTTGACGGGATCCGTGTAACCGTGGCGGAGAACCTGGAGCGCATTCAAAGAACAGCAAAAGCGATCGCTGCGCTTGATGTTATCAACTCGCTTGCAAATGTGGCTTCCGACAACCGCTATGTCCGTCCGGATGTTACTCAATCCAGCGCTATTCATATCAAAAACGCCCGTCATCCTGTTGTTGAGACGCTGCTTAAGGACGCTCCGTTTGTCCCGAACGACGTCAATCTCGACAGCAAAGGTGACAGGGTAGCTATAATCACAGGCCCCAACATGGCAGGTAAGTCGACTTATATGCGCCAGACCGCGCTTATTGTTCTTCTTGCTCAGATGGGCAGCTTTGTTCCGGCTTCGTCGGCTCAAATAGGAATCGTCGACAGCATATTTACACGCGTAGGCGCGTCGGATGATTTGGCTTCCGGGCAATCCACCTTTATGGTTGAGATGAACGAGGTCGCGCATATCGTAAAATCCGCGACTTCAAAAAGCCTGCTTATCCTTGACGAGATAGGCAGAGGTACCTCAACCTTCGACGGAATGAGCATTGCGAGAGCTGTTTTGGAGTTCTGCGCCGATAAAAAGAAGCTCGGCGCGAAAACCCTATTCGCTACCCACTACCATGAGCTTACCGTTATGGAGGAGCTGCTTGACGGCGTTAAGAATTACAACATTGCGGTGAAAAAGCGCGGAGATGATATTACATTTCTGCGTCGAATCATCCCGGGCGGCGCTGACGACAGCTACGGAATCGAAGTAGCTAAGCTTGCCGGCGTACCGAACTCAATTATTAACAGAGCAAAGGAAGTGCTTGCGGAGCTTGAAAGCGGAAAAGCCGAAACGGTCGTTTCTTCAAAAGCCGTATCTTCTGCCGACACTCAGCTTTCGCTGATTTCAACGGCGCAAAGCCCAGTAATCGAAAGGCTGACTGAGCTCGACCTAAACACGCTCACGCCGATCGAAGCAATGAATATATTATACGAGCTTAAAAAAATGATTTAATTAACTAATATTAACAGAAAGGCGGTGACAGCA
>CAZVSQ010000152.1:0-309 GCA_964629925.1 uncultured Ruminococcus sp.
GCACTACATATAAATTCAACTACCTTTCGGACGGGTTGAAGATCGAGGGCTATATGTCTATACCGTTTTCGGCCGAAAAAACGCAGAAGCCCGCCAAATGCGTTATGTACAACCACGGCGGCAACAGAAATTTCGGCAAGCTGGAAAACAACACCACCGCCCCGATCTGCTCAGTGTGCGACCGAATTGTTGTTGCGTCCCAGTACAGAGGCTGCGGCGGCTCCGAGGGAGAGGATCACTTCGGCGGTGACGACCTCAATGACGTTATCAAGCTGATCGATCTGTGCGAAAAGCATTTTTCGTTTATTG
>CAZVSQ010000152.1:319-4305 GCA_964629925.1 uncultured Ruminococcus sp.
CTGCGTTATCGGCGCCTCACGCGGCGGCGTAATGACATATCCCGCGGCAAAAAAGGACAGCAGAATAAAGCGGATCGTCGCGTTGGGTGCCGTAACCGACTTGTTTACCTTGTATGAAGCCCGAGATGATATGAAGACCGTCTTGAAAGAAACGATCGGCTTTACTCCCGAGGAAAACCCCGAGGAATATAAAAAACGCTCCGCCGTGTATTGGGCGGAGGAAATCAAGGTTCCCGTGCTTATGTTTCACGCAAAGCTCGACAAGCAGGTGCTCTACAGCCAGGCGGAGGATTTATACGCAAAGCTAAAAGACACCACCGATTGCACCCTTATAACCTATGACGACGATTCTCACGCCGAAATCAAACCGCAGGACTACAAAACCCTGTATGATTGGCTGAATCAATAAGGAAATAAAAAAACAAAGCCGCCGATTGCCCCGGCGGCTTATTGTTTGCTGATTATACGGTTTTGGGAGTATCGTCGCTCTCAAGGAACTTGTAGCCGATAGCCGCAAGAGCCGCGCCGATCATCGGGCCGAGCAGGAATGCCCAGAGGCATGCCAGAGGCTTGAAGTTGCCGCCGCACATTGCGCAGAAGGCGGGGCCGAAGCTGCGGGCGGGGTTTACGGAGGTGCCGGTGAGGCCGATGCCGAAGAGGTGAACTACGGTAAGGGTAAGACCGATAACAAGACCGCCGAAGGAGCCGTGCTTAGCCTTTTTGGAGGTAACTCCGAGAATTGCGAAAACGAAAATAGCGGTGAGGATGATTTCAACAAAGAAGCCCGCAAAGTGGTTTCCGTCTACGCCGTCCATTGTGTTTGCGCCGAAGCCGTTAAGGCCGAGGGTTCCGGTTTGGATACCGAGGATAGTGTCGGGCTTGCCGGTCTGGTCGGTAATGCCGCCCATGCCCCAAATCATAGCCAAAATGCCTGTGCCTGTAAGGGCGCCCGCAAACTGAGCGATGATGTAGCCGATGAAATCCTTAAGGCTGATGCCGCCTGTAATGAATACACCGAACGATACCGCGGGGTTGATATGGCATCCCGAGATGTTGCCTACGCTGTAAGCCATAGCCACGATCGAAAGGCCGAACGCGAGCGCGGTAGCGATATACGCTGCTCCGCTGCTTCCGGGGCCTGTGAGCATTGCGGTTCCGCAGCCGAAGATAACAAGAACCATTGTTCCTATGCACTCAGCTACGTACTTTTTAATGGAAGTTAAATTCATAGATGTTCCTCCTTTTAATATGATTGAATTATAATTCCATAATTAAAATATAGCACAACAAATATCAGAATGCAAGCAAATTTACACAAAATATTCTTAAACTTTTGTAATAAATAATTTATTACACACAAAATCTTACAATATGCACCTGATCATATTATCATAAAAGCACGCAATATTTTTTGTGCAGATCCATCGGCTTTATTTTTGCCGCTACAATAAATCACCCGTCAATATATGAGCGGCTGCCGATTATTTCACGCAGCTCATTTTCACCTGTTTTGCCGTTTGTAAAAGTCCTCGCCGCTTCGATATACCTTACCGCGTCATAAAGAGCGCGGCGGTAAAGCGGCTCAAATCCGCTCAGATCCATGTCGTCGATGGCCTTGCTTTTGTAGGAGATCAGCGCAAGCTTGGTGTGCATTTTGCGCGCGAACCAATCCAGTCTGCCGCTTTTATCCTCAACTATCCTGTAAAACGGCGTCATATCGCGGTGCCCCTGCCTGAGCTTTTCCCAAGCGTCATCCCAGCCGTAGACCTTTGTTATCGCGCCTCCTATGCTGTCTTTCATTGATTCGGGAAGGAACGGCGGAATGCGCAGCTCACCCCCTTTTATATTGTCAAGCCTGTGCTCTATCGCCATATGCATAGCGCCGCGGTTTTTCGCTTTGCGGTTAATGTACGGGTGCGTGTTTGAATCAAGCGCGTAGTGGCACAGAAAGCCCGCCAGATACGAAAATATCTTATGGTCATATTTTGCTCTTTGCGCCAGTTCCATAAGGAATTCGCCTGTGCGTTCCCGGTGCATTGTTGAGGCGTATCGGTTTGCGCGGCTGCGGAACGGCGGACGGTAAAACCTGTAAAAAAGATACGGGTCGGGTCCAAGCAAGCCTAAATCGTAAATATCGCGGTCGACGTCCAAAGCGGTGCGCTCCAAAACCTCCGCCCCAAAAGCGGTATGAACTATAATATCGGGCATTTTTACACCTCGTTTCAATCTCATTTTTTTAATCATATCATATTTTCAAAAGTGTTACAAGAAAACCCGATCGAAAAAAGTCGTTTATATGTCAATGATAAAACAAGCGATTCGCTCTTGAAACAAGCGGTGTCTTGTGATAGAATAGCGTGGAAAGGGGAGAGAGCTGTGGACTGTACATTTAAAACCGAAATGGGTAAATTCAACTACCGCGTGGGCGTAATAATCACAAACGGAAGAAAGGTGCTCATGGCGCGCAACCCGAATGAAGAACGCGCGTTTTACTATTCCGTCGGCGGCAGGGTGCGCTTCGGCGAGAGCCTTGATGACGCCGTTTTGCGCGAGCTTAAAGAGGAAACGGACATCGACTGCGAGATCGGCAGGCTCGCCTGCATTCACGAAAATTTCTTCACCGATGGCGACGGCGTTCCCTTTCACGAGGTCAGCTGCTTTTTTACCGTAAAGCCTAACGAAAAGCTGCTGCAAATCCAAAACGGCCACCTCACCGAGGGAGGAGCGAACGGAGAGTATCTGGAATGGATCGACCTTGACAACTCAGACGGCGTGACGATCTATCCTGACTTTTACCGTACCGTGGATTTTGAAAAGGACACGGAAGTAAAGCATTTTATTACAAGGGATTGACGGGCAGAGGCAAATGATTATCAGAGAAATCAAAGAAAATGAGTTAAACGAATTGCTCCGATTATACACTCACCTTCACGAGTCGGGCGTTCCCGAAAACAGCGAACACCTGCAAAAAACATGGAAAACGATCTGCGGTGACGATAATCATCATATAATCGTCTGCGAGGATGAGGGCAGGCTCGTTTCATCCTGCGTGTGCGTAATAATTCCTAACCTTACAAGAAACATCCGTCCCTATGCCTTTGTCGAAAATGTCGTGACGCACAAAGACTACAGGGGAAAGGGCTGCGCCACGGCGTGCCTGAACTATGCGAGGGAGATCGCCGTACGCGAAAACTGCTATAAAATGATGCTCCTTACGAGTTCAAAGAGCGAGAGCACGCTAAACTTTTACAAAAGAGCCGGCTACAACTGCACCGATAAAACGGCGTTTATCCGGTGGCTGTAGGCTTTGCAAAGGATACTGTTATGGACAATATACATGAAAAACTTCTCGCCGTTGTGCGTTACCAGCTTTTCGGCGGAGAGAAGCCGCAAATCAATACAAACGAGCTGTTGGATATTATGAAAGAAGCGGACGATCAGGCTGTTAACGTAACGGTTTTTCCGATTTTGCGCGACAGCATAAGGCAGTCATGCCCCGAGAAATTTTTGAAATGCAAGGAGTCGTACTTCGGAAAGGTGCTGACAAACACTCACAATCTTCTTGAGCACGGCGAGCTGCACGCCATTATGACAAAGCACGGAATAGATTACGTTGCCATAAAGGGCGCGGCGTCTGCTTATTACTATCCCGATCCGTCATTGCGCGTAATGGGCGACGTAGATTTTTTGGTAGCCGAAAAGGATTTTGAAAGGGCGAAGCAGGCTGTTTTGGATGCGGGCTTTTTGGTAGACCACGGCGACATCGAGGACAGCATACATATCGCGTTTAAAAGGGAGCCCGTCAGCATTTGGGAAATGCACCGCACGGTAAACGGGATACCGAGCGGCAAACCCGGAGAGCGTATCAGCGCGGACATGGCTTCGGCAATAAAAACCGCCGAGCTTATCACGCTCGACGGCACTTCGTGTATGATACCCAATGTATTTTTTCACGGGCTTATTATGCTTTTGCATATGATCTCGCA
>CAZVSQ010000153.1:0-4285 GCA_964629925.1 uncultured Ruminococcus sp.
GGCTCCCCTGCGCAAGGGGAGCTGTCAATCCGTCAAGGATTGACTGAGGGGTCGCGGGTTTACAACTATACCAAATTGATACATCCATCAATAAAACATTATAAATATATCAAGACAGCGGTCGGGCAATAAACCGATAAAACCGATCGATCTGTCTGCTCGGACTAAAAAGGAGTGGTTGAAAAAATGACTAATAAGGAATTGTTTGAAGCGCTGAGAATGTTTGAAAAGGAAAAGGACATTCCGATGGATTTTATGCTTCAGCAGATACAAAAAGCAATTGAAATCGCATGCAAAAGCTACTACGGCGGCAACGAAAACGTTGTATTCAAGGCTGATCCCGAGAAAAACTCATTCGACGTTAAGCTTGTAAAGACCATTGTTGATGAGGTTGAGGATCCCAACTTTGAGGTCACCCTTGAGGAGGCTTGCCAAATCAACAAGAGAAAGAAATTTGCGGTAGGCGACGAGATAGAAGTTCCGCTCGACCCGAAGCGTTTGGGCAGGATCGCCGTTTCCTCGGCGAGAAACGTTATCCGTCAGGGTATCCGCGCCGGCGAGAAGGGACAGAGCCTTATCGAGTTCCAGAGCAAGCTGGGCGAGATCGTCACCGCCACCGTTGAGCGTATCGACATGAAGTCGGGCGTTGCCACCATAAGGATAGGCAAGAGCACCGCAATGCTGCCCAAGGTTGAGCAGGTCGGTATCGACGAGCTTCACGAGGGCGATTTGGTTAAGGTTTATATCGCCGACGTAAAGGACAACGAAAGAGGTCCTCACGCAATTATCTCGCGCTCACATCCGGGCTTTGTACGCCGCCTGTTTGAGCAGGAGGTTCCCGAGATTTACGACGGCGTTGTTGAGATAAAGTCCGTTTCAAGAGAGGCGGGCTCGCGCACCAAGATGGCGGTAGTCAGCAACAACCCCGACGTCGACGCTATCGGCGCCTGCATAGGCCCCAAGGGAACGCGCGTAAATACTATAGTAAACGAGCTGGGCGGCGAGAAGATCGACATCATCGTTTACAGCGACGACCCGCAGAAGTATGTTTCGGCGGCGCTTTCTCCGGCTACTGTTCTTAAAGTCGACATCACCGACGAGGAGACAAAGAGCTGCAAGGCTACCGTACCCGACGACCAGCTTTCACTCGCTATCGGCAACAAAGGTCAGAACGCCCGCCTTGCCGCAAGACTTACGGGCTGGAGGATAGACATCCGTCCCGAGAGCGGCTTCTACGGCGAGGATGAGGATGACGAAAAGGCTGAGGCTCAGGCTGAAGAAGCTGAGCAGACTGAAGAATAATATGAAAAAGGTACCACTTAGAAAATGCACAGGCTGCGGGGAAATGAAGCCCAAGCGCGAGCTTATACGCGTTGTAAAGGCTCCCGATAAACAGGGAGATGACGGCGCCTTAGAGCAGGGCGGCGTATCGCTTGACCTTACGGGCAAAAAGTCCGGCAGGGGCGCGTATGTCTGCAAAAGCGTTGAGTGCTTTGAAAAGGCGCGTAAGGCGCGCCGCTTTGAGCGTTCACTGAGCTGCAAGATCCCCGAGGAAGTCTACGAGCAAATGAGTGCGGAGTTACAGAATATATGAACGACAGGGTATTGTCATTTTTAGGGTTATGCAGACGGGCAAAAAAGCTTGTCATCGGCGCGGATATCTGCGAGCAGTCGGTAAGAGAGGGTAAATCCCTGCTGATACTGCACGCTTCCGACGCCTCGCAAAACAGTCTTAAGCGCGTAAAAAGAGCCGC
This sequence comes from uncultured Ruminococcus sp., assembly GCA_964629925.1. Classification (GTDB taxonomy): domain Bacteria; phylum Bacillota; class Clostridia; order Oscillospirales; family Acutalibacteraceae; genus Ruminococcoides. The sequence continues at coordinate 1,755 of CAZVSQ010000153.1, forward strand.
TGATGAACGCGGTATCACCGTTTTGGACTCGGGCAGAAGCAAGGATGAGCTGAGCGCGGCGCTGGGAAGGCTTTGCGCGGTGCTTTCAGTTGAAGACAGGGGTTTTGCCGACAAGCTTGCTGCTATGATTGCGAGTGAAACAGAGAGGAGAATATGATGATAAAATACAAGGTTAAGGACGCGGCAGCCGATTTAAAGGTGCCGAATAAAAAGATTACCGAGATTCTCGAAAAATATTGCGGTGTTTCAAAGAAAACCATGACGACGCTGACCGAGGGCGAGCTGGACGTTATTTTTGACGTCATCACCAGGGAAAACAGCGTAGAAAATTTTGATAAATATTTTGCGGCAAGGAACGAAAAGCTCGACAACGCTCCCGAACCCGTAAAGGAGGAGGCTCCCAAGTCCCGGGAGACTGAAAAGGCAGAGGCTAAGCCCGCTGCCAAAAAGGCTGACTCAAAGCAGCCCGCAAAGCAACCCGCCGCTCAGCAGCAGGAGAAAAAGGGCGAAGCTCCAAGCCACCAGCGCAAGCGCAAGGTGATTGACACCAGAGCGACGAATGTTGACGTTGAGCGCTACAACTCAAAATACGACGATCTTGCGAGCGGCACTTCAAAGTCCCGCAGCACAGACCGCGACCATACAACAAAGAAGCAGAAGTTCTCTAACCGCACCCAGAAGCAGCGCGGCAAGCGTCAGGGCAAGCGCGAGACCGAGGCTGAGCGCCTTAAGAGGATCGCGCTTGAGCGCAAGCAGAAGCCGATCACCGTCCAGATCCCCGACGAGATCACGGTAAACGAGCTGGCTCTGCGCCTTAAGGCTACGGTTGCCGAGGTAGTTAAAAAGGCGTTCCTTATGGGCACTATGGTAACCGCTACCGACACTATCGATTTCGACACCGCCTCGCTCATCGCTATGGAGTTCCACGCCAAGGTTGAAAAAGAGGTAGTTGTTACTATAGAGGAAAAGATCATCGACGACAGCGAGGATGACGAGTCAAACCTCATCGGCAGAGCGCCCGTTGTTGTTGTTATGGGACACGTTGACCACGGCAAGACCTCTATCCTCGACGCTATCCGCCACGCCAACGTAACCGCGGGTGAAGCGGGCGGAATCACCCAGCACATCGGCGCGTACCGCGTTCAGGTAAACGGCAAGCCCATCACCTTCCTCGACACCCCGGGACACGAGGCCTTCACCACCATGCGCGCGCGCGGCGCTCAGGTAACGGATATAGCTATTCTGGTAGTAGCGGCTGACGACGGCATCATGCCCCAGACCGTTGAGGCTATCAACCACGCCAAGGCGGCGGGCGTTTCGGTAATCGTCGCTATCAATAAAATGGATAAGGTGGGCGCTAACCCCGAGCAGGTTAAGCAGCAGCTCACGGAATATGAGCTTGTTCCCGAGGAATGGGGCGGCGACACACCCTGTATCCCCGTTTCAGCCAAGACAAAGGAAGGTCTTGACGACCTGCTTGAAATGGTAGCTCTTGTTGCCGAAATGAAAGAGCTCAAGGCTAACCCCGACCGCGCCGCAAAGGGTACGGTCATCGAGGCGCGCCTCGACAAGGGCAGAGGCCCCATCGCTACGGTCCTTGTTCAGAACGGTACGCTTCATAAGGGCGACATCATCATCGCGGGCTCTACCGTCGGCAGGGTGCGCGTAATGACTAACGATAAGGGCGAGCGCGTTCAGGAGGCAGGTCCCTCGGTTCCCGTTGAGATCACCGGTCTTGACGAGGTCCCGGTAGGCGGCGACGTATTCGACGCTGTTTCCGACGAGCGTCTTGCAAGAACCCTTGTTGAGCAGCGCAAGGCGGCTAAGAAGGAGGAGATCTTCAACGCCCGCACCAAGGTCACACTCGACAACCTGTTCGACCAGATGAAGCTGGGCGAGGTCAAGGAGCTTCAGATCATCGTCAAGGCTGACGTTCAGGGCTCCGTTGAGGCTGTCCGCCAGTCGCTTGAAAAGCTCTCCAACGAGGAAGTCCGCGTAAACGTTATCCACGGCGCTGTCGGCGCTATCAACGAGAGCGACGTAATGCTCGCCGAGGCTTCGTCGGCTATCATAGTTGGCTTTAACGTCCGTCCCGACGCGGTAGCGGCTTCCCACGCCGAAACCGCGGGCGTAGACATGCGCCTTTACAGCGTAATTTACGACTGCATCAACGAGATCGAGGCGGCTATGAAGGGTATGCTGGCGCCCAAGACCAGAGAGGTCGTTCTGGGTATGGCCGAATGCCGCAACGTTATCAAAATCAAGTCGGTCGGCACTATCGCCGGTTCTTACGTCAAGAGCGGCGTTATCCAGCGCGGCGGCGGAGTCCGCGTTATCCGCGACGGCATTGTTATCGCCGAGGACAGCATCGCTTCGCTCCAGCGCTTTAAGGACGCTGTTAAGGAGGTCAAGGAGGGCTACGAGTGCGGTATCGGACTCGAAAAGTTCAACGACCTCAAGGAAGGCGATATGTTTGAGGTTTATACAATAGAGGAATACAGAGACTAATTGAGAGTTTAGAGTTTAGAGTT
>CAZVSQ010000154.1:0-4227 GCA_964629925.1 uncultured Ruminococcus sp.
TTGCGCTTAACTCTTCTGCTTTTTTAAACGCCTCCGCCTCAGCTTTTTCGCACGCCTCAATCAGGTCGTCGCGGTTTTTATCGTAATTTAACAGCTCCTCAAGGCGAGACTGCATCTTTTCGGCAAGAGCGGGCAGCTCATCAGCAGAGCAGTTGTATTTTCTGGTCAAGCGGTTGAGAAGGTCGAACCGCTCCTCGATTTCCTCCAGGCGCGCAGGGTCGCTTTCAAGGTTATCTATAGCGTCGGAAATACCCTCGGCGCAGTCGCGAAGATTATAGTAAATATCGGTGAGATTATTGCTGAGTTCCTCATATTCGTAGTTATACGAGGCGGCGCTCTGCATATCCGAGGACGCAACGTCGATTGATTCAACTCCGCCGTCGGAGTCCTCACCGTCGAGCATCATTCTTGCTTTGTTAAGCAGTGAGGCGATTTTTTCAACGTTCATCAAAGCGGTGCGCTCCGCCTCGAGCCGCTCCTCCTCACCGATTTGAATATCGGCTTCAAACAGCTCCTTTGACTGGAACTGCAGCAAATCCATCTCGCGCAGCCGCTCGCTTTCGTCGGAATTTGCCTCGTTTAATTTCTTTTGCAGAATTTTAAATTCATTATATTTTGCGCGGTAATCATCAATTAATTCACCGCAGCCGCCGTAGCTGTCGATGTATCCTAAATGAGTTTCGGGCGAAAACAGCTCGTAGCTTTCGTGCTGGCCGTGAATGTTTATCAGGTGCTTTGACAGCTCACGCAGCATTGAGACCGTGGCAGGTCTGCCGTTGATTTTACAGACGTTTTTGCCGCTTTGGCTCAGCGTGCGCTGGACAATGAGTACATCGTCCTCCAAGGTAAAACCCAGCTCGTCAAGAGCGTTTTGCGCGGACATATTTATGTCCTCAAATTGCGCGCTTACAAACGCCGAGCTCTCGCCTGTGCGGATAATATCCTTTGAGGTGCGCTGCCCCATTATGGCGTTTATGGCGTCGATTATGATACTTTTGCCGGCGCCGGTCTCACCCGTCAGAACATTGAGCCCGTGTGAGAAATCAATTGTGGTTTTTTCGATAACAGCAATGTTTTCTATATATAAGGTCTTTAGCATAGCATTTACCTGCCGTTTACTGTTTTGTGATATATTGCTTTAATGAACCGGTAAGAGCAACCGCCGCGCCGTCATCGCGGCAGGCTACAAAAATAGTGTCGTCGCCCGCGATAGTCCCTACGATCGCCTGATTCTCGGTGGAATCCATTGCGGCGCAGACAGCGTTAGCCATGCCGCTTAAGGTCTTTATTACAACGATATTTTGAGCGCAGTCGATCATAATAACCGAGCCCGAGAAAAGCTGCCCGAAGTTGGAGCGCAGGTCGGCGTTTCTGCTGACGTCGGAGATATAGCGGTACTTTCCGTCGCTTCCGAGCGTTTTTACAAGGCGCAGGTCTTTTATATCGCGCGAGATGGTAGCCTGAGTTGCCTTATAGCCTGCCTCTTTAAGGCGGGTGATTATTTCATCCTGCGTTTCAACGGGATATTCGGAAATTATTTCAAGTATTTTTGCGTGTCTTCCGCTTTTCATTACAGTTCCCTTTCTTTGAGCTTTTCGTTTAACTTTCGGTAGAAGTTGCGGTTCTTTATTGAAATCAGTTTAAGCTTTAGCGAGGATCTGCGGATAATAACGCAGTCCTGCTCGGAAAGCTCGATATTTTTTTCGCCGTCGATCGACAGCACACAGCTGCAATTTGCGGGGATCTTAGCCTTTACCGACAGGCAAGCGTCATCTCCGAACAGCACCGAGCGCGAAAACAGCGAGTGCGGACACACCGGCGTCATCAAAATGCATTTCATCTGCGGAGATACGATGGGGCCTCCTGCCGAAAGCGAATACGCCGTTGAACCCGTCGGGGTTGAAAACAGCAGTCCGTCGGCACGGTAACGCGAGATCTCCTCGCCGTCGAGCGATAAGGTGAAATCCACGATTTTTGAGAGCGTGCCGTGAGTCACAACCGCGTCGTTTACCGCGAGGAAAACACCGGAGTCAACGGGAGTGCGCACCTCAACCTCAAGAAGCAGGCGTTCCTCCATGCTGTAAGCGCCGCTGACCAGCTTTTTCAAATCTCCTATTTCGTCCGCTTCAACGTCCGCGGCAAAACCCAGTCTGCCGACATTTACGCCGATAAGCGGAGTCGCCGTGCGCGCGGCATACTTTGCGGAGTGGATGATAGTTCCGTCGCCGCCCACGGTAACGGCAATATCAGCGATTTCAAAAAGCTGTTCAATTGTAGTGCAAAAACTGACGCCGCTCTTATCAAACACACCCGAGCAGTCGGGCGGCATATACAGCTTGGCGCCCTCGCCGCCGAGTACATCAATTATACGTTCGGCGCATTCAATTGCCTTTTCCTTTGATAAATTAACAATAATTGCTATCTTCATAAAAACCTCTTTCAAAGCAGGGATCATTTGTCCAGCGCCTCGTGCGAAGCCTTTACAAGCTGTTCGGGCGTTACGTCGGTATAAGCCTTAGGATCGTCGGACTTTTTGAGGTGGATAAGGTACTCAATATTGCCCTCGGGTCCCTTAATGGGCGAAAAATCAAGATCAAGCACGTCAAAGCCGCTTTGCAGGCAAAAGTCAAAAATGCCCCTGACTACCTCAACGTGAACCGACGGGTCGCGGACAACACCCTTTTTGCCGACCTTTTCCCTGCCCGCCTCAAACTGGGGCTTAATAAGGCAGACAGCCTCGGCGTTTTCCGCCATAAGCTCTCTTGCCACGGGTAGGATAAGCCTGAGCGAAATGAACGAAACATCGACCGAAAAGAAGTCGATAGCGTCGGAAACCTGCTCGCGCGTCACCTTGCGCATATTGGTGCGCTCAAGGTTTACAACGCGCTCGTCGGTGCGCAGCTTCCAGGCGAGCTGGCCGTAGCCGACGTCGATGGAATACACCTTTTTGGCGCCGTTTTGAAGCATACAGTCGGTAAAGCCGCCCGTTGACGCTCCTATATCCATTGCCACCGCTCCGTTTAAGTCAAGCCCGAAGTTGTCGATCGCCTTTTCGAGCTTTAAGCCTCCGCGGCTGACATATTTGAGCACGCTGCCGCGAACCTCTATATTCGCGTTTTCATCATAAGATGTGCCGCATTTATCCGCCTTTTGGTTATCGACATAAACCTGCCCCGCCATGATTATAGCCTTGGCTTTTTCACGGCTTTCGGCAAAACCCTTTTCATATACCAAAATATCAAGTCGTTTTTTCATTGCCCAAGTCCTTTAAAATAACATCAGTCATGCCTTGGCTGTCGAGCTTAAGCATGGCAAGCGCCTCATTTACAGACATCTGTTTTACAAACTCGTCGCCGATCGCTTTGATGTGATACGATCCTCTGAAGCCGCGCAGCACAACCAAGTCCGAGAAGTTGCGGGCTATACCGCCGTTTTTTACGCCCTCCTCAAAGAACCAGATCTCACCGAAGCGCGAGGCAAAGAAAACCGCGTCGTCGCTTATCGGCTTTATTTTGCAGAGCTTTAAAATACAGACGTCAACCCCATTTTTGCTGAGCATTTGCTGAGCCTTGCAGGCGTATGAAAACAGCCTTCCGTAGGTCACAAGCAAAAACCGCGCGTTGGGATTACCGTAAATATTGTAGTCAATGCTCTCCTCGGGGAAATTATCGGGGCGGAACAGCTCGCCTCCGCGCGGATAACGCACCGCCGCAAGCCCCTTTTGGACGTACAGCGCGGTGTGAAGCGACTTGCGCATCCCCTCAAAATAGGTCGGAGAGTATATTGTGGAATTCGGAATGGTGTTGAGCATTGAAACGTCAAAAACGCCCTGGTGAGTTTCGCCGTCGCTGCCGACTATTCCGGCGCGGTCTATAGCGAGAACAAGGTGATTGTTTCCGAGAGCCGCGTCATGGATAAGCTGATCGTAAGAGCGCTGCAGGAATGTGGAATAAACCGCGAACACGGGTCTGAAGCCCTTTGATGCAAGACCGCAGCCGAAGGTCACGGCGTGCTCCTCAGCTATTCCTACGTCAAAGAAACGGTTTTTATGCGTTTTTGAGAACTCGGTAAGCCCTGTTCCGCTCGTCATTGCCGCTGTAATAGCGCAGATTTTGTCGTCTTTATCGGCAAAGCCGCAAATCGCTCTGCCAAACTCCGCCGAAAAGCCCTTATGGCTGGAGATCGGCTCGCCCGAATCGATGTCGAACTGACCGATGCCGTGAAACT
>CAZVSQ010000155.1:0-4192 GCA_964629925.1 uncultured Ruminococcus sp.
TAGAACAGGCCGTCGCGGTCGCTGTTTATCGGGCCCTCCATTTTTCCGCCGTTCTCAAAGTATGTGGTGGTCATGGTGTTCTTCTTGAGCAACTCATATCCGCGCTCAAAAACATCCTGATTCAATACATATACCGAGATATCGGCTATGCCCGCGGCGTTAGCCTCCAGATCGACCTGGAACGATAGTGTATCTCCCTTCTGACAGTAAGCCGCGCTTGCGATATAGGGCTTGCTCATGTTGATGGTTCTGCCCTGGCTGTTGCCGTTGCGGAGAACCTGAAGGTTGTCGCCCTTGTCGATTTTGGAGCTTACAAGGTACAGCCCGTCCTTGGGAGCCTCATAGTCCCATTTAAGGTGAGGTACCGTGCCCGAGGTCACGCACGAGAAGCTGTATGTCCCGTTGCTGTTTTCGTTCACGTTGAACTGCGAGGAATCGGTATGATCCTCTTTGAAAACCGGCACCTTGGTGTAAACAGGCTCGTTTATTCCCGTAGCCATGCGGAAAAACTCGTTCTGCTTTTCAAACTGGTTGAAGCGGTTTTCTTCGGTGATAGCTTCCCATTTAGCCAGATTCGAGTCAACTACAAAGCCCATCGGCAGATAGTGGTTGTTCTCATACAGCGTGACGTTGCCCGTCCTTGCTACCTGTGTAAGGTCGTAGGTGTTCGTGGCGGCTTCGTTGTTTCTGCCGATAAGATATTTAAGGTTCATAAACATGTTGGTAACGGGCGAATTCTCGTAATAGAGAAATCTGTTGCCTGCCTGCCAGCCGTTCATGCCGAAGTTCTCGTAAAAAATGGTAACGCTCTCGTTGGACATCGAGTTGAACATCGAAAGACCGCGGTAATGATTGAGCGCGCCGTCGTTGAGCGTCTGTGTAGTGAGCGTTTCGGCTCGCCACAACTCGGGCGTGTCAGCCTCGCGCGCCTTCATCTCGTCTACGATAGCTTCCATGCTCTGACCGCCGCGCGGATAGTCGTTCATGCCCGTAACGGTGGTTACGTTAACGCCGAAGTAAGCGGTGTAGCCGCTCTGAACGACCGCGATTATCAGCAGCGACGCAGCGAGCGCCTGCATGGGGATAACGCGCTTTGTATAAAGGATAGCAAGCAGCGCCACAAGCGCGAAGATGACTCCTACCGCGACAAGCGTGGGCATTACCCACTCCATTCTGTCCTCGCGGCTGTGTCCCTTTACGGCGAACATATTGAACACGCCCTGGTCGTAGGGACCGTCGCCGTCGGCGTTCTGCTTACCCGAGAAGTCGAATTCCATCATCAGCACCGCAAAGCTGAGCAGCGCCGCGATAACGACCTGAACAAGATTTATCTTTTTTATCTGCGTAAAGGCATGGAACGCCATTACGATTATTACAAAGCTCACCAGATAGCTGAACCTGTAGTAGATCATGTTCGGGAAGTGGAAGCCGTGCCAGATATAGTCGAGCTGACGAATGATGAAGCTGAGGAACATAAACAGCACAAGGCCGAAGCAGGTGAGCTTTTCCCTGAGCTTTATCTCCTTTGAAGTAAGGCTCAAAAAGGCGAAGAAGATCGGGATAGCGCCGCACGCTATATTGGGCATAGCGTCGATTTCCTTGTTGGCCGCTACGGTAAAGTTGACAAGGTTGCCTGTAACGCTCTTAAGTCCGCTCATAACGCCGGCAAAGTCGTTTGTGCCGCCGATATTTACGGCAAAATCCTGCGGGAAGGAGCTGCCGCTGGCGTGTGTGTTCTGCAGAGCCATAAAGACGGGCAATATAAAGAACGCCGCCATGCCTATGCCAAGTCCCGTAAACACTACCATTTTAAGGATATTTACGCCGAATATCTTAAAGCTCTGCCAGCGTGCGATGTTGTAGCAGATGAAAATAAGCAGGACGAAAATGCAGGTGAAAAAGCCGATATAGTAGTTGGTGAGCATTGAAAGCGCAAGCGTGACCGTGTACATGCGGAACCTGTTTTCGGTGAGCAGCTTTACCGTGCCCAGCGCCACAAGCGGAGTTATACATACCGTGTCGAGCCAGATGCTGTTCCAATAGTAGCCCATAAAGAACGCGCAGAACGAGAACGAAATCCCGAAAATAACAAGCGAAATGTCGTTGCGCTTGAAAACGCTCTTGAGGAAAATCGCCATAAAGCAGCCCGCGAGCGCAATTTTCAACGATATCGAGATCATCAAAAATTCTCTGAGGTAATCGGGCGATACCCAAAGCGAGAAGAAATTGAGCGGACTTGCCACATAGTATGACATCAGCGCGAAATAGTTTGCGCCGGAGCCGACCGACCAAGTCCAGAACAGTCCCTCGTTGTTTTGCATCTTGTCCTGGAAATCGACCAAAAACGGATAATACTGGTGCCACTGGTCTGTGACCATTACCTGCTTGTCCGCGTTGCCCAGCGGCGAAACGTTCATCATGCCGAACGCCATAAGCATAAGCGCAAGAGGTATAAGGAACGCGAGCCATACATATATGTTCCGCGAGCCGAACGCCAGAGCCGCCTTGCCGAACGGCTTTTGCGGCACGCGCTCGGGCTTTAAGCCCTGTTTTCTCTCGGCGTTAAGCGTAAGGGCGCGCGTAACGTACTTTTCCAGACAATTTGACACAAGGAAAAGCAAAAAGGAAGTGAGCGCAAAAAGCGCTATGTTCCACTTGCTTGCGCCCGTCAGGATAACAATAAGCGTTGAAACGATAAAAAACAGCAGAACGGGAGCAAACAGAATGATGCGGCTAAGCCTGCGCGATTTTGCGCACATGGCGCAAACCTTTCCGTGCATGGCGTCCTTAAGCTCCGCTTCGCTGTGTACCGCCCCGCAGACGGCGCAGTACTGTTGTTGACTGTTCTCGACCATAGCAAACTCCTTTGAAAGCCCGTGATCATCGTTCACGGATCGACCGATTATATATACACATTTTATATTGTACCACGTTTTTCTGCCGAGGTAAACAAAAATTTTATGAATTTTTTTGAATTTTATAAAAAAGCTTGGACTTTTTTCTATTATTTGTTATAATGATAGCCAAGGTGATAAAAGTGACTTACAAAAAAACTATCGATTTGGTCGTCCCCTGTTATAACGAGGAAGAAGGTCTTGAAACCTTCGTTTTCGAAACGAACAAGGTCATCGACACCCTGCCCGACTACAGCTTCCGCTATATTCTGGTAAACGACGGCAGCCGCGACAAAACATATCTTGTGATGAAGCAGCTTGCCGCGCGGTTCTCAAACATTAAATATATCTCATTCTCGCGCAATTTCGGCAAGGAAGCCGCTATGTACGCCGGCTTGCAGCATACGACCGCCGACTATGTAGTTGTGATGGACGCCGATCTGCAGCACCCGCCCGCGGTCTTTCCTCAGATGCTTGAGGCTATGGAGGAGGGTTACGACTGCTGCGCCACAAAGCGCGGCGAGCGCGAGGGCGAAAGCTTTTTCCGCGGCGCTTTTTCAAAGCTGTTTTTCAAGCTGAGCAACAAGCTTACCGACGTCAAGAACCCATACGGAGCTATGGACTACCGCATGATGACGCGCCAGATGGTGGACTCTATCCTTGAGCTAAGCGAGGTCCAGCGCTTTTCAAAGGGCATTTTCTCATGGGTGGGCTTCGACACCAAATGGATATCCTTTAAAACCGTTGACCGTCAGCTGGGCAAGACCTCGTGGAAGTTCTCGTCGCTGCTCAAGTACGCTATCGACGGCATAACCTGCTTTTCGGTGGCTCCCCTGCGCTTTACGGCTGTTATGGGCGCGGTGATCTTCTTCATCTCGCTTATTTACATTATAATCACGCTGATACAAACGCTGTTTTTCGGGATCACCACGCCGGGATATGTAACCACACTGTGCGCGGTTCTTTTCCTTGGCGGCATCACCGAAATGTCTATCGGCGTTCTGGGCGAGTACATCGGCAAGATCTACATGGAAGCAAAGGACAGACCTATTTATATAACAAAGTTCTCAAATTTTGAGGACGAGAACAACGAGGAGAAGGATGGACAAGCTTAAATCATTTTTCGATATAAAATTCTTAAAATTCTTATTGGTGGGCGTTTTGAACACGCTCATAGGCGAGGGTATCGTGCTGCTGCTCACCCAGCCCGCCGGCTGGAAGAACTTTGGCTGGGGCCCCGGAGCCGCGGCGTTCGTAGGCACGGTCATAGGCAGTATAGTAAGCTATTTCTCAACAAA
>CAZVSQ010000156.1:0-4165 GCA_964629925.1 uncultured Ruminococcus sp.
GGTAGAACTCGCCGGGGGAGCGGTCGCCGCGGGCGTCCTCGTCGCGGAAGCAGGGCGCTATCTGGAAGTATTTGTCAAAGCCCGATACCATGAGCAGCTGCTTGAAGATCTGGGGAGCCTGAGGCAGAGCGTAGAACTTGCCCTTGTGCTTGCGGCTCGGGATAAGATAGTCGCGCGCGCCCTCGGGTGATGAGGTCGACAGGATCGGGGTGTTGATTTCGGTAAAGCCCAGCTCGTTCATCTTTTGGCGCAAAAACGCCACGACCTGCGAGCGGAACATAATATTCTTGTGCACCTTCGGGTTCCTCAGGTCGAGGAAACGGTATTTAAGGCGGACGTCCTCGCCGGTATTGGTGGAGGTGGCTACCTCAAACGGAAGCACGTTTTTGCACTTGCCCAAAACGGTGATGTCCTCGGTGTGGACCTCGACATAACCCGTGGCGATCTTCTTGTTGATAGTTTCCTCGTCGCGCTTTACTACCTCGCCGCTGAGGGTTACGGTGCATTCCTTGTTGATGTTCTTAAGCAGCTCGTCGTTATGGACAACGACCTGCAAAACGCCGTACTGGTCGCGGATGTCGAGGAACATTACGCCGCCGTGGTCGCGGATGTTCTCAACCCAGCCCGCTACGCGGACCTGCTGACCGATGTTTTCTTCTCTCAATTCGCCGCAGCTTACGGTGCGGTACTTGTTAGCCTTTATCATCAAAACTGTCCTTTCACAGATATTTTGCCTATTCCAACTGATTATATCACAAAACTTTCAATCAATCAATACCTTATTTGCCGCCACGCGGCAGGAAGCGAAAACGTGACGTTTTATCCGGCGCGCCTTTGGAAAACTTGTAATAATATAAACGTTTCTGCAACGGCGCGTCAAATCTCGCGGGAACGGAAGTTTTGTTTATTGCAAACGTATGGTTCGCGTCATGGGTCAAGCGTCACGCTTGCGCATTCCGCATTATTATTCCACGCTCTTAAGGCTCTCTACCATGTTCACCCTGCGTATCTTAAAGCTCATGGCAAGGTTTACAAGCAGCGAAAACAGCAGAGTCAGCCCTGCCGAGCACAGGAATGACAGCGGAAAGATATCCCTGCCGAACATAACGTTGTCGACCTCGACCGTGCGGATAATAAAGTTTGTAAGCAGCACGCCGAGCCAAAGTCCGGCGCCGATCCCCAGAACCGTCAGTATTATATTTTCGATATAGATAAACCGAGATGTCTCACGGTTGAAGAAGCCCAGCACCCTGAAGGTCGCTATCTCGCGCTGGCGTTCGGCTATGTTGATGTTAGTAAGGTTATATAGCACCACAAACGCAAGCGCCGCCGCACAGACTATCATGACCGCGACTACCATGTCGAGCGAGTTGAGCATGTTGCGGAACTCATCTATATTTTCTCTCATAAACGGAACAGCGGATATCCTCTCGTCGCGCATAAGCGCCGAGCTGAACTCATCGGCGGTTTCCTCGCTCTTATCGGTGAGCAGCACCTGATACAGATTGTATGAGACATCTCTGCCGAAAAGCGAGCGGTAGCAGTCCTTCGTCATAAGTATATAGTTGTGGATATATTGCTCATAGATTCCGTCTACCCGTATTTCAGCCGTACCGTAACCGGTTGTAAGCTTCACCTTGTCCCCCACCGATATCCCGAAGTCCGAGGCGAGCTTTTCATTTACCATTACGCCGTCGTCGGTGAGTGTGAGCGGCGTATGCCCTTTGCGCGTGCGAAGCGTTATCAACTCGTCAATATTTTCGGTAGTCTCGGGCACGGAGATATAGGTCGACTCGGTCGTTTTGCTGCCGTTTGCCTCAAGCGTGACGTCCTCCTGAAGAGCAAACATTGCGGATTTGACCTTGCCGGTGTCGTTGCAGAGCTTTTTGACGTATCCAAGCTCTTCAAGCGAGCCTGACTGTTTGGGGATAACGATAGCGTCGTATTTGAAAATCTCGTCAAACTGGGTTTTTGTAAGCGGCTCAAAGCTGTCGAGCAGACCGAAAGCCGCAAGCACCAGAGCCGTGCAGCCCGCCACGCCGATAACCGTCATGAACAATCTTACCTTGTAGCGGAACAGGTTTCGCGCGGTAAGCTTGGCTGTAAAGCCCATGTGCTTCCAGAGCGGAGTTATGTGCTCGAGCAGTATCCTCTTGCCGGGCTTGGGAGCCTTTGGACGCATACCCTGAGCAGGCTTTGTTTTGAGCGACTTTGCGCACACTATGACCGATACCGCCGACGTGCAGATTATAGCCGCCAAAAGTCCCAGCGCAATTGACGGGACATGCGGAACAAGCGTTATGTCGCCGATATAGAACATTATTTTATACGCGTCGTAAATTATAAACGGCAGGGTAAAAAGCCCCAGCGCAACGCCGATAATGCCGCCCGATACAGCGGCTATCGCGGAGTATAATACATACTTAAGTATAATAGGCAGGTTTCCGTAGCCCAGCGCTTTCAGCGTTGCCGTTTCGGTTCGCTTTTCCTCAATAAGGCGCGTCATGGTTGTTACGCACACAAGCACCGCGACAAGCAAAAAGAACAGCGGGAACACGGACGCCACCGCGTCAAGGCGGTCGGCGTTCTGAGCGAAGGTGTGGTAGCCCGGGTTGTCGTCGCGTGTGAATACATACCACTGAGCCGCCTCGGGCTTTGATGAGTTTGAGCCTTCGCCGCCAAGCTGAGCGCCCGACTGCATCATTTCCTCAATATATGAAAAGCCGCGCTCTTTTCCGAGCTGTTCAAGCTTTGCTTTGAGTTCGTCAGTGTCTTTTTCATAGTCGTCCGAAAAAGCCGAGACATTGTCGGAGTAGCCGCCCTTTACATAAAGCTCGGTGTACCTCGGCGATATGAAATCCTCGGCGGGAATGTACATGTACTCCTCTATTTTACCGTCGCCTATGGTGGTTTTACCGCGCTGATATGAGATGTAAAGCGGCGACTCAGCCTTGCCCTTTACGGTAAAGCTGCTGTGCTTTAAAACTTCGGAAATCTGCTTATTTCCCGCAGCCGAAGCAAAGTTTACTTTTGAGCCGAGCTTGTGGCGGCCGTTTGCGAAGGCTACGCTCTCGGTGATTATTTCGCCGCTTTTCAGCTCGCCGTCTCCGTCGTTTATAACAAGCGAATTGAGCTTTTTGTTGTCCTTGTATTCCTTAGGTACGGCTATGAGGCGGATAACGTAGCCGCCGTCCCCGGCAGAAGTCATTACGTCGCAATAGTATGAAGGCATGACCGACGAAACGCCCTCAAGCTCAGACACCGCCTTGACGTCGTTTTCGGAAAAGCCGACGGTGGACACCAGCCTGAAATCCATTAGCGAGCGGTCGCGGAAATAGTTTTCGGCAAGGTTATACATGGAGGGGCTTGTAGCCTTTATGCCCGCAAAAAAGCCCACGCCAAGCGCGATAATAGCCATAATTGAAATAAACCGCGCCTTGGTGTTCGCGATCTCACGAAATGTATTTTTCAGTAAAGCCTTTGTCATATATTTCACCTCTTTTTACGATGAGCGGTTGGAGGCTGTATTCCCAATATTCCCAATATTACCAATCTTCCCAAGAACATAAAGTTATTTTGTAAAATTGATAAAAACCCAGTGTTTATGCGGGGTTTATCAATATTACAAACCAAAATCTTATTTTGTAAGATTAACGATATTATTATAATATTACAATATATTATTATATAACGCTGAACGAAAAAGCATTCATTATTACTTGCAGCGTATATTATATTGTTATACAACTGATATTATTGCCAATCTTACAAAATAGAAAAATTTTTGTAATATTGTAAAAAGCCACTGTTTAAGCCATTTCTCTCAATTTTACATTATTCCAAAATGTTCTTAGGGAATTGATAATATTGATGATAATATTTGTTAGATATAGGACAGCGCGGTGCAGGCGACCCGTAGCCGGGCGGCAACCCTTTTGTCGCTTCGCGACATTTCCCCTTGAAAGGCAATGTCGTCAACTTAAGCTTACTATCAAAAATCGGTTGTTAGGATAGCGCGGTGCAGACGACCCCTCAGTCGCCTATCGGCGCCAGCTCCCCTTACGCAGGGGAGCCTGTCGGTTGCAGTGCGTTTCTAAGGCTCCCCTGCGTAAGGGGAGCTGTCAATCCGTCAAGGATTGACTGAGGGGTCGTAAACGTTGCTGTT
>CAZVSQ010000157.1:0-4143 GCA_964629925.1 uncultured Ruminococcus sp.
GTAGCTGTGGCGGTGTGTATGGTTATATATATTCCGTCGATACTGCCGATAATGCTAGTGCTTGTGGGCAAGGAGTTTTTGATGCTGCTCGGCGGATTTATTATGCTGCTCAGAAAAATGACTCCGCCTCCTGCCAATATTTTCGGAAAAATAGCGACTCTGGTGTTCTATTTTGTGATCTCGCTTATTATCTTTATTAAGATAGTTACGGGCGAAGAATATATGCCTGTTGTAATAATCGGGCTCATACTGGTGGCTGCCGCAATGCTGCTTGCGCTTATGCAGTATGCCGTGATGTTTGTAAAAATAAACAGAGAGAAAAACAGCGCTAAATCGTGAAGATTGTGTGAATAGTCTTGATTTTAACATGATAATACTTTATACTACCATTATGAAATCAGGAAGAAAAGGAGAATGTTATGCTTTGTACAAGATGCGGAAAACGGCCTGCTGTCGTTTTTGTTACAAATAATAATTCAAAAGACGCTCCTACGGTAGGCTATTGCCTTAGCTGTGCCAAGGAGCTTGGTATAAAGCCCGTTGAGGATTTAATAAGCAAAATGGGCATTTCGGACGAGGATCTTGAAAATGTTCAGGATCAGATGAACAGCCTTATGCAGGGCGGCGACCTCTCTCAGCTTATGGAGCAGCTCGGCGCCGATAATC
The DNA here is from genome assembly GCA_964629925.1 of uncultured Ruminococcus sp. Lineage (GTDB taxonomy): Bacteria > Bacillota > Clostridia > Oscillospirales > Acutalibacteraceae > Ruminococcoides. Next base: position 667 of record CAZVSQ010000157.1, read on the forward strand.
TTGCCGAACAGATGGATGAATTTGCCAAGGATAACGGCGGAAGCGAGGACGATGATTTTTCTCACGGCGCTCCCGCTTTCCCTGCTTTCTTCAATAATATCTTCGGCGGAGGAAAGGCTCCCGACGGAAACGGCTCCGATAAGGGCGGTCAGAAGAAGGAGAAGAAAGAAAAGAAAAGAAAACACATCAACCTCTATTGCGAGGATTTGACACGCAAGGCAAGAGAGGGTAAGATCGACAATATTATCGGCAGAGACGCTGAGATCGAGCGCGTTATCCAGATACTTTCGCGCCGCACCAAAAACAACCCCTGCCTGATAGGCGAGCCCGGCGTAGGTAAAACCGCTATCGCTGAGGGGCTTGCGCTGCGTATCGCTCAGGGTAATGTGCCGCAAAAGCTAAAGAATAAGGAGATCCAGCTTCTCGATCTCACCTCGCTGGTTGCGGGTACTCAGTTCCGCGGTCAGTTTGAAAGCCGTATCAAGGGCTTGGTTTCAGAGGTCAAGGACAGCGGAAACGTTATCCTTTTCATTGACGAGGTTCACTCGCTTGTCGGTACGGGCGATAACGAAGGCACAATGAACGCCGCGAACATCCTCAAGCCCGCTCTTTCGCGCGGCGAGGTTCAGGTTATCGGCGCTACTACCTTTAACGAATACAGAAAATACATAGAAAAAGACTCCGCTCTTGAACGCCGCTTCCAGCCCGTCAAAGTAGGCGAACCAACTATTGCGCAGTCAATTGAGGTTATTGCCGGCGTAAAGGGCTACTACGAGGCTCACCACAAGGTCATCGTCGACGATGACATCGTCCGCAAGACTGTTGTGCTTTCGGAGCGTTATATCACCGACCGATTCCTGCCCGACAAGGCGATCGACCTTCTCGACGAAAGCTGCGCGTGCGCCTCGCTCCGCAATAAGGAGAGGGAGCGCTATGAAAAGCTAAGCGACGAGCGCGGATCGCTCCTTCTTACAAAGGATGAGCTTGCAAGCGCCGAGGAGATCGACTATAAATCGCTTGCCGAGGTCAACACATCTCTTGCAAAGATCGATAACGAGCTGAAAGAGATTGACCCCGGCAGCCTTACCGCAAAGGTGACCGAGGAGGATATAGCAAAGGTTATCGAGCTGTGGACGGGTATTCCCGCTTCAAGGATCCGCGAGAACGAGCTTTCAAAGCTTGCAGACCTCGAAGCTGAAATGAAAAAGAAAATCATCGGACAGGATGAGGCGGTTGAAGTGCTCGCTTCCGCAATCAAGCGCAGCCGCTGCCAGATCTCTCCGCGCAGACGCCCGGCTTCGTTCATCTTCGTAGGTCCCACCGGCGTAGGCAAAACCGAGCTCGTTAAGGTGCTCAGCCAGCAGCTCTTCGATACTCCCGAAACGCTTATCCGCCTTGATATGTCCGAGTTTATGGAGAAGCACTCGGTGTCCAAAATCATCGGTTCACCGCCCGGATATGTCGGATATGACGAGGCGGGTCAGGTTACCGAAAAGGTACGCCGCCGCCCGTATTCTGTACTGCTCTTTGATGAAATCGAAAAGGCGCACCCCGATGTGCTCAATATCCTGCTTCAGATCCTCGACGAGGGCAAGGTGACCGACGCCCACGGCAGAGCGGTCAATTTTGAGAATACCGTAATTGTTATGACTTCAAACGCAGGCTCGGCGGGCAGAGATACCGCTCTCGGATTCGGCAAAACCTCCGAGGAAGCCTCAAAAGAAAAGGTTATGAAGGCTCTGCAGGATTTCCTCAGACCTGAGTTCATCGCCCGCGTTGACGAGATTATTGTTTTCAACACGCTCAGCGAGGCTAACTTTGTTGACATCGCAAAGCTCATGCTTGAAGAGTATGTGCCTACACTTGAAGAAAAGCATATCCGCTTCACCTTTGACGACAAGGCTTGCGAATATCTCGCGAAAAAATCCTGCAGCGGCAAGAGCGGGGCGCGCGACTTGCGCAATACCATCCGCCGCGAGGTAGAGGAGAAGATCGCTGAGGCTATGATTCAGTCGCAGTCCGGCAGTCTTGAAGCAATCAATGTCACCTCAGACGGCGAGAGCATCTCGATAGAAAGCATATAAATCAAAAACTAAAGGCAGATAGCGTCCTTCGCGTTGTCTGCCTTTTCTTAAAGGTATATTATGGAAAAAATAATATCTGAAATAAAACCATTTGCAAGGGCTGTTGAACAGTCGCTCACAAGGCGCAGACGTTTTAAAGAGAAGCTTGTGCATCGGTTCGCTCTGGCTGTTGCGGATTATTCGCTGATCGATCCGAACGATAAAATTGCCGTTTGTATCTCCGGCGGTAAGGACTCAATGCTCATGGCAAAGCTTTTTCAGGAGCTAAAACGCCGAAACAAAATCCCGTTTGAGCTTGAATTTCTGGTGATGGATCCGGGCTACAATGTAGATAACCGTAAACAAATCGAAACCAACGCCGACCTTCTTGACGTTCCGATTACGATATTTGAAAGCGACATTTTCAACTCGATTGTCAACGTCGAAAAGTCTCCGTGTTATCTTTGCGCGCGTATGAGGCGCGGACATTTGTATAAGAAAGCGCAGGAGCTTGGCTGCAACAAAATAGCGCTGGGACATCACTATGACGACGTTATCGAAACAACGTTAATGAGCATGCTTTGGGGCGGACAGATCCAGACGATGATGCCTAAGCTTCACAGCACTAATTTCGACGGTATGGAGCTTATCCGCCCTATGTATTATATCCGCGAGGAAGATATTATAGCGTGGCGTGACGCGCATAAACTAAATTTTCTTCGCTGTGCCTGCCGTTTCACCGAACAGCTTGAGGGAGAGGGCGACGCCGAATCATCTTCAAAGCGCAAAGAGACAAAACGTCTTATTCAGCAGTTGAAAAAGAGCAATCCTGCCGTCGAAGCAAATATCTTCAACAGCATGCACAATGTAGCGCTCGACGCTGTTATCGCATATAAAACAAAGGGGCAAAAACACCATTTTCTCGATTCATACAAGGAGGAGCCAATGCTGCCGAACGACCCGATGATCCTGCTCAGTTACATCAACACAAAGCTGCGCGACAATTATAAAACACTTAATGAATTGTGTGATGATCTACAGGCAGATAAAACCGAAATTGAGCAAAAACTCAGCGCAATAGATTACATCTATGACGCAAAGTTAAACAGGTTTATTTAACGTCAAAATAATGCTGGAAAATTTTTAAGATTTTTCAAAAAATCACTTGACAACTAATCTGTTTTGCGGTATAATAGCTCATGCGCTGTTGAGAAACGGCGCTGAAATTTCAGCAAAATTTTTCTCAAAAATAGCGCAAAGGACCTTGAAAATTAAACAACGAAAAGAAAGAGACCCGTAATGACTTTGAGTTGAGAAAAACTCAAGAAATTACAGTGAGATGTACACTAAAATACATCGGTAAATTCACGAACGTGTCAGTGATGATAAGTTCTGAATGAGATTAAACTCTGAA
>CAZVSQ010000158.1:0-4139 GCA_964629925.1 uncultured Ruminococcus sp.
GCAGAGGTTTATGCGCAAAAGCTCGCTTGATGAAATCCCGCAATTCTTCTGCATTTGGATTGGTACAATGTCGATCGTCGGTCCCAGACCCGCTTTGTGGAATCAAGACGACTTGGTAGCCGAGCGCGACAAATACGGCGCAAACGACGTAAAGCCCGGGCTGACAGGCTGGGCGCAGATCAACGGACGCGACGAACTTGAAATCCCAATAAAAGCCAAACTTGACGGTGAATATACCTCAAAGTTAAAAAGAGGCGGCTTTACCGCATTTGGCTTTGATTTGCGCTGTTTCTTTGGATCGATTATTTCCGTATTCAAAAAAGACGGCGTTGTCGAGGGCGGCACCGGCGGCCTACATAAGACGGAGGAAGCTGAATGAAGATAGCAGTTTTATCCAGCCATACACCGTCGCTGTTCTGGTTCCGCATCGACATGATGCGCAGCTTTATTGAAAAAGGACACGAGGTTTTTGCTCTCAGTAATGAAGCTGAGACCGATTGGAAGGAAAAATTCCGCGAGCTCGGTATTACATACCGTCAGATAAATGTTCAGCGCAACGGAACGAATCCGCTTAAGGACTTAAAAAGCATAGGCTCTATTAAGTCTGTACTTGCTCAGATTATGCCGGACAAGATTTTCACCTATCAGGCAAAGACGATTATTTACGGTACAATTGCTGCAAATAAGCTCGGCATCACCGAGGTTTATCCGCTTGTTGCGGGGCTTGGTTCGCTCTTTCTCAATGACGATTTAAAAACAAGGGCCGTCAGGACTATTCTAATGAAAGAATACCGTTATTCCATGCGCAAATGTACCACGGTGTTTTTTCAGAATTCCGATGATTTGGAGACCTTTAAGGCGAAAAAAGCGATTAAAAATCAGAAAATCGTCATGCTGCATGGTTCAGGCGTGAATTTAGATATATTTAATGTACAGCCGATACCCGAAACCTTTGGCTTTTTATGTATCAGCCGACTGATTCGCGATAAGGGTGTTTATGAATACCTCGAAGCGTGCAGATTGGTCAAGAAGGATTATCCGAATGTGCGCTGCCTGCTGGTGGGACCGTATGATTCCAACCCCAGCTCGCTCAAGCCTGAAGAGCTTAAGCAGTTTGTCGATGAAGGTATCATCGAGTATTTCGGCGAGCAAACGGATGTTGTACCGTATATTGCGCAGTGCAGCGTATATGTGCTGCCGTCCTACCGTGAGGGCACGCCGAAAACCATCTTGGAAGCGATGTCGTGCGGCAGAGCCGCAATAACAACAGATGTTCCCGGATGTAGGGAAACGGTCGACGATAAAGAAAACGGAATATTGGTTCCCGTTAAGGATGTCAAAAGCTTAGCGGAAGCCATGAAATATATGATAGAACATCCTGAAGAGATTCAGCGGATGGCAAAAAACGGCAGAAGCAAAGCGGAAACCGTATTTGACGTACAAAAAGTCAATGAAAAGATTTGCAGAACAATGCAGATATAGATAGAAGGGGTTAAAGATGTACCAAAATCTTTATGAAAAACTGGTTAACAAAGAAGAAAAGCTCTCGCTTGTAGGCTTAGGTTACGTGGGAATGCCGATCGCGGTTGCATTTGCAAAGACGATCGACGTTGTAGGCTTTGACCTCAACGCCAAGAAAATCGCGCTTTACAAGAGCGGCGTTGACCCTACAAATGAGGTTGGCGACGAGGCTATCAAAAATACGACTGTTGACTTCACCGCCGATGAAACCAAGCTCAGAGAAGCTAAGTTCCATATTGTAGCGGTTCCGACTCCCGTAAATGACGATCATACTCCCGATTTGACCCCGGTTGAAGGCGCCTCCGAGATCCTCGGCAGAAACCTAACAAAAGGCTCTGTTGTAGTCTTTGAATCAACTGTATACCCCGGCGTGACCGAGGACGTATGTATTCCGATTCTGGAGAGAGAATCCGGCTTAAAGTGCGGCACGGATTTCAAAATCGGCTATTCACCCGAAAGAATCAACCCCGGTGATAAGGTTCATAGACTTGAAACTATCACCAAAATCGTTTCCGGTATGGACGAGGAAAGCCTCGATGTAATTGCAAAGGTATATGAATTAGTTGTAGAAGCCGGCGTTCACCGCGCAGAGAGCATTAAGGTCGCCGAAGCCGCAAAGGTTATTGAGAACAGCCAGCGCGACATTAACATCGCGTTTATGAACGAGCTGTCCATCATCTTCAATAAGATGGGCATTGATACACAGGCGGTGCTCAAAGCCGCAGGAACCAAGTGGAATTTCCTCAAATTCTATCCAGGTCTTGTCGGCGGTCACTGCATCGGCGTTGACCCGTACTATCTTACATATAAAGCCGAAATGCTCGGCTACCACAGCCAGATCATCCTCTCAGGCAGAAGAATCAACGACGATATGGGCAAATATGTTGCCGAGAACGTTGTCAAGAAGCTGATTGCGGCGGACAAGTCCGTTAAGAGCGCAAAGGTTGCGATCCTCGGCTTCACCTTTAAGGAAAACTGTCCTGATACCAGAAATACCAAAATCATCGACATCGTCAACGAGCTGAAAGAATACGGAATTACCCCCGTAATCGCCGACCCTGCCGCGGACGCTGACGAAGCAAAGTGGCTCTACGGCATTGAGTTTGTTGATATGAGTACCATAAAGGATATGGACGCAGTAGTCCTCGCCGTTGCGCATGATTGCTTCAAAGAGCTGTCGAAGGACAACATTGACAACCTCTATGGCGAGGGTAAGAAGATTATGGTAGATATCAAAGGTCTGCTGAATCGTAAGGAATACGAGAACGCAGGTTATGTATATTGGAGACTGTAATGGGTTATTCAGAAGTTAAGTTTCCAGAAAATTCAATATTTCTCATCACAGGCGGTGCGGGCTTTATCGGCTCAAACCTCTGCGAAGCTATTTTGAATATGGGCTACAAGGTGCGTTGCCTTGACGACCTTTCCACCGGCAAGCAGGAAAACGTCGATTTGTTTCTCGATAACCCTAACTATGAGTTCATCAAAGGCGATATCAAGGATTTGGACACCTGCATGAAGGCTTGTGAGGGCGTTGATTATGTACTCAACCAAGCTGCATGGGGTTCTGTTCCCAGAAGTATTGAGATGCCGCTTTTCTATTGCGCCAACAATATTCAAGGCACACTTAATATGCTAGAGGCCGCAAGGCAGAACGGTGTAAAGAAGTTCGTTTACGCTTCTTCTTCTTCGGTTTACGGAGATGAACCTAATCTCCCCAAAAAAGAAGGCAGAGAGGGCAATCTGCTTTCTCCGTATGCGGTTTCCAAAAGAGCTGACGAGGAATGGGCAAAGCAGTATACAAAGCACTATGGTTTAGATACATACGGTCTGCGTTATTTTAATGTATTTGGCAGACGTCAGGATCCAAACGGCGCTTACGCTGCGGTTATCCCGAAGTTCATTAAGCAGCTGCTCAACAGCGAAACACCCACCATCAACGGTGACGGCAAACAGAGCCGCGATTTTACATACATTGAAAACGTCATCGAAGCGAACCTGAAAGCTTGTCTTGCTCCGCATGAAGCGGCAGGTGAAGCCTTCAACATCGCCTACGGCGGCAGAGAATACCTGCTTGATATCTACTACGGTCTGACAGAAGCACTCGGCTTGGATATAGAACCCAACTTTGGTCCCGACCGTGCAGGCGATATCAAGCACAGCAATGCAGATATCAGCAAAGCTAAAGAACTTCTCGGTTACGGTCCCGACTGGAGCTTTGAAAGAGGTATCAAAGCTGCTATTGAGTGGTATAGAGAGAATTTGTGATTATTTGGAGTAGATATAATGACAGGTAAACGAAATTATAAGATATCAAATAGCCAGTTTATTCTTAGCATTTTGATAGTGTTGATTCATGCTTCCTGTCTTTTTATGAATGTACCTGGGCAGGACTTACAGATGGTGTTTGGTCCAAACTTGGCGGCTTTTATTCAGTTGTTTATTGGTGAGGGAATCTGTAGAATCGCGGTCCCGCTCTTTATGGTATTTTCCGGCTATTTGTTTTATCTGTCATTTGATGGTAGCTTAAAATCTTATGGGAATAAATTAAAACGCAGACTGTTTTCGTTAGTCATTCCATATTTGTTTTGGAGTACATTTACCTTTTTGCTGTTTTT
>CAZVSQ010000159.1:0-4119 GCA_964629925.1 uncultured Ruminococcus sp.
TGCTATAATGGATGCGTTCAGACATTTTCAGACGATACCATAATAGAAAGAGGCGATTTTTTGGCTATCCATAATTAATCTCATAGTAATCATGCATTGATGTCATTAAATAAATGCGTAAAGAAAAGACTATAAACAAAAAACAGCATCCGATTTTGAAACTCCCAGTGATATTATGATTCTCCATAGTATTATTGAATGCCTATTAATACAAATTTGTGTGAGAACAGGTTCGTTGAATGTAATGGTACAGCCCTAATGCTACAAGCTACTTCAATTTATACTAAGGGTGACGGCGGGCATTGGAATGATGAAGATATGATAATGTTAATGCTTGAAGTTGCCAAAACCTCATTGAAAATGTTAGGCAGCGATATTTTTGAACAGTTGAGCAGAAGATAATAATATGTTCTCGAACTGATCTATCTCGCAAAAGCGAAGAAGATGCTGGCAGAAAACTAATCATCTTTATGACGGCGTTGCCTCGTCTGTCGGGCGCGGTAACGCCGTTTAATTCTATTAGGAGGTTATTATGAATAACAAGCTAAATAAGGTTTTCAAAGTGTTTTTCAGCGTTTTGCTGGCGGTGATACTTTCAGCTTCCGGCGTTATAACTTCTTTTGCTGATACTATTGGTACCGGGAATAAGGCGAAGCGTACTATTATGGTTTACATGGACGGCTCTTCCTCTGAAGAGAATACTCCGGTATGCAGCGCCATGCTCAAAGAATATATGAACGCGAAGTTTGACCGCAATTACATACGCGTTATTGTTATAACGGGCGGTTCGATGAAATGGCATCTGGACTCAAAGTACCTGAGAGATCAGGACGGCAACAGCGGTACACTTAACGAAATCAGCAGCGAATACAACCAGATTTGGGAAGTGTTCGGAACCACGGATGCTTCGGAAGGATATCTGAAACTGCTGGACGCGGATGGCGTGACAGGCGACGGAGCCGATGCCCGCAAGTCTGAAGATGAGCTCATGAGCAATCCGGAAACATTAAAGAAATTTATCAATTACGCGAGAAACTACGCGCCCGCGGAAAGATACGGTCTGATTCTTAACGATCACGGCAGCGGTCCGGAACACGGCTACGGTTATGATGACCATGATACTGTAAATCCTGATGCTGTGATTTCGGTTACAGGTCTAAAGCATGCAATTTCCGAAAGTGATGTTGTACAGAATGAAGGTAAGTTTGATTTTATCGATCTTGATTGCTGTATGATGAGTAATTTTGAGACAATGCTTGCTTTGTCGGATGATACAGACTATTTTCTGGGCTCTCCGGATACTGCCCCGCATGCAACGGTCGATTATACAAAGGTGATTGATTATTTAAGCACCGATCCTGATATGGAGACTGAGATATTGGGCAGGAAGATCGTCGATCTTTATGTTGACTTTTACGAAGAACATCCGGAGCAGAGATCGGCAGGAAAAGCGGTTTGCTATACCTTAGTTGATACAAAAGCGCTTAAAGAGAGCGGATTCATAGACGAAATGTTGAAATTGGCTGAGCAGCTCAGAACCGAAGCCGCGGACGGAACGTTCTATGATGAGATTCGCGCCTCAAAAGATGATTATAAGTTCATCATTACGAACTTACAGGATTTAGCAACCTTAGTCGAGCAGCTCGGAATCAATCTATATGAAGGCGACTGGCAGGATCCCTCGCTTGAGAACGCGTACACAGAATCCGCGCTGAAGATTCAGAATATCTTACACAATAAGGAAATCGTCTATTCAAAACATACTCAATATTCAAGAAAAACGAGTGTTTTCTTTGGCAGAGATGATGACGGAAGTATTACGGCAAGAGGAGAAAATGCCCCGACAAGCGGATTGAACATTTTTTTCGCTTACAACCCTGCATCGGGTGACTGTTCTAAAGAGCTTTCATCTTATATCGACGCAATGAAGGAATTAGCCGCCGCGTCAGATAATGAGGCAGAGAAAGACTTAATCAATACTTATCTTCAGGCAGTTATTGATTATGATTTAATCTATAATACAGGCATAGCGGTTACAAACCTTGTAGACAACGGCTGTGATATTAATGAGATCAACTTCGATAAGGTCAAGGATTATTTCGAGTCTCAAGCAGAAAATAACAGATGGGACTATATTTCAAAAGCTATTTCAAACAGTGACAGAGATGTAGAAGCATGGCTGAATAAAATAATAGATATTCAGAAAAACGAAGTATTAAGTCGTGAAAATGTATCAGTTAAAACAGAAAGCGGGGACAATACAGAATATTATTGCGTCAATGTAAAAGATACGCCAAAACGTATTATCGATATCCCTGTTCTTAAGGTAACGGCAAAAACAGATAATTATCCTTTCGCTAATCCGACTTTGACATTCTACGGGAACAGATCGGATGAAGAATCATTTGAAGATTATATATCTAACGTGAATTCATCCTATGTTATTCCGGAGTACGACGGACAATGGTATGCCGTAGAAGATTCAGAAGGCGTCAAGCATATTGCAAGCAAGGCGTCTGACCAATCGGTTTTTGCTAAGTTTATGTTAAACGGTAAAGAATTAGGCGCGGGAGAATTGCTGTTTGATGATGCCGGAAACGCAAAGAGTATATATATTTACGGTAATACGATACCGATTTCTCTCGACTCGCTTGAGGGAACGGTTATGGTATCCTTGTGCAACGATCCTTACGCAGGAAGCGAGGCAACCGTAGATATGCCGTTTATGTTAGAAAAAACAAATGCCAGGTTAATAAAAGACAACTACTCAAATCTGGGTATAGAGAATATTGATATTAAGCTGGCTATTACAGATATGTACGGCGTTGAGCACGAAATCAAGACAGACAGCTCCTGCGGCGTACAGCTGCTCGGCGATGTTGACGGCGACGGCGATGTGACCATAGACGACGCGACGCTGATCCAAAAGGCGGCGATCGACCTTGTCAGCTTTACCAACCTGCAAAAGCAGCTTGCAGACGTCAACGGCGACGGCAGGGTTTCCGTTCTCGACGTCACCTGTGTTCAGAAATACTTAGCCGAATATACGACCGGCTGCGGCAAAACGGGCGAAAAAATGAATCAGACGGCCGATGCGGTGCACACGCTTGTAAAAAGCGTCGAGTGCTATCGCTGGGACTACAGATACGATGACTGGCAGCTGGAACATACAACATCGATCGAATACGAAAACGCCTATCCGGTCATGATTGAAAACCTCGATAATTACGAGGATGCCGTACCTGCAAAGACAGTGTTTGAATACACCTTTGACGGCGAAAAGCCTGCGACCCGAACCGAGACCGATCTTACAAATAATACAATAACCACTGTGAAATACAACGACGGCAGAGTTTACGATTATGATATGAAACATCTCAACAGCAGCAGTACGGAAAAACAAATGTACCAGTACGGCAACGGCGGAGAATACTTTACAATGGTTCTTCATGATGATTTTATGTCAGGCGAGGGATATGCTCCCGATTTTATGAAGGAGGAAATGGATTCTGTTTCGGTCACTACCGAAAACGGTCTGCTGAAACGTACCACCAACACCGGCATTTACACGAAATGGTCTGAGGGTGAAGAAAAGAATTGGGTGAGGTTCAGAGGCATATATTCCGCCGATTATGACGACGACGGTATCGTCAGCTTCCTGTCCGCGGTGTATTCGGATACGGGATATGAAGAGCAGGGAAAATTTGAGGTCAAAAAGGAAAACGGAAAGATCACCGAGATCACCAGATACACGCCAAGCGGCGGCGGGTGGAAGCCTTATGAACAATATGTTTTCGAGTATAACGATACCGAGATCAGCCCGTCAAGATACGCAACGATGATCAATTACTTTATCGCCGATCACGGCGGAAACTATTATTTTTACAACTGGTATTAAGGAGATGATCTGACTGATTTGCGTACAAAACTACACCAAGAAGTACGGTGATAAAACGGTTGTGAACGATATCTCGTTCACCGCGAAGGACGGCGCGATCACCGGATTTATCGGCCACAACGGAGCCGGTAAATCAACAACGATCAAAGCGATCACGGGCGTTATACGCCCGACAAGCGGTTCCATTACGATCAATGGAATCGACATTCAAAAGGACGGAA
>CAZVSQ010000160.1:0-4105 GCA_964629925.1 uncultured Ruminococcus sp.
AACTCCTCGTCTGACGCGTAAAGCATAGGCTTGTAACCGAGCTCTTTTGCCTTGGCGCAGAAAGCCAGAGCGCATGAAGTAGCCTGCTCAGCGGTGAGGCTGTCGGTTCGCGCGGTGTCCTCCTTGATGATCTCCCAGTCATACGCGAGCGGAAAGTCAAGCTTCAGTCCGCCCAGAACCTGCTGACAGTACAGCGCTTCCTCACGGGCTTCTTCCTCGGTGATCGCCTGGGAGAAGAAGTAGCCGCCCGTCTTGATTCCCGCCGCCTGAGCGCCGCTTATGTAATCGGCAGCTTTGTTGTCGGAGTAGAGCGAGCCTTCATTTCCGTAGCCTCTGCCGCCCAGTCTTACCATAACAAAGTCGATCCCGGCGTTTTTTACGCGGCTCCAGTCAACTTCGCCGCTGTAAGAGGAAATGTCGATGCCCGTTATTGAGGCGCGCTGACCGTTTTCATTATATACTATAAAGCCGTTTTCGTTTGAAAAGCTTCCGCCCTGAGCGGTGGCTTCGGTATTCTCGGTGTTTTCGGTGTTTTCGGTAGAGGTCTGAGCTTTTGTGCCTGTTGTATCGTGCGCGGCAGAGCTGAGGCTGCTCTGAGGCTTTGTGTCATCCGAAAAAGTCTTGGGCGCAGCCGAACTGCCCGAATCACCGCAGCCGCATAATAAAATCACACTAACGCAAGATACTGACAACAGCATGCTGAACAGTCTTTTCATTTGAAAAATATGCCTCCTTTTTGGCGTTTTTTCATAGTTAAGCATACCATATAATTAAAAACTTGTAAACAATCAAATTCTTAATTGCTATTGAAATTACAGGGTAAATTTAGTATAATATAATGACAAGGATTGTGAGTTGTTTATGACGGGCAGGTGATTGGGTGAATAACGCGTATCTCTCGGGATACAAAAAAATGAATATCCCTGAACTGTTAAGGGCGATCGATGAATGCACTTCACTCAGCCAGCTTTTCGCCCTGATCCAGCATGAGCATATCGAGATCCAAATGCACGCTCAGGAGGGCGCGTCAAACCTTACACCGCGCAAGCTTACCGCAAAGGATATTATCGGCAACAGGGAGCTTCCGCTCGACAGGCTTAAGGCCGAGGTAAAGCGGGCGGTCTGCATCAATTATGTTCCGCCAAAGCACGGCGGAGAAAACAGCGCTATCGTCAACGCTATCCGCGAGACAAAAACGCTCAGCGAGCTGTTTTCACTTATTCAGCGCGAGAATATCAGGATCCCGATGCACGCGCAGTCGGGCGCCTCTAACCTTACACCCAGAAAATTGGAGCCTAAGCTTCAAATCGACACCGAGCTTTCACCGTTTGAGCGGTTTAAAGCAGAGGTTATAAAATCCGTGTCGGAACAAAGCGATTGATTTTGTCTGTGCGCTGACAGTATTTTTGTTTTTTTTCACAAGGCATGAGCTATACTCGGCTTTACGGGCATAGCCCTTATATAAAAGATTTTGAAAAGAGAGGGATTCTAATGAAAAAATCATCCAAATGCATGGTCGCGGTACTGCTTGCGGTACTCACGGTTCTTTCGTCGATTTCGATCGTCGGCTCATTTGCTGCGGAGAACGATACCCCCGAAGCAGTTGCCGCTGTTACAGCGAAAGAAAATGAGGTCGCGGCGACCGAAGCCCTAACCGAAGAGCCCGCGACAGAACCTGCAACAGAGCCGGTCGTAGAGGTAGGCGCGGTCAAGAATATTGAAAAGACCAGCTTTGAACCCAACTACATAACCCTTAAGTGGGCAAAAACTCCCGGCGCTACAGGCTATTACGTGTATATTTGCAACAGAGATAACGGCACAACCTTTACAAAGGCAGCAACAGTTACTTCAAATACCGTTACGGTCAAAAACCTCAGCCACACCACCCAGTACTGGTTCAAGATCTCCGCATATGTTAACAAGGACGGCAAGACCTATGAGGGCGAGCCGACCGTAAAGAAAACCGCAACTCAGGCGGGTACCGTTACCGGTCTTGCAATGCTTCGTTCCTCAAACGTTATCAGCTTTGACTGGGACCGCAACCCCAAGGCTACCGGCTACAAAATCTACCGCGCCTGCTACAAGACAGACGGCGAGTATGAGCTTTACAAGACTATCACCGACAACTCCGTTACCAAGTTCTCGGACACAAACGTTGAGGACGGCAGAGCCTACTACTACAGCGTGCGTCCCTACAGGATCCTTTACGGAGACGCTGTATACCACGCTTACCACAAGACGATCAAATTTATCTGCGGCATGTGCTCGCCCAGCTCAAGCTCAACAAGCTTTGTGTCACGCGCAAATCTTAAGTGGACTCACAACAGATGGGCTACAGGCTATGACATCTATTACTCCACCGACCGCTATAAGAACTTTAAATATCTTGGCACCACCACCAAGAACTTCTTCAACACCGTCCGCTTAACCGCAGGTAAGAAGTATTACTTCCGCATTCAGCCCTATAAGCTCAACGGCGCAAGCAAAACCAAGGTAGTTGGCACATGGGCAGTTGAAGGCAGAACGATCACAAGCGGAGCATACGGAAAGAGCGTAGGCAGCTCGTATGTTGAAGTAAGCATCACCGAGCAGCGCATGTGGCTGTACAAAAACGGCAAGCTTATCGTCGATACGCCCGTTGTAACCGGCACAAGAAACTATATGGATACCCCCAAGGGCTATTTCAGCATTTTCTCACGCGCGAGAAACACCGTGCTCACAGGCCCCGGATACGCTTCTCCCGTTGATTACTGGATGGCGTTCAGCGGCGGCTGCGGAATCCACGACGCAAGCTGGCGCTCAAGCTTCGGCGGCAACATCTACACCTACAACGGCTCTCACGGCTGCATCAACACACCGTATAAAGCCGTAAGAACCATCTACAACAACACAACCTTCGGAACCCCTGTTATCGTTTACTGATAAATAAAATCGGCGGCAGCTCATTTTCGGGCTGCCGCTTTTTTTGAGACTTTATTTTTCTATTATCGCATATTGATTTTTGGGGTTGCTTATGCTATAATTTTTTTGGAGAAACGGTGGCGGCTGTTTCGACACCTCTGTGAAAGGAGGTGAAATGATGGAGTACATAATTTCTTTCGCTTTATTAGTGATGATTATCGTCCTTGTCATAAAGAAATAACCGCCCTGTGTTGCAGCACATGACGGTTAATCAAATAAATTAATCAAATTGCATTGCGAAACAGTCAAAGCCGTTTCTCTATTTTTATTATAAACGAATAATTCGGAAATGTCAATCATTTTCCACTTTCCATTTTCAATTTTCCATTAAATGAAACTCTCCCTGAACATCCGTATAATACTCGCCCTCGGGAATCAAATCTTTAATTAAAACAATCTCGTACCCCTTAGCCTTAATGCCCTTTATAATACCCGGCAGAGCGGCAGGGGTATTTTTTGCGCCGTTGTGCATTAAAACTATCGAGCCGTCCTTTACCTTATCGAGCACCGTTTTAGTCATCTGCTCGGGAGAAGGGTCCTTCCAGTCGAGCGAGTCAACGTCCCATTGAACGCAGTACATGCCCATCTGCTTGACGCTGTCTACCACCATGTTGTCGTAGTCGCCGTAGGGCGGGCGGAACAGGGTAGGGGCGCTGCCCGTCAGCTTGCATATCTTATCGTTGCATGCCTTTATCTCGGCGCAGGCGGTGTCCTTTGAAAGCTGCGGCATGTGAGGGTGCGTGTTGCTGTGATTGCCTATGTCGTGCCCCTTTGCCGCTATGGTTTTAACGTCGTCGGGGTACTTGTCGACCCATTCTCCCACGAGGAAAAACGTCGCCTTTACGTTCTGTTCATCAAGAATTTTAAGGAGCTGCGGCGTTTCCTCGTTGCCCCAAGCTGCGTCAAATGAGATAGCTACCTGCTTTTTGCCGCTCTCAACGCGGTATATTGGGTTTGTTTTGGGCTCGGCGGCGGTCTGAACACTTTTGCCGACCGAGGTTATCGAAACGCTGAGAGCCGCAATTCCCGCGATAAGGCAGAGCGAAGCGGTCAGCAGCGAGCGCCTGTTAAGTATAAATAATCTCATAAAAATCCCTCCGTATAACAATGTATATGGAGGGAAGCTTACTATTATGAGTCCGTC
>CAZVSQ010000161.1:0-3997 GCA_964629925.1 uncultured Ruminococcus sp.
TGACTGCACCCAAGGCTGTCGCATAAATCTTTAATGCTGCTCACCTCCAGCCTGCCGTTTTTGTCGAACAGCTCAAGCAGGCTGTCGCAGACCTCGTCCAGCTTGGCGCTTGACTTTTTTCTGCCCTCGCGGTGAGAGCTTATCACGTCGTCGGCTTTCAAATCGGAAAAGCCCTCAAACGCTATTCCGCCGTACTGAGGCGCTATCTCAAACAGCACGCTCCTGCCGTGAGCGGCAAGGCTTGACTTTTCGTGGCACATTATCTTGCCGCCCTGTTTGTCGGGGTTGTTGGCCAGCACCAGCATGCTTCGCGCCACCGCGGGTATGTCCACAGAGCCTAAGGAACGCAGCAGAGCGCTGTTCTGAGCGGATTTTGAGTTGTGCATGATAAAAATGACCGCGCACTTGTACTTTTCGGCAAGGTGCGCTATTCGCCCCAAAACGGGGCGCACCTCATTGGCTCGGTGCATGTCTACGCCCGCCCCCAAATACGCCTGCAAGGGGTCAAAGATCATCAGCTTTGGGCTTAGCTCCTTCATTATCTCCTCGATATGCTCGCTCGAAAGCGACAGGCTCTCCTTTTCCTCGTTGAACACTAATATGTTCTCAAAGTTCGGTCTCATCGGCTCCAAACGCGGCTTTATGGTGTCGGCAACACCGTCCTCGGCTGTCTGGTACACCGCCACGGCAGGCTCGCGGTAAGCGCTCTCGCCGTAGAAAGGTCTGCCCGTTGACACCTGAGAGGTCAGGTACAAAGCCAGAAAGGTCTTGCCCGTGCCCGGGTCGGCAGTCATCAAGGTAATTTTCCCTAAAGGAATATAAGGGTACCAAAGCCACTCGGTCTCAGTGCTCTCTATATCGGAGAGGCGTATGTATTTTTGCGGCTTTGAGTCCGCCTTGGGCTTTAGCTTTTCGGTTATCACAACAAGCGCGTTAAGCTTCATATTTACCGTTTCGGCAACGGTTTTGCCCGTCATTGGGGAGGTCGATTCATAGATGTCGGTTATGTCGCCCTTGGGCTTCAAATCCTCCCACTCAAAGCTCAGGTCGGGCAGCTTTACGCTCTTGGCAAAGGGCAGTATCTCGGCCGCTATATGCTCGGCAAGCGCCCTGCCCGCCTCGTCATTGTCGGCAAGTATCGCCACGTCGGCTCCCTTAAAAAGCGCGTTGTAAGCATGATCCCACTTGTTTTCAAGCCTTCCGCTTCCGGCTCCGTGAGGCGAGCAGACCGCAAACATCCCCAGCTTGTCCGTCAGGGTGTCAACATCCTTTTCGCCCTCGGCAATATACAACGGCTCGCCTGCGTTTACAGCCGCCGCAATGTTCGCCTGCCTGTAAAGCGGAGGCTTTATCTTATCGCCGTTTTCGCCGCAGGGCATTCCCTTTTTCCAGCTGCCGCCGTCCTTGTGGTACCAGCAGAAGCCCTTGTCCCAGCCCTGCTTTTTGTCGCTCCAAAAGTAATAGCGCGACTTTTTGAGGCTGTCGGTGTAGAAGTAATCCGCACCCTCGGGAGCCTGCCTTTGCGGCTTGCGCTGCTCGTAAAAGAGGTCTCGCACGGTTATCCCCAAAGCGGCTGAAACCGCCCTTCCGTCGGCTCCGCATACGGGGCAGTTCATCACGATCCCCACCTTGCCCGCCTTAACGTCAAGGCTGGGCTTATGGTCGTTGTGGCAGGGGCAGAGCGCCAGATAGTGCTCATCGCCCGAAGCCCGTTTAACGCCTGTTAAGCGCTGTAAAATATCATTCATTTGCATAAAAAAAATCGCTCCTTGAAAAGTATTAGGGGAACAAGTCCCTCTACTATACCTTCCATAAAGCGAAAAAATGTATGCAACTATGCAATAAAGGTAGAAATTGATTAGAAAAAAGCAAGATTTTAGTGGGCAGGGGTTAGGGGTTATTGATAAAATACTTGATTATATCCTGTCTTGTTACAATGCCTATAAACGTGCCCCGGTCGTCAACAACGGGTACAAAGTTCTGGCTTTCGGCTCGTCTGAGCACCTCGTCCATTGAAACGTCTATCCTTACAGCCGGGTTAAAGTCTTTGCGGATAATATCCCTTACGATGTGCTTTTCTTTTTCATTCAGCTTGTTTTTTTGCAGGTCTAAAAGATAATACAAAAAGTCGCCCTCACTGACCGTGCCTATGTATTTTCCTTCGCTGTCAATAACGGGAATAGCCGTGTAGCCGTGGACGCGCATCTTTTCGATACCCTGCCTGAGGGTGTTTGTGTCAAAGATGAATTTCACGGTCGATTTTGGCTTTAAAAGCATAAGAATATTCATTAAATCCTCCGAGTAATTGCCTTAACATGAAAAATTCCTTTTGATAATGTACAGCTCGCCGGCAAGGTAAATGAACCCCGCGGTAAACAGCAGGGTGTTGACCTGAAGAATGCCGCTGAATACTATAACGGCAGTGCTGACGGCGGCTATAAGATAGGCGGCGGACTTCCTCTCCTTTTTCAAAAACAGCGCCCAAAGCAAAAGATATATAAGCACCATGACCGAGGTCGAGATTATCCAGAAGCGCTCCATAAGCTCCTTAGGCTCGGTGAAGCCCCTTTCCAGAACGCCCGTGTGAAAGGACATCAAAAGCAGCGAAAAAAATCGCCCCATGCGGTCGATATAGTACATCGCTTTGTTTGTGTATATCTCCTTGTCAATGGTATGCTTGCGGCGGTAAATAATATGCGGCAAAATAAGCAGAGCCGAAAACGCCATTCCGAACGGGTTAAAAATGTTTGGGAAATCCATTATATCACCTGACATTATTGTATCATAATAAGAGCAATAATACAAGCTCGGAACACAAAAAATGGTTACAAGTTTGTAGTTGCAAAAGAGCGCCTAAAGTTGTATTATTATAATGGAGATTGCTAATTATGAACTGTAATTAGGAGAGATTGTTTTGGAGAAGAAAAAGAGGAAATTCAAGCTCAGCGGCGTAGCGATATTCAATATAATAGTCGGCTTGATGACGGCTGTGCTGCTGGTGTATTTTATTGTCTCCGACGGCGGGATAATAGACCTTTTAAAATCAGACGAGGCGATAATCTGGTGGCTGCTTGTTGCCGGAGTGCTTGTGTACGATTCAAGCGTTATTGTGGACGCCATAGTGACCTATATCTTTATCGGGGCGCAGTACCCTAAGGTGCGGTTTATCGACGCGCTGAAAATAAGCTGCGTAGTCGTGTTCTTCAGCGCTATAACCCCGTCAAATACCGTCGGTCAGCCCATGCAGCTTTACCTGATGTCAAAAATGAACATCAGCGTCGGCTTCGGCTCGGCGTGCATGACACAGAAGTTTATTGTGTACCAGTTTGTTACAATGGCGTTCAGCATAATTGCAATAATAACGAATTTTGACCTGTTCAGCAGCGCGTTTACAAGCTTTTGGTCTACCGCCTTTGTAATAATCGGCTTTTTGGTTCAGCTTGCGGTAACGGCGCTGTTTTTGGTAATTTCGTTCTCGGAAAGGCTTACGGGCAAGCTGCTCAGGCTTATCATCAAAATCCTGCGCAAGTTCAAGGTGAAAAATTCCGACAAGAAAATAGCCAGGCTCACCAGGGAATTCCGCATGTTCCTGGACTCAAACAGACTGCTTATGCAAAACAAAAAGCGCGTTGCCGTTATCTACGGTCTGGTCGCAATTCAGGTGCTGCTGATACTTTCGGTTCCGTATGTAGTATATCTGTCGTTCGATATCCCGGCAATCGCTTCCGCAAGCGGTCAGCCGGTCGGAAGCTGGTATGAGTTCGTATGCATACAGTCGTTCGTGCTGTTCACTTCAAACCTGATACCGCTTCCGGGCGCTTCGGGCGGAGCGGAGGCAGCCTTCGCGCTGTATTTCGGAGGCTTCTTCCTGGGCAGGACAAAGCCCGCCATAGTCGCATGGCGCTTTATGACCTACTACGGAGCTATAATCCTCACGGCGCCCTTCTCATACTACACCAAGGGACATAAGGAGCACGCCAAAAAAATCGAGGAAGAG
>CAZVSQ010000162.1:0-3960 GCA_964629925.1 uncultured Ruminococcus sp.
AAAGCGGACAGATCATTTGCGGATTCTGGATGTAAACTCTGGATTTGCTTAATATTTCTCGCAAAAAACTGCAAATGAAAAACGCCGATATAATCGCCGCAAACTCGCTCAGAGATGAGGGCTCGGGCTTCGGCACCGACACTAATCACTTAACCCTCATTAAGCAGGATGAAATAATCGACCTGCCTCTGTTGTCAAAAGAGGATGCGGCGGATAGACTGCTTGATGAAATAATTAAATTATCTTAAACGCATAGACAGACAGCATATTACAGCTGCCTGTCTGTTTTACTTATAAATTACTGCCGTTTATCCAGCTTTGTATTTGTTCCTCTGCAGCGTCGGAGCCAAATCTCATTCCGTCCATCCAGTTGCCTGTTTTTGCAGAGGATTTTAACTCATTTGCGCTCTCACCTATTCCGCTGCTTGCAGATGTGCAGAACGGAAAAATGATCCTGTTTTCAAAATTATGGCTTTCAACAAAAGTGTTCATAATTCTGGGAGCCTGTCCGAACCATATCGGATATCCAAGGTAGATTATAGCGTAGTCCGAAATATTCAGCTCCTCACCGGCTATTTCGGGACGGACGTTTTTGTCTTTTTGCTCTTTTGAAGCACGGCTGTTTTCATCATTATAGTTTAAATCATCATCCGAATAAGGTTCGGCAGGAGTTATCTCATATAGATCCGCACCTATAATAGACGCTATTTTTTCGGCAACGCTTTTTGTATTGCCTGTTGCGGAAAAATACGCTACAAGTGTTTTGTTTCCTATCCCTGTTTCCGGAACAAGCGTTTCGGGCATAAGCGTTTCATCTGTACGTGAGTTAAAAGGATCGGTTACATCATATGTCTTTTTTGCTTCCGATGAACTGCTGCTGTTGCTTCCGCATGCTGTCAGGCTGATTACAAGTACAGCTGTAAGAATAAATGCGGTAAAGACTTTTATTTTTTTCATAAAAACTCCATTTTTTAAAAATATAGTGTTTTTGTCCTGTTCTTGTCATATTTAGTTTGTTATACTTCAATTACAGTCATGGTATACAAATTGTGAGGTGAATAATATGAAAACATTTCTGGCATTAATTCTTGCTGCGGGAGCAGCAACCGTATCAACGGCAACAATCAAAAAGCATCGGCTTATGCCGCACTCAATCGACAGCAAAATTCATATTAATAAAATGTGGAAACCTGAAAGGACGTTTGATGAAACGGAAGCACTTTTCATTTAAACAAATAAAATCCGAATAAAAACAGATCATGACTTGACTTTTAAAGGCATTACCGGTTATTCAGAATCATGTCTGACTAATCTGTAATTTTATATATTGAGCTTGGCTTTTGTCAGGCTCTTTTTTGTGGTCTAGTAGTTATAGCTGTAATCATCAAATAAAAAATCAGCCCAATATTATTGGCTCATATACTCGCACTGATATGCGTTTACTGCGCCCGCATCCAGCTCCGGAAAACGGTAATAGTCGCAGTCAAGCAGCTCGGGATCCACAGAAATATTGTTATAGGATTTTCGGATAACCTTTTCAACTCCTGCTGCTTTCAGGCTTTTCATAAGCGATGACATAATTTTCTGCATATACATCTGCTGCTTGGTGTCATATGGCATGTCCTCAAAAAGCACAGCGGCAATCTCTTTTTTGGTGCATGAGCTGCCTTTGCGGTGAACCAGATAAGCAAATACCTCTTTTGCCTTGCTCCTCTCAAAGCGAAGGGGTTTACCGTCGGGAGTAAAAACATCAAAATTGCCAAAGCACTGTACCTTTAGCAAGGCGTTTGATTTAGGTATTATCGGGAATCTTAGATCATCAAGCTCTGCAGCGACCTTTTCCTTTGTAACGGGCTTCATTATATAACCGCTGGCGTGCAGCCGCATAGCGTCGCCCGTATACTCGCTGAACCCTGTAACAAAGATTATGTTCATCTTTGGGTTAATTTCCTTAAGGCGCTTAGCTGCCTCTACCCCATCCATTTCGCTCATATGGATATCAAGAAAGGCAATGTCGCAGCCGTTTTTTTCAGCTTCGTCAAGCAAGTCCTCAGGCTCGTCAAAGCCAAGAACATCAGCGTCCGGCTTGGCCTTTTTTATTGAAAGCTCCAGCATTTGCAGAGCGAGAGGTTCGTCATCAACACAAAGAATTTTCACGTTTTTGTCCCTCCTTGGGCAAAGTGACCGTCGCAACGGTTCCATCGCCTATTTTGCTTGTTATCTCAACTTTGCCGCCGCACATCTCTTTAAGGCGCATGCGCACATTATCCATTCCGACATGCGATCTGCCGTCATTTTTAACCTCGTTGACATCAAAACCTTTTCCGTCATCCGATACAATAACCTTATAGGCGTTGTCTGTTTCACGCGTTGAGATAGTCAGCGTACCTCCGCCTCGTTTTTTGCTTATACCGTGTTTTACGGCGTTTTCTGCCAAAGGCTGAATCGAAAGCTGAGGCAGTACAAAGTTTTCGGTTTGAATATCATATACAACATTCAGCTTTTTTCCGAACCTCAACTTTTCGATATACAGATACTTTTTCAGGTGCTCAAGCTCTTTAGAGAAAGGCACAGGCCCCTTTTGCTTAAGCGAATCCATATTTCCGCGAAGGTAATCGGCAAAAGTTACGGTTGCCTCCTGAGCGGTTTCCGGATCGATCGTGCACAGCATTGCGATAGAGGTCAGCGAATTATATAGAAAATGAGGCTGTATCTGACTTACCATTATAGCTACACGCGACTCGATCAGCTCACGCTGCATTTCTTGATAACGTATAGTTTCCTTATATTGTTTGCGTAAATCAAAAAGCAAAACAACAATTTGATAAATCAGCGTTACTGCGGCTCCAAACTCAAAGACCATAATATCCGAAAAACAGATATACATGTTTACCGTGTCAAAAAGGAGCGCGGCGGCAAGCGGAATGAGCGCAAATACCGCGTGTTTAGCGTCTCGGTTTATCTTAAACTCTCTGAACATGCATACCGTTAATACGGTAGCGCAAACAGAGAATAATAACTGCGCGTAAGGATTGCTGGCGTATAAATCGCAAACACCCGTTAAGCTTAGCACAAACAAAGTGATTATAAAAGCGGAAAAAGTAAGAAGAATAATATTTCCTATTTTTTTATGCTTATCATCCGCAAACAGCACCTTGATAAAAATCAGCGCGCATATTCCGAACATGTGAGTTGTCGATTCGGTAATTGACATGCATAAAACCGGATCATCGATCCAAAGCGGTAAAAAAGGCGACAACGCCTGAATAAGCAAATGAAAGCCCGTAAAGAAGCAAAGCGCCGAAAACGCCATGTAACGTATGTTAATGCCGCCGATAACGCTTCCCGCAATAGGAAAAGCAAACAGTCCGAAAAAGCATATTGTCAGGCAAAAGAGAATTATCGGCAGCCTTCCCTCTATCAGCAGATCATAAACGCCTGATGAATCGGTAATATACATCCGGAAGAAATCCGACAAATCGGCATTTGAGAACATAGTATATGGATAATCCATCGTAAGCTTTATCTCGACGTTGGCAGAATCGCCTTTAGAAAACCTTGATACAGGCACATCAACAATATCATTGCCGGGAGAAATACTGTTTTCCTTGCTGTTTTCAATCAATACGCCGTTGCATTCGAGCTTGTAATTAATGTTTTCCGAAAATATTACAAGCTGCTGATTGCTGTTTGTTTCTCTTGAAAGAGTGCCTTTGACAGTAACGGTATTAAAACGGCTGTGGAGCATTTCGTCGGGAACGGTATCTTTCCATTGACCGCCGTCAATTGAGTATTTTCCGTTGATTGAGACCTTGTGAGGATTCGTTGACTCAAACAAAGGCTGTCTACCGGAGCTTAAAATCAACGCAAGAATGATACTGACAAAAGAAAGCAGCAAAACAGCCAGCGATATATATGTTGCGGCTCTGCTTTTTATAAACTTCATGTCTTATCACTCCC
>CAZVSQ010000163.1:0-3959 GCA_964629925.1 uncultured Ruminococcus sp.
CGACAAAACAAAAGGCGAGATCCGTGCTTACCACGTTTTTGCGCGGCTTGATTTTCACTGTTCCCATGGCTTATTTCCTTTCAAAAGCTCTCGGGATCACGGGCACATGCTGGGCGTTTGTGATATCGGAGTCGCTGACAGCATCTGTCATCATACTGATTTGCTTTTTTGTTTACCGATTCAAAAAGGAAAAGTATAGCGGTATACTGCTGCACGAAAGACAGGCCGAATGCAGTGCGCTGTTTGACGCCAGCCTTCGCCCCGAAGCAGAGCAGGCGTCGCAGATCTCCGACCTGACAATCGGCTTCTTGAACGAAAACGGCATCAGCGGCAAAACCGCCGATTTTGCCGGTGTTATTGCCGAGGAAACGGTCGAACACATCAGGCGCTTCAACAGCGGCAAAAAGCAGCCGAGGATCGATTTGATCTGCCGCGTCACGGACAGCGCGGTGATACTTTCGGTCAGAGATAACGGCGAAACCTTTGATTCGTCCACGGTGGACGGCACCGAGGAGGAGTTTTCAAATCTTAAGATGATCAACACCCTCGCGGACAAGGTAAGCTATACCCGCGCGCTGGGTTTGAACAATACGCTGATAACTATCGGGAGGGAAAAATGCTGAAATTTTACTGTTACAACTTCACACACGAAAAAACCACGGCTCAGATAATCGATGATATCAAATTGATATGCCGGCGCACAAAGAACCTTGAACGCGAGGAGGATATCATGTTCTTTGCCTTTGTGCCCGCGGTTTCGCTTGAAGCGGTCTGCGCCGCGATCCCCGAAAGGAAGCTTGTGAAGATTTCCTCTCAGAGCTTTTCACTAACGCCCGTATCAAATGAGCTTACCCCCGAAAAGCTTAAGGAAATAGGCGCCGATATGGCGATAACCGGTCTTGCCGACAGGCGATATATACTCGGCGAAACCGACGAGATGACGCGCGACCGCCTTGAAACCATTCTTAACCTGGGTTTTAAGTCTATGCTCTGCGTAGGCGAAACCCGGGAAACGGCAGAAAACGGCACCGCCGCCGAGACAGTTGCACGCCAGATAAAAACAGGCTGTTCAAAGATTCCATACGAGGCGCACTACAGGATAGGCACCGTTTACCGTCCTCTTTGGGAGTTTGACGGCAGTTATTCCGCCGACGAAAAGTACACGCTCTGTATGCTTGAGAACATAAAAACCGCGGTAAAAGAAACTCTGCCGGACTTTCCTATTGAAATGCCGCTGTTCTACGGCGGTATGCTCAGCGCGGAAAAGCTTGAGGAATACTTTGACGCGGGAATCATTGACGGCGTATTCTGGGACAGCAAAAACATCTCGGCGGACGAGCTTGCCGAATTGATAAACAAGATAGGTTAAACGGAGGAAACGAAATGAACATTATTAAACAGAGCGGCTCAAACAAACTCACCTTATTTTTGGACGGCAAGCTTGACACCGTAACGGCGCCGCAGCTCGACGCGGAGTTAAAAACCGCGTTTGAGGAATACGATACGGTTGAGATCGATCTTGAAAACCTTGCGTATATCTCTTCGGCGGGGCTTCGCGTCCTGCACTCTAACCACAAGCGCGTCAAAGGTAAAAAAACAATGCTTATAAGCCATGTAAACGGCACCGTGCTTGATATTTTTGAATCGACGAGCTTCTCCTCGTTCCTCAATATCATATGAAAAACGGCAATAAAGAAAAGAGGCTGTCAAAGGTCTTTCGAAGGAAGCTGCTTAAGGTCACGGCGATAATCCTGATCATTTCCGCTGTTATTATTGCATTCATAGTTTCTTTTGCCACGAATATAACCGTCTCGGATCTCCTTTCATCCGAGACCGCAGATCTGAAAAACGAAGTCGGCTATGAGTCCGAGCTGTTTTTCGGCTCGCTGTGGAACTATGCCACCGAATACGGTTTTTCTCCGGGTGACGAGAGCTTTTCGGGCACTATGAAGCTTCTCGATATTTCACACTGGGATTGTATCGACGAAAACGGCATTATCGTTTTTTCGGACGACAAAAGCAGAATAAGCTCGCGCGTATCGGATGATCCGGTTTTCTGCGAGCTGAGTGAAAAGCTGCGGGGTAAATCAAAGGGCGAATACTGTTTATTGGATATTTCAAAAGATGATCTCAAAAGCAACGACTGGTCAAAGTACGTCGGTATCTGCATGGGCGGCAGTATGATCCTTGAGGTGCAGTATACTCCCGAGGATTATTACCGTCAGATGGATCTTTCAACTAACGGGATATGCAACTTTAAATCCGTAGGAAACGGCGGCATGGACGTTGTTGTAAAACGTGACGGGACCATCGTCAGCCCGGCAAAAGAGATCCGCGAGCAGAAAAACATCTCCGTGTCAAAAATAGACATTGAAAAAATGCTTTCCATGTCCGCCGGGGACAGTCTGTTTCAGACGAACCAAAACGGCACGGATTACTTTGTCACCTATACTCAGTCGGACGGTTACTATATCATTTCCATGATACCCAAAAACGAGATACTGTTCAGCCTTTATGTTGTTGTTTTATCATCCGTTTTTTTGGTGATCCTGCTTACCGTTATCTTCTTTCTGCGTGTCAACAGTCTGACAAAAAAACTGATAGTCAAAAATATCGGCAGGATAAACAGCGAGCTTTCCGAGATAACGGGCGGCAACCTGGATGTAGAAATCGATGTTAAGGATAATTTGGAATTCAAACAGCTGTCCGAAGGTATAAACACCACCGTATCTTCGCTGAAGGAGCATATCGAAAAGGAATCCAAGCGGTTCAGCGATGAGCTTGTGCTGGCTCACGCGATTCAAACCTCATCTCTGCCCAACGTATTTCCGCCGTTCCCAAACAGGCACGATCTTGATATTTTTGCTTCAATGGCTCCCGCAAAGGTGGTCGGCGGCGACTTTTACGACTTCTTTTTCTCGGACAGCACACACTTTGTTTTTCTCGTTGCGGATGTTTCCGACAAGGGTATCCCTGCCGCCATGTTTATGATGAAGGCTAAAACAATGATAAAGTCCCTTGCTCAGGCAAACCGAAATGTTGACGATATCATTTTCATCGCCAACAACGCGCTTTGCGAGGATAATGAAGCCGATATGTTTGTCACGATGTGGTTCGGAATTTTGGACACGGAAAAGGGTATTCTGTCTTACGTCAACGCAGGTCACTGCAAGCCGCTGATACGGCGCGCCGAAGGGACGTTTGAGTATCTCAGCGAAAAGCCCGATTTTGTGGTTGCCGCAGAGGAGAGCGTTATGTTCCGCCGCAGAGAGCTTTATCTCGGCAAAGGCGACGCGCTGTTCCTGTACACCGACGGCGTTACGGAAGCAGCCGATACTGCCGACAGGCTGTACGGCGACGGCAGACTGCGCCGTGTGCTCAATGAACAAAACCCGCAGTCAGCGCGCGAGATCTGCGAAGCTGTTCAAAGGGATTTGACCGGCTACTCAAGCGGCGCTGTCCAAACGGACGACGTCACCATGCTCTCTGTTGTTTTCAACGGCAGCCGGCTTTACAGAGAAATCTCCGTTGAGGCAAATGTCGAAAATCTCAACAGGATTATTACTTTTATTGAGGATATGCTGAACGCTTCACGATTCGACTCCGGTTCTGCCGCGCAAATGGGAATAATTGCGGACGAAGTGTGCTCAAACATCATAAACTACAGCTATCCCGGGGAAAACAAGGGCACTATAAGCGTTGCTTTTTCGTTTAATCCCGTAAACGATGAGGCGGAGATCACGTTTACGGACAGCGGTATCCGGTTTAATCCGCTGAACGCCCCCGAACCTGAAATAGGTAATTTAGAGGACGGCGAAGAAGGCGGCTTAGGCATTTTCCGTATAAAAAGATACAGCGACAAGGTGTTTTACGAGTATTCAAACGGTCAAAATATTCTTAAAATAATAAAAAAGCGAACAAAATGAGGATGTCGCATTAAGCCCAAAAATCATGTCATC
>CAZVSQ010000164.1:0-3879 GCA_964629925.1 uncultured Ruminococcus sp.
TTATTTACCCTTATATACGAGCATGAAAATAGCCTGAGTAGTTGCGGATTACTCAGGCGAATTTATCAATATTTATTTGTTTTTTAATGTCATTCGGAATTTCTGCTATTACCTTATCTAACACTTTGTTGCAATACTCTTGATAAATAGTATTACGATATAGTGCGGTGAGCCGGGCTGCGACCTCAAGCGCACAAGAGAGCGGGTGCAAAGGAAGAGAGAAAGATAAGATCGAGGAACAACGGTTAAAGGAAAGAGAGATTCAAAACGATATATAGAAAAAGAGGTTCTGATTGTTTCAGAGCCTCTTTTCGTTCAAATCAATTTTTTCGTTATGGTAAGGATATTCTTTCCGTCCTTGTATTCATAGCTTACATTGTCCATGCTCTTCTTGACCATAAAGATGCCAAGACCGCCCTTTTTGCGCTCCTTGGCGGAAAGCGTGGTGTCGGGGTCAGCCTTTGCAAGAGGATCATACTGTACACCGTTGTCGATAAAGGTTATCTCAACAGACAGCGGTTCTTCATGCACGCTTACCTGAACCGCGGCTTTTCCGTTTCCGCCGCCGTAGGCATAGCATGCTATGTTGACAAACAGTTCCTCAACGGCTATGTCGATTGTCGTCTGCGTCAGCATCGGACAGCCTGCTTCTTCAAGCTGCTCGTCGATGAACGCCTGAACCAAAGGGAGATTCATTCTGTCGGCTTCAACTATCAGTTCCTTCATCATTGCTCCTCCTGAGGTCCGTTATATTTCAATCCGACCATTGTCAAATCGTCAAACTGAGGAGCTTCTTTTACGAAAGCGTCAACGGCAGCGCGAACGCCCTTCAGCACCTCTTCCTGCGAAGCGCCCTTCGGAATAGCGTTGAGCGCGTCAACGGTGCGGTCTGTGCCGAAAAGCTCGTTATTCGCGTCGGTCGCCTCGGCAACGCCGTCGGTGTATACAAATATGCTGTCGCCCTTTTTGAGCTGTACTTCGGTATTCACATACTTGGACGTTCCCATTGCGCCGATCGCAAGACCGTGCTTGTCTTTCAGAATCTCGTATTTGCCGTTTTGGTTTATCATCGGATACTCGTGACCCGCGCTGGAGCTTGTGAGCTTGCCTGTGCTGATTTCGAGTATGCACAGCCATACCGTTACAAACATATGAGCCTTGTTATTGGCGAATACGAGCTGGTTTACTCTTCCGAGTATTTCCGCGGGAGAGCCTCCGATCGTGGCGTGGTCGTTGATATAGATCTTTGACGACATCATAAACAGCGCCGCGGGAACGCCCTTTCCGGATACGTCCGCGATCACGATCGCGAGGTGATCGTCGTCGATCATAAAGAAGTCGTAGAAATCTCCGCCGACCTCCTTTGCCGGATCCATAGAAGCGTAGAGATCAAACTCCGGTCGATCCGGAAAAACCGCGGGCAGACTGCCGATCTGTATATCGGCAGCCATATTGAGCTCGGTCTCCGTTGCCGCCAGCTTTCTGCTCTTGTAATTGGAAATGACGCAGTACATAACGATCAGCGACATCAGAATAACACCGTACTGGCTTGCTTCGCCGAAGCTGCCGCCGAGCATAGCGTATTCTACAAGCGGTAAAAATACAAACGTCAAAGCCGCCGCTTTCTGCCCTATCGGATTGTGTGACATAAATATCATGACGGTCGTAAGAATACTCGTCACAGCAAGAAAGATTTCCTCTATCACATAAATATCCGTATCCTGATACACACCTTTGGCGGTGACCGTAAAGGTAACAGGTGTGATGGTATTGCTAAGCAGAATAAGCGTTTGGACGACCAACAGAATGGGGATGAGTTTTTTTGCAACACTTGCGAGCTTACCCTCAAAACCAAGCGTTTCTCTTACATACAAATAGAAGAGGTATATCATCGCCAGATCGATAAGCTTGCTCACCAGACAGGAAACGTAACAAAGCATTCGATAATCAGGCGCGCGCACGGAATAAGAAATTATTTCGTTTACTACAAAGCTTGCACATACCGAAATGATAAGAAGCCTGAAGTGCTTTATGCCGCTTCCGTCCTGCCTGATACATCCGTAAAACAGCGCTGTGCAGATGAGCGCGCCCATTGAATCTATGCCTGCGTTATAAAGATACGGCTGCAGCCTTTCTTCGATGAAAAACGGAGCGCTGAGCGTTATAACAAAAAGGGTTGATAAAATGGTAAAAATCAATCCATATGTTTTGATATCTTTCAATTTTTTTATCATAGAATCTCTCCGAGATATTTATACATTGTTTACTCAATGTTGAACAGATTGCTGAATCCGGTGAGATCAAAAACCTCACGTACAGACTGAGTGAGGTTGCGGACGACCATGTCGCCCTTGCCGTCCATAGCTTGTGCCGCACCGAGCAGGACGCGAAGTCCGGCGCTGGAGATGTAGTCCAGCTTTGCGAGATCGAGAATCAGCTTACTTGCGTCGCCGACTGCTTCGTTAATTTTGACTTCAAGGTCGGGAGATGTGATAGTGTCAAGTCTGCCCTCGAGCAGGAACGTGTATTCTGATCCGTCCTTTTTTACATCGATCTTCAAATAGCTTTTGCTGCTCAGATTTGCGGCAGGTTTTTTGTCCTTTTTTCCGAATAATGCCATAATATTATCCTCCTGTTATAAATAAATAATTTTAGTATTATAGCGCCTGTTTTCATTATACTATATGTTTTTTAAAAAACCAAGCGTTAGTTATAAAAAAACGAAATATTTTCAAAATCTATTGTCTATTTATACAGTTTTTGTGTATAATAGTAATCGCGAAAGGCAGAAAAGCATCGGCTCTAAACTGCTTTTGCGGTGACAATAAAATATTTAGAAAGAAGGAAAAAAATGAAAAAAATCTTAGTTATCCTTTTAGCGGCGGCAATGATGGTCCCTTTGGTGGCATGCTCCGCGCAGCAGCAGTCCGCAAATAACAGCGAGCAGCCGACAACAAAGAGCGAACAGCCCGAAAACACAAACACACAGGCTGAGACCGACAGAGAAACGATCTATCAGGTCGCGTTGCTGCAGTCGCTGACGCAGGGCTACTATGACGGCATTATCAAGGTCAGCGAGCTCAAAGAGCACGGCGACATCGGCATCGGCACCTTTGAGGGCGTCAACGGCGAGATGATCGTGCTTGACGGCACGGTTTATCAGGCGCTCGGTGACGGCACGGTACAGGTTGCGGCTGATGACGAGACCGTACCATTCTCCAACGTGACCTTTTTTGACAAGGACGGCAGCGTGGAGCTTTCGGATATCAATGACGTCAACGCATTAAAGGAAAAACTCAATGCGATGGTTGAGGAAAACGGCAAAAACCTTTTCTACTTTGTCAAAATAAGCGGCACCTTTGAGAAAATGAACGTGCGCAGCGAAATCAAGCAGGAAAAGCCTTATAAGACGCTCGACAAGGCGCTCGAAACAGACCAGAGGGAATTTAACTATGACAACATTACGGGTACAGTCGTCGCTCTGTACTGCCCCGATTATATGAACGGTCTGAACACCCCCGGCTGGCATTTCCACTTCATCTCCGATGACAAAACAAAGGGCGGTCATCTGCTTGACCTGCAATTCGCCAAAGCAACGGCGGAGTATGACGCTACGCCCGAATTTGACATGTGTCTGACGGATAACGGCGATTTCCAGCAAATGGAGCTTGCAAAGGACGTCAGCGACGCGATCAAGAAGGTCGAAACAAACGAGGAATAAGAGCGATTATTAATAAAGCCAAGGAAAGGAAGTATCTTCGGAAAACACACGACAGATACATGGTAAAAAGCTATGTATGAAGCATTAAACAACAGACGAAAAGCCACCGCCGAACAAGGAATAAAACTCATCGCGGGTTTTGACATGATGACCAAGAA
>CAZVSQ010000165.1:0-3809 GCA_964629925.1 uncultured Ruminococcus sp.
GTCGGGCAGCGCAGACATAAATGTATGAGTTATTAATCAGTATGTTTTAGAGCGCGGCTATGAGCTGCTCAAGAAAAACACCATGACCACCACCTACTTTGAGAACGGCGGAAAAATGGAGGGCACGATAAACAGCGACCGCGACGGACTGTTCTACGCCTCTATCCCGTACGAAAAGGGCTGGACGGCTTATGTTGACGGCGAAGAAGTTGAGATAAAGCCCATAGGCGGCAGCATGATATCCTTTGACATAACAAAGGGCGAGCATGATATAGTGCTTAAATATGTTCCGAACGGCTTTAAACCCGGCTTGGCGGTATCGATAGTATGTATGCTCGGCTTTGCGGCGTTCTGCGTGCTGACCTATATTTTCAAGAAAAAACTGATTCCCGAGTACGCCAAGGATAAGGCGTTTAAGGAAACGGAATAATAATCATTTAAATCATGCCCTCGGTTGATTCGCAAAGGATTAGCCGGGGCTTTTTAATTCGGAATTCGGAATGCGGAATTATTTTTGCAGAGGGTTTCTGTTATATTATAGCCTCCCCCATAACAAGTGATGGGGGAGGCTTGTCACTTGCATTATTCTTTATCGGAAATAACGATATTTCCCGACAGATTTCACAAAAAAGTGCTTGAAAAAACAAGCGGGTTGTGGTAAAATTAATTTGAAACTCTGGGTTTTTGGGGTGTTTTGGCACAGGCTCATAGACAAATTTAATATCCGTCAGAATGGAGTTGGTATTATGGCAAGAAGCGCAGGCGTTCTCCTTTCGATTACTTCGCTTCCTTCCCCCTACGGCATCGGCACCATCGGTAAAGAGGCCCGTGAGTTCGCGGACTTCCTGAAGAAGGCAGGCCAGAAGGTCTGGCAGATCCTTCCCGTCGGTCCGACAAGCTACGGCGATTCGCCGTATCAGTCATTCTCAACTTACGCGGGCAACCCATATCTCATCGACCTCGACACACTTGTTGACGAGGGCTTGGTGACAAAGGAGCAGATAGAGAGCTGCGACTGGGGTTCAAACGACGCTGAGGTTGATTATGAAAAAATTTACAACAGCAGATTCAAGATCCTGAGAATTGCGTACGGCAATTTCAAGACCAAGGATCAGAGAAAATTCCGCGCTTTTGTGCGCAAAAACAGCAAGTGGCTGAAAAACTACGCGCTTTATATGGCGGTCAAGAGCAGCTTTGACATGGTATCGTGGACAGAGTGGCCCGAGGACATCAAAATGCGCGAGGACGCGGCCGTCCGCCGCTATGAGCGCAAGCTCAGAAACGACATCAACTTCTGGAAATTCGTCCAGTTCAAGTTCTATGAGCAGTGGGAGAAATTCCGCGCTTATGTAAACGGCCTCGGCATCAAGATTCTGGGCGATATGCCTATTTATGTTGCTATGGACAGCGCCGACACCTGGGCTAACCCCGAGCTGTTCCAGCTTTACGACGACGGCGATCCCATAGCGGTAGCAGGCTGCCCGCCCGATTACTTCTCGGCTACAGGTCAGCTTTGGGGCAACCCGCTCTATGACTGGGATTACCTAAAGGAAACCGACTACGAGTGGTGGTTCGAGCGCGTCAAAGCTGCAAGCAAGCTGTACGACATTACAAGAATCGACCATTTCCGCGCGTTCGCAAGCTACTATTCGATCCCTTATCCCGCTGAAAACGCCGTAAACGGCGAGTGGGTAGACGGACCGCGCATCGAGTTCTTTAAGATGATGGAAGAGGCGTGCGGCAAGTTTGAAATTGTCGCCGAGGATCTGGGCACTCTTACGCCCGACGTTACCGAGCTGATGGAGCAGACCGGCTATCCCGGCATGAAGGTGCTGGAGTTCGCGTTTGACAGCGGCGAGGAGAACGACTATCTTCCGCACAACTACACCGAAAATTGCGTAGTTTATACGGGCACCCATGACAACGACACCGTTATGGGCTGGCTTGAAACCGCTAAGCCCGAGGATATAGACTTCGCAAGAACATACTGCAAGATGCCCGACGACGAGCCCTTCAACTGGGGACTTATCCGCACAGCATACGAGAGCAAGGCCGATATGGCTGTTGTTCCCATGCAGGATATCCTGGGGCTCGGCAAGGAAGCCAGAATGAACACGCCTTCGACTCTCGGCGGCAACTGGACCTGGAGAGTTGACAAGGCGGCGCTGACTGACGCTCTTGCGGAAAAATTAAAAACAATGTCTGTAAACACCGGACGACTGGAGGACTAAAATTTATGGGTAACATTATGGAAAAGCTTGAGCTTACCGCGCAGTCCATGTACTGCAAAAACGTTGAGGAGCTTACTCCCTCGGAGCTGCACCTTGCGCTTGGCAAAGCGGTAATGGGCGAAATCGCTCCCAACTGGGCAAAAAGCAAGGCAAAGCATGACAGCCAGAGAAGAGCTTACTACTTTTCGGCTGAGTTCCTGATGGGCAGAATGATGTACAACAACCTCTATTGCCTCGGCATTTTAGAGGACGTTACAAAGCTGCTCAAGAAGAAGGGCATCGACATCAATGTTTTCGAGGAAATCGACGACGCGGCGCTGGGCAACGGCGGTCTGGGCAGACTTGCCGCCTGCTATCTCGACTCAGCGGCCACTCAGGAGGTTCCGCTCGACGGCTACGGAATCCGCTATAAGTACGGCCTGTTCAAGCAGCTTATCGAGGACGGATATCAGGTAGAGGTCGCCGACAACTGGCAGCGCTTTGAGGATCCCTGGTGCATCCGCAAAGAGGACGAGGCTGTAACCGTTTCCTTTAAAGACCAGACCGTTAAGGCTGTGCCATATGATATGGCTGTTATCGGCTGCAAGACCGACAACATCAACACCCTCAGACTTTGGCAGGCAGAGGCTGTAAACGAGTTTGACTTTACCGCCTTCAACGACACCAAGTACGACGAGGCTGTTAAGGAAAAGAACGACGCCGAGAACATCTCAAAGGTTCTTTACCCCAACGATAACAAGTACGAGGGCAAGGTGCTCCGCTTAAAGCAGCAGTATTTCTTCTGCTCGGCTTCACTTCAGGACATCATGCGCCGTTACAAGGCAAAGCACGGCAATGATTTCAGCTTCTTTGCAAAGGAAAACGCTATCCAGCTCAACGATACTCACCCCGTATCATGCGTTCCCGAGCTTGTAAGACTTCTTCAGCTCGAGGGCATGGGCTTTGACGAGGCGTTTGAGATCGCGCGCCAGACCTGCTCTTACACCAACCACACCGTTCTCAGCGAGGCGCTTGAGAAATGGAGCGCCGACCTGATGACTCAGGTTATCCCCGAGATCTACGACATCATCTGCCTGATCGCCAACAAGTGCCAGGAAGAGCTTATCGCCAAGGGCGTCAGCGGCGATGTTCGCGCCAAGATGCGCATTATTGACGGCAACGCTGTTCATATGGCAAGACTTGCTACCTATGCCGGCACATATGTTAACGGCGTAGCTCAGCTCCATACCGAGATCCTTAAAAGAGATCTGCTCAAGGAGTGGTACCAGGTATATCCCGAGCGCTTCCTCAACAAGACAAACGGCATCACTCAGCGCCGCTGGCTCGGTCTGTGCAACCCCGAGCTCTCCGACCTCATCACCGAGAAGGTGGGCAGCGACGAGTGGCTTACCGACCTGAGCAAGCTCAGCGTTCTCAACGACTGCTGCGACGGAAGAACCATCAACCAGTTCAATAAGATCAAGGCTAAAAAGAAAGTCCAGCTCGCCGAGTACATCAAGAAGATGGACGGCTATGACGTAAATCCCGACACCATCTTCGACGTTCAGGTTAAGCGCCTGCACGAGTACAAAAGACAGC
>CAZVSQ010000166.1:0-2325 GCA_964629925.1 uncultured Ruminococcus sp.
CCGATAGGCGAAGTAATAACACAATAATCAAAAGAGCAGCATTCCCCAAAACCGAAATAACATCGGTTTTGGGGAATATAAATGATTGCAAGAAGTAACCAAGTCAAGAGTATTAAGCTCCTGCCTTGGTTTATTTTTTTCATTTTAATCGAAAAGGTACTGATACTTATTCCCATGATGATAGAGGATACCAACGAAATTATACGGAATCGTTACAAAAAACAACGAATTTTTTGAAGCATCACATTGTAACAGCTGAATTGGTTATTTTATACAAAAAAGCAATTCGAAATTTGTGATAGCCCTAAAGAGCCAGTTGTGATATAATAAAGTCGGCGAAGCAAATTGCTTCACATAAGCTTCGGACATAAAAGCGCAAACAGAAAGAGGGCATAAACAATGAAAAAAATCTTATCAGTAATAACAGCTGCTGCCGTAATAGTTACAGCCATGCTTACTGCCGTGCCTGTTCAGGCGGCGGAACAGGGCGCTGCTTCTGTGGCGAATTATTACTACAAGATAACTCCGCTGCTTGAACCGTTTAATGAGTATTTCTTTGTAGAAACGGACAACCCCGATCCCGAATCGTTCAGATTCATCGATAAATCGACCGTTTACAGCGAAGACGCCGGTACTGTTACTTGGTGCGACACCGCTTTTGCCGATATAAAATACGAAAATGCGGAAACGCTCAGGGTGAACGGCGGCTACATCTTCAGTAGCTTCAGTACTGACGGAGGAACAATCACGCTGCAGGAGTTTAAACAGGGCGGTTATTCTTGGGATTCGGGATCATGGAAGGATACTTCGGTTACTTTGACACTGCCCAAGCTTGTTGACGAAGAGGATTATCTTATTAATACATACGCTGACAAAGACAGCTTTTTTGATAATATGTACGCGGTACAGTCAGGCTTTTCCTCAATCTGCCTGTACAGCGGCTCGCGTATTCGCGGCACATTAAAAAGAACCGATGATTACTGGCTTGCAGCCGCCGTAGGTCACATCGACCAGAGCCTGTATATCTACAGCCCGTATGAGCGCGAGGATTCAAAGGCGCTTTTTGCAACGTATATTTATCCTTTCAGACATGACTCGTTGGGATTTCCTTCGGTGATGGCAAGTGTGTCGAAAAGGCTTG
The DNA here is from genome assembly GCA_964629925.1 of uncultured Ruminococcus sp. Classification (GTDB taxonomy): domain Bacteria; phylum Bacillota; class Clostridia; order Oscillospirales; family Acutalibacteraceae; genus Ruminococcoides. Next base: position 1,142 of record CAZVSQ010000166.1, read on the forward strand.
ACAGCTCATCGACATATAAATGGAGTGAATCCTATCACTATCTTATCGACGTAACATACAACGGTGAAACCAAAAGCTTTGGAGGCGCCGGAGAAATTGAAGGACAGGGGATCAGCGAGGACAAAATAAAGCAATACTTTACTTTTGGAAAAAACGGCACAAAAATCACTCTTGACAGTGTTTACGGTCTGTTGATCGATTATTCGAACATTGAAATGGACGACGATATTCCGCGTGAGGACGCGCTTACATGGAAGCAAATCAGCGATACGGTCGGCAGCGGAGCTTGGGTGCGCGTTTTGGGCAGCGGGTGGAAAACAAACGGAAAGTGGGAACTCATCAATCCGGTTTATACATATTTATACACCAAAAACGACGGTACCTTTTTTAGCTCCGACGAATTCGGTGCAGGCGACAGCTTGTACTGGGGCGGCGATTTGGGATACTCAAAGGACGTATGGGTCGACGGAAGATACGTCAGCGTGTGGCGCAGATATGTCCCGGGCGAGAAATTTGAAGACCACCCGACTTCAAATATCTTTTTTACTGAAATTACCATTCCTCAGGTGAAATACACCACAAACTATAGCTACAATTGGGACGCCGGCAGATATGAAAGCGAAGATGAGGTGACAGAAATCACCGAAAAAAAGACAATGGCACTTTTCCGGTACGACAGCAGCAGCGAGGTGTGGACGCCTGATGGTTTTGCCTTTGACGACGGCTGTGCATACTACTATAAAATACAAGAGCTTGTCGAGGAAGGAAAGCTTGACAAAAAATATCTTGACATGGTAACGCTTACCAAGGATCAGGTCAAGGCGCTTAACGTGGACAAAAATACAGACATTCCTCCGCAATCGGGCTATATTTTTGACGGAACCGCACCGTGCGGAACGCCGTTTAATAATAATTCCGTGAAAGGCGACGTGGATAACAGCGGCAAGCTTTACATCAACGACGCCACAACGCTGCAGCGCCACCTTGCTGAATACCGCAACAGCGACGGTTCACCGATAATAAACGAAGCCGACAAGAGCAGCTTTGCTATCGCGGATATGAACGCCGACGGTGCGATCGACATAAGAGATGTAACCGCGGTTCAGCGCAAAATCGCCGATTTCGAGGACGTCAAAGGATAGGCTTTTGCGATGACGTGAAAATATAGTCAGAAAAAACTTAAT
>CAZVSQ010000166.1:2335-3799 GCA_964629925.1 uncultured Ruminococcus sp.
CCCAAAACCGAAATAACATCGGTTTTGGGGAATGTTTTTGATTAACAGTGTATCGTTTGTAATGGCATTATTGATCCGGACTGCTTTTGCTGCTTTTGAAAAAAACAATCCCCAAAAAACTATTTTTCGTGTCTACTTTTCTTGACCGGTGCGAAAAGCAGCGACGCAAGCGCTGAAACCGCCATAATACAGCCGCATATCGGATATACGATAACAAGCGAGTTTGTTGTGCCGTAAATCTCCAGCACTCCCTTAAACACGCTTCCTGCGCTGAACGCCACTATCGCCGAATTCCAGAGGTTCAGGAAAACGCGGTCGGGATATTTCCTCAAAAACAGCAAAATCAAATACAGAGTCACGCCGAATACCAGAGGAATTGAAAAGGCATAAAGCATATAAAACGAGAATACGCCGTGGCTGAACATTTCATACACCGCGCCGAACAGCACAAGAAACAAGGTTCCCGCAAGATTAAAAACGAGGTGTTTTTTCAAAAGACTAACCGATGTAGACAATATCGCTCACTCCTCTTTCTTTTATGCTTCTTCCGCTTGTCGGGTTGTTGATGACCTGACCGTTGAAATACATAGTGGATGAACCGCCGCCGTCAAGATTATATGCGGTTTTTACCCCGAGCTTCTGCATGAACTGCGCAAGCTGATAAAGGCTCAGACCGCTGCTCTCGGAGGTCCTGCCGTCGGAAACAACAAATACAAAATGATTTGTGTCGATCATTCCTATCGCGGTTCTGGGGTTGCTCGCCATCGCTTTGCCGACCTCGTCGTTTACGCCGACAGTGATCGAGCTGTTTTCCACCAGCGACGGCCCGAAGGTGAATGCCTGCCAAACGCCCTTGCTCACAAGCTCGTCGGCAGTGTATTCGCTGTCGCTGACTATTTCCATCGTACCGTTTGCGTAAATGCAGAGAACATCCGAGCCTTTTGCGGTATCGCGGTAGACAACGCCGTTGCGAATGACATATCCGCTCTCCTGTACGCCGTAATAATCGCCGTTGACAGCGAGGATCGCGTTATGTGACTGTGCCATCGAAGATGTCGTTTCGGTGATGTTCTTTCCGTAGGAGTCGTTTGCAAAGGCGGCTTTCAGATACTCGGCGGAGCTTAACTTTACGTCGGCAACGTAGATTTTGGTGTTGTTTTCGTAATACTCGGACATTGTGATCGAGATGTTCTCGTCCTGATAATCCGCGCCTGATGTGGATTTTTCCGTTGTGCTCTCGTTTGACGCTGAAGTGCTCTGCTCATCCTGCGTTTGGCTTTGAGTGTTTGAATCGTTGCCGCTTACAGGCGTTTTCCCGATATTTGTAAACATCGAGGTGTTCATTTCGGTGGCGTTGCTGTTATATACTCTGGGAATCACAAAGGTGTCGAGCGCGATATACACGCTGAACGCTATAAGCGCCGCCGAAAAGCAGAAGAACCAAATGTGTTTTTTCATGTTGCC
>CAZVSQ010000167.1:0-629 GCA_964629925.1 uncultured Ruminococcus sp.
CATCAGCCTGCTGCTGTCCGTTCTTTTGGCGGCAAGTGTTTTCACCGCTTTGCCTCTTTCAGCCGGCGCGGCGGAAACCGGGTCGGCTTCCGCCGGCTCAAAGGTAGCAGAAGGCACTACCGGCGACTGCGCGTGGGAGCTTGACAGCTGGGGAACGCTTACCGTCAGCGGCTCGGGCGCCACAGCGGACTACACCTCGAACGATCAGCCGTGGGCGGCATACGCGGGCGATATCCAAAGCATTGAGGTTTCAGACGGCGTAACGGCGCTGGGCAAGTTCGTATTTGCTAATCTGAGCAAAGTCGATTACGTTTTCCTTGCGGATTCCGTTACCTCTATCGGTCAAGGCGCCTTTAGCAAGTGCAGCAAACTGAGCAATCTGAAGCACGGCGACAACATCGCGTCAATCGGAGGAACCGCCTTTGCCAATACAAAATTAAAGGGGTTCGTTATCAAAAACCCCGAATGTCAGATCGGCATTTGGGCTTTGGGCTTCAACTACGGCAAAATGGGACAGATGAACAAGGTCAGCGGCTTCCTTGTTTACGGTCACGCGGATTCTGCCGCTCAGACCTACGCCGAAACAAACGGATTCAGCTTTATCGATCTTGACAGCGAGGCGTACTATG
>CAZVSQ010000167.1:639-3790 GCA_964629925.1 uncultured Ruminococcus sp.
GCACCGCGTACAACATTGATAATCAGGCTGTAACGGAAGCTCACGCCGGCGAGCTTATCACCTTAAAGCCCGATAAGCTCGATAGATTCAGGATATTCCGTAAGTTCTACTCCGACGACGTCGAGATCGACGAAACAAACTGGAGCTTTACCATGCCCGATGAGGGAGTAGTGGTATATATGGACTACGATCAGGCGTATCCGCTTGATATCGACCTCACGCATAGCCCTGCGTATATAGACAGCGAAACATACGATTACCTTGTTGCGCTTATCAACAGAGGTCAGCTCAACGGCGAGCATGTTCAAAACTCCTCGGACAATTATACCGTTACATTTGCCGACGACTCCGAGATACTTCTTACCCCTACGCAGATTTCGGTATATGACTATGACTACGCGCCCTGCTACAGCGTCGCGCTCAGCGGCGATTATACTTACAATCCCGTAAACTTCATTTTTGCGGAAAATAAAATATTCCAGGGGGATGTTGACGTAACTCTGCCCGCCGTAGGCTCGGCGTGGGACTACGATACCATGCAGGCAAATGTAGTGCCTACAGACAGCGATTTTAACAGAGGACGCTTTACCGTTACCTCGGCGATCTGGTATAACCAATGGGGCTTGAGCCTGTTCGATACTTTTAAGGGCAACGAAAAGTACTTTGTAACCGTAACAGTTGCTCCCGAGGACGGCTATTACTTCACCCTTAACTCCGAAATGGTATTCCATGCCGAGGGATATAACGACATCCGGCTGCAGCCGCTGTATATGAACGCCGACGGTTCCGTCGTTTACAGCAACGGCGATTCCGGCAAGCAGTACCGCTTTGTAGGCGGCGAGCCGCACAGCATCACCGTGAACAACGGATTTGCCGTACTGGATGCAGGCGACGGGATCGAAGATCAGATCACACAGGCTGTTCCGGGGCAGTACGTCTATTATAAGCCCGACATCTCAGCCATTGACGATTCGGAGTTTATCCTTTTGGCAAGCATTCACGGAGAGTCGGACGACGTTGAGGCAAGAATGACCGAAATGATGAGCGTCGGTTATTTCTACATGCCCGACAACGATGTAAATGTCAACATGGTATTTGAAACCGAGCAGCAGAAGAACAGCGTTCTGGATTTCTACAACAGCGCCTCCGTAACTGTTCCCGGCGGTTATTACCAAACCTCGGAAGCTTTTGGAGTACAGCACGTATTAGCCTTGAGAGCTGCCGACAATCAATATAACAGCGACAGCAACACAACATGGTACGATATCGACGGCAACGGAAGCTGGGACATCGGGCAGAGCGTTAATGAATTTTCGCTTCTTGATACAAACAGCCTCACCGAAAACGTCACTCTTGAAACAACGCGTTCCGAAACGATGTATTACCCCGTAAGGAGCGTCAAGATACAGGTAAAAGCGCCCGTAAAGCATAAGATCACCGTTATCGGCGGCGTCGCAAGCTCCAAAAGAGGCGACTTCGCCAACAACTATGTTATAACCGAAGCGGAAGAGGGAGCAGGCGTTTATGTAGTTCCCGATTACGACGACCTGGGCGACGATTGCTATCTGGCTCAGTTCAGCTCCGAGGCTCATTCCGATGATGTGACGATTTACGACGAGGGCGGCATAAGCTTTGTAATGCCAGACAAGGACGTTACGGTCACATATTCCTGCGATATACTCTCTCAGGACATTTCGATATTCGATTTCCGCAACGACGATACCGTCACCGTTTCCGACGACGGCACAGGACCGCGCTCTGAGGCGTACGGAGTATCAATGCTTATCAGGCTGATGTCAAAAAGCGCGTCGAGCGTTGACAATAATATCTATGACTACGATATGGACGGCGACGGCAGCTTTGACATCCGTCAGAATATGACCACCAACGAATACACCCTGCTTGACACAAACAGCCTTGACGAGTACAGTCAGACATTCAAACTCAGCCGCGAGCTGTCCTGGACGCTGCCTGTCCGCTCGCTGCTCATCCATAAAAAATCCGAGCCTTCGACATGGGGCGACGTCAACTATGACGGAAAAGTGACCGTCGAGGACGCAACGCTCATTCAGCGCCACCTTGCGGAATTTCTTAACCCGAACAACGGTCCGCTGATTGACGAAACCGACGCCGGAGCTTTCTTCCGCGCCGATACGAACCGCGACGGCAAGCTCACTATCCTTGACGTCCTTGCTATCCAGCGCAGCCTTTCGGAAATAGCTTAACTAATAAAGTTAAAAATTGAATTTTTGCTCATAATTATGAGGCTGGCTCATTTTTGCTTTTGAGCCAGCCTCTATCTAATGATTAGCGGTTAGTGTATAGTGATTAGTATTACTTAAACAAAGTGTGGAGCGACACAGTACCCGTCGCCGCAAGAATGATCGCCACGATCGTAGGGATTATGTAAAATAGCAGCTGCGCCCTTGCCCATGTTTTAAGCGACCTGCACCTCGGCGAGCCAAGCGCCCACACAAGCAGAGCTATAAACCCGACAACAGGGATAAACGAAAGCAAAATCCGCACGAACCAGCCGCCTGTAGAAAGCTGGTCGCCGCCGTTTGTCTGATAACCGCAATTGGGACATCTCATATTCAAGACCTCTTTTCAATTATTTGCATTATTCTCCTATAAGTCTGACCGATGTGTAGGCGTGATTTACCGCCGACAAAAAATTTTCAAGCACATCGCTCGTTTTAAGCTTAAGGCTCGATGTATTCACGCACGGGTGACAGCCTATGTATTCGTCGCTCAGCAAATCGCTGTCGATAAGCAGGGTGACGGCGTTTTCGCTGTCGTTCATAAGCCCCATTACGCTTACGGCGCCCGGGTGAATGTCAAGGTATTCAACCATGCTCTCCTCGCCCGCAAAGCTCAGCCGTGCCGAGTTTATCTGCGCGCTGAGCTCCTTTGTTTTAAAGGGCTTTCCGGCAGGCATTAAAAGCAGATAAAACTTCGTTTTCTGGCGGTTGCATAGGAAAAGGTTTTTGCACATTTCTATTCCCAGCACCTCGTCAACAGCCTTGCACGCCTCCATTGTTTCGGCGGGCTCGTGATCGACGCGCTGATACGCAACACCAATATTATCAAGAAAATCATACACCCTCATCTCGCGAGGCTGTCTGCCGTCGGGTTGAGGTCTGCCGTTTTT
>CAZVSQ010000168.1:0-3768 GCA_964629925.1 uncultured Ruminococcus sp.
GTGACGGGCGCTGTTGTAGCGGGAACCGTGGGAGCGGTCGTGGGGTTCGGCTTGTAATGCGATATTTTATTCTTGTTGCAGGTAGAAACGTCAAGCGTGCCCGTTACCGTACCTGTTTTGTTGGGATCGAGCTTTTCGTTGATGATCGTAAAAGCGGTTTTTATTTTATAGTCGATATCCTCGGGCAGGCCGATGTTGATATCGATTCGGTTGTCGTAGTTTATCGTTATGTCGGACAGGCTGCTAATGTCAAAGCCGGTGACTTTGTCAATTCCGTTGTCTGCAAAGCTTTTGGCAACGCTGTGAAGGATCTCATAAACGCTGTCGTCGCCCAGATCTATATATTCGCCCTTTTTCTTGTTCTTTATCTCACCGCATTTCAGCTCGACCAGATCCTCGGTTTTATTGCCCTCGGTTTCAAGGATCCTGCCCTTTGAGCTGACAATAAGGTAGGCATTGCCGTCCTTTACGGCGTATGCCGGCACCGCGTTTGTCACCTTTATGGTGATCGTGTCGGGAATTGAAAAGCTGATTTTCGCGTCCTCCACATAAGGCAGGTTGTTAACGATGTCCTCGGGAGTACTATTCCACGAACCGATAAAAATATTCTGCTGAGGCGCAACATTGCTGAAAGAGATTATCTGATCCTTATCGTAATAAATGTCGCCCTCCACCTCGATTTTCTCGGTTTTAAACAGAACGGTAAGGCTTAAAACGACGCCGATGATCAGCACCGCGGCAAATATAGCCGATGATATCAAAATGCGCTTAATTCGTATCTGCTTTCTTGAAAGCGGCTTTTTGTTGCGGTAAATGACCTCGTTTTCCTGCTTGCGAATCTGCTTTGCGCGCTTTTTCTGGCGCTGCTTTTCGGCGTATTCGTCTACAAAATACCCGTCATCGTGATCCTGAGGCTGCAGATTTCTGAGCTTTTCCTCGCCCTCGATGAGATACTTTTCCTCACGCGAGAGGTCTTCGGGTCGCTCCTGACGGCGCTTTCTGCGGCGCGCTATGACAGCCTCTTTGATTTTGCTTTTTGAGCCGTCCGCTTTATCTGATTTTGCAGAGGATTTTTTATTCTGTTTTTCCTGTTCTTTATGGAACTTCTGTGCCTGCCGCGCGGTTTCCTTGCGCTGCTTGGCAAGCTGTTTTTTCTCCTTGGAATCCAACAGTATTCCTCCTATAGACTGTCCCGTCTTTTGACGGATTTAAACTTTTACAATATCCGCTCCCAGCGAGGTCAGAACCTGCTCAAAATCCTCATAGCCGCGTTCAAGATACTTAACGCCGCTTATTTCGGTTTTTCCCTCGGCGCAAAGCCCTGCGGCAACAAGAGCCGCGGCGCCGCGCAGATCCGCAGCCTCGACCGCAGCTCCGTAAAGCCGCGGAACGCCCTCTACTATAGCGTATTTGCCCTCGGCGCGGATATCGGCGCCCATTCGGGCAAGCTCGGCGGCGTGGCGGTAGCGGTTTTCAAATATATTTTCAACAAACACCGTAGTTCCGTCGGCAACGCTCGCGGCGGCAAGCACGGGAGCCTGCGCATCGGTAGGAAAGCCGGGATACGGCATGGTTCTTACAAGTTTCATTGAACGGAGCCTTTCGGGCGCCGTTATTTTAAGCTCATTGCCGCTTGAGGCAAAGGCGCAGCCCGCGTCCTCAAACACGGGAATAACAGAGCTTAGGTGGCTGCGGATCACACCCTTGAGCGTGATTTCGCCGCCCGTTGCCGCCGCGCAGGAAATAAGCGTCGCGGCAACTATTCTGTCGGGTATTATCGCGTGGTCGCAGCCCTTTAACGTGTTTACGCCGTCGATGACGATCGTGCTCTCGCCCGCGCCATGAATTTTTGCGCCGCTGCGGTTAAGAAAATCTGCAAGGTCGCATATCTCCGGTTCTCTTGCCGCGTTTGTTATCACGGTCTCGCCGCTTGCGGTACAGGCGGCAAGCATTATGTCCTCGGTAGCGCCTACGCTCGGAAACGGAAGGGCGATTTCACAGCCCTTTAAGCCGTGGGGCGCACGGCAGTCAAGACAGCCGCGCCGCTCTTTTATAACCGCTCCAAGCTTCCTGAGCGCCTTGATGTGTATATCGATGGGGCGTATCCCTATATCACAGCCTCCGGGCAGGCATATCTTCGCCTTTCCCTCGGCCGCTAAAACAGCACCTAAAAGCACGACCGAGCCCCTTGTTTTGCGCATCAGCGCGTCCGGAACATCGCTTCGGCTGATGCCGCTGTTTTGTATAAGTACAGTGCCCGAGCCGCTGCGGGTTTTAAGCCCCAGGTAACGGAGCGTTTGCAGCATAGCCTCGGTGTCCGACAGCCGCGGACAGTTGTAGATAACGCTTTCGCCGCCGCACAGTACGGTGGCGGCAAGTATCGGCAGAGCGCTGTTTTTTGCGCCCTGAACGGTCACATCTCCGCAAAGCCGCTTTCGTCCCGAAATTATCAGTTTTGACACACAAACACCTTCTCTTATAGTCATAGTTTATTCTATGAAACAGAGGGTGATGTGTGAGATCAAACATTATTATACCAAATTAAGCACTTGTTTGACAACGGAATAAATGCGCTCATTTGCGTTGGTGATCGCCATTTTTTTGGAGTTTTCGCTGAATTTCGCCAAAGTTTCGGCGCTTTGCAGCATTGAGTCGGCTTTTTTGATAAGCTCCTCGCCGCTCAGTTCGCTCTCCTCGATTATCTCGGCGGCACCCGCGTTTACAAGCGCCATGGCATTGTGGTACTGGTGGTTTTCGGCGACGTTCGGCGACGGAATAAGGATAGCTGGCTTGCCCATCGCCTGGATCTCGCTAAGAGTTATCGCGCCCGCGCGGCAGATCACAAGGTCGGCCGCCGCCATGCATTCGGGCATATTGTCGATATAGGAGCGGATGTCAAGGTTTTTGCATTCGTCAAGCTCCACTCCGGCTTCCTTTATTTTATCGGGCAGCCAGCCGCCGTATTTTCCGTAGGCGTGAATGTGCTGGTACCTGCCGTCTTTTCCGCTGCGGATAAGAAGCTGTGCGACGGATTCGTTGATTCTCTGTGCGCCCAGACTGCCGCCGAACGAAAGAATGAGCGGACGCTGGTCAAGCCCCAGCTTTTGGCGTGACTGCGCCTTGTCGGCAGTCAAAATCTCGCCGCGAACAGGGTTGCCGGTAACAACAACGGGAGCGTCCTTGAAATAGGGCTTTGCCGCCTCAACGGCAAGCATTACCTTTTTGACGCGCTTTGCAAGCATTTTGTTTGTAACGCCGGGGTAAGCGTTCTGCTCGTGAATGATGCAGGGCACGCCGAGCTTTGCCGCCTCGCGCACAACGGGTCCCGAAACATAGCCGCCCGTGCCGATGCAGATGTCGGGCTTAAACTCCTTTATTATGCGGCGCGCGGCAGATGACGACGTAAAGGTGCGCTTTACGGTTTTTACGTTGGCGACGATGCTTTTGGGAGAAAAGCTGCGCTGAAAGCCGCTTATGGTAATGGATTTGATTTGAAAGCCCGCCTGAGTTACAAGGCGCTGCTCCATGCCGTCCTTGTTGCCGATAAACAGAAACTCGGTTCCCGGACGGTGAGCTTTGATGTAGCCCGCGATAGCGAGCGCGGGATTGATGTGACCGGCGGTGCCGCCGCCTGCAAGTAAGATTTTCATAATATACCCCTGTTTATGTTAGTGGTAAGTGGTTAGTGTGGAGTTAATTCGGAATGCGGAATGCGGAATGCGGAATTAAATTGTCGGATAGGTTTCTGCACGCGAATTAGAGTATGCA
>CAZVSQ010000169.1:0-3762 GCA_964629925.1 uncultured Ruminococcus sp.
TAAGCCAGATTATGCTTAAAGAGCTGAATAAATATCCACTGCGTCCACTTGTAATAATCTGGATCCGTGGTATTGATCTCGCGGCTCCAGTCAAACGAGATACCGAGCGACTGTATCTGCTTTTTAAAGCGCGCGATGTTGTTCTTTGTAACGATCTCGGGGTGGACATGATTTTTAATAGCGTAGTTTTCGGTAGGCAGTCCGAAAGCATCCCAGCCTATCGGATAAAGTACATTAAGCCCCTGTAATCTCTTTTTTCTGGCAACCGTATCAAGCGCGGTGTAAGGGCGCGGATGTCCTACGTGAAGTCCCTGACCCGACGGATAAGGGAATTCAATCAAGGCGTAGAACTTTTCCTTTGAAGCGTCGTTGCTTGCGTGAAAAACGCCTTTTTCCTCCCATATTTTTTGCCATTTAGGCTCAATAGCCTGATGATTGTATTTCAAGTAAATCCCTCCATGAGATAATATCTTAGTTTTCGGTAACAACTTCGGCTAAATCAACGGGTTTGCCGTCCTGCCACATTCTGTCAAGGTCGTAGAACTCGCGCGCCTCGTTGTCAAACACATTGACGATCACATCGATATAGTCGAGCAGGATCCATGTGTTCGAACGGTAACCCTCTATATGGCTCACCGAAATCCCTGCCTTGTCAAGCTGATACTCCACCTCGTCGGCAAGCGCCTTAACGTGAGTTGAGCTGCTGCCCGTGGCTATAACCATGTAATCGGCAAGCACCGAGATATCGCTGATTTCAATAACCTGTATATCAATGCCCTTTTTGCTGTCCATTGCCTTTACGGCAAGCAGGGCGGTTTCCAATGACGTCATATTATTTTCCTTTCCTGTTTAAAACAAGGTCGTTATAGCAAAACAGCTGGTCGGGATGAATAGCGGCCTCTTTTTCAGAAAGATTCCGCAAGGTGAATTGACAGCTGAAAATCATGGCTTCCTCAAGGTTTTTGCGCGACTTTTCTCGCATTATATCCGCTCCGTTATAGCTGCGTTCCTTGGAGGTGTAGTCTGCGGTGTAGATGATTTTTTCAAGCAAAGACATGCCGGCTCTGCCCGTTGTGTGGTAGCGTACGGCGTTTACTATGTCGCTGTCGGTTATATCGAGCTTTGTTTTGATATAGACGCTTCCGCTTATCGAATGCCACAGCTTCGGAGCGTTTTGCTGAACATCGTCTAAGATTATACCACCGTCACGGATAATTTGCAACTGTTCTTCGTGCGGGATTTCTTTTGTTATGTCGTGAAGTATGCCGGCGATATAAGCCTTTTGCTCGTCACAGCCGTATCGCTTTGCAAGAAAAACCGCTTCCTCGGCAACATTAACACTGTGGGTGTAGCGGTAATCCCCCATCATACTTCGGATTATATTTCGGTAATCGCTTGCTTCCACAAAATCACTTCCGATTATTTCTTTTTAGCTTTTGGCAGGGTGATCACTGGCTCGTCGGGATTCGGTCTGTACAATACGAATTTTGAGCCGATGACCTGAACAACGTCAGCTCCGCACTTCCCGGCAAGCAGATCCGCGCACTCGCGGGCTGTATATGCGCTGCTTTCAAGGCGCTTGCCCTTTATAAGCTCGCGCGCGGTAAGAGCGGTATCTGCCTGCATGATTATATTATCGGTTATTTCGCCCTTGCCGATTATGAGAATCGTTTCCAGATTGTTGGCCAAACCCCTGAGATAGGCTCTCTGTTTACTGTTTAACATATATTATCCTTTCAAATACTCTTCCAGTTTTGTCTTAAGCGCCCTGAGCGCCTTGCCGCGGTGACTCACCTTATCCTTTTCCTCGGCGGTAAGCTGAGCAAAGGTTTTGTCGCCCTGCATAAAGATAGGATCGTAACCGAAGCCGCCGTCGCCTATAAACTCGTAGCCGATAGTGCCCTCGCAGATTTCCTCGATCTCGATCTTGCTTCCGTCGGGCAAAATGCAGCAGATCGCGCATGTATAATGCGCGCCGCGCTGTCCCTCGGGAACGCCCTCCATTTCATCGAGGATACGCTGAGTCCTGTCCTCGTCGGTAACGCAAAGCTCGGGACAATAACGGGCGGAGAATATGCCCGGTCTGCCGCCCAGAGCGTCAACGCATATACCCGAATCGTCGGCGACCGCGGGCATACCCGTTTTTTCAAAAGCCGCGTTTGCCTTTAAGAAAGCGTTTTCCGAAAAGGTCGTTCCTGTTTCGTCAACATCGTCAAGCACAACGCCCGCTTCTTTTGCGGACACCGCCTCTATTCCGAGAGGATTCAATATGCGCTCAAGCTCAACAAGCTTTTTTGCGTTATTTGTAGCAATAATAAACTTCATAAGTATTTACTCCGTGTCATTTGATTCAAACAGCGCGCGCGCAAAGTCCTGAGCGTCAAACGGCTGCAGGTCGTCGATCTGTTCGCCCACGCCGATATACTTGACGGGGATTCCTAAGCCGTCCTTAATTGCCAAAACAACGCCGCCCTTTGCCGTTCCGTCAAGCTTTGTGAGAACGATACCCGTAATGCCCGTAGCCTGTCTGAATTGCTCAGCCTGATTAACGGCGTTTTGTCCTGTGGTAGCGTCAAGGACAAGCAGCTTTTCCTTTGCCGCGTCGGGGAGCTCGCGGTCGATAACGCGGTTGATTTTTGCAAGCTCGTCCATAAGGTGCTTTTTGTTGTGGAGTCGCCCTGCTGTATCGCAAATAATAACATCGGCGCTCCTTGCCTTAGCGGCGGCTATCGCGTCGAAAATAACAGCCGCCGGGTCGCTGCCCTCGCCCTGTTTGATGATCTCACATCCGCTGCGCTGCGCCCAGATATCGAGCTGATCGATCGCGGCGGCACGGAAGGTATCGGCAGCGGCAAGAATAACGCGCTTGCCTTGGTTTGAAAGCTGCTTTGCAAGCTTGCCGATCGTTGTCGTTTTGCCGACGCCGTTAACGCCGATGACAAGAATAATCGATGGAGAAGTCGAAATATCAAGCTCCTCGCCGCCCGAGAGCATTTCGGTGATGATCTCCTGAAGCAGACCGTTGATCTCAGACGGATCGGTGATCCCGTTTTTCTTGACGCGTACTCTAAGCTCCTCGCAGATTTTTTCAGCGGTGGGAACGCCTACGTCGCCCATGACAAGCAGCTCTTCAAGCTCCTCAAACAGCTCCTCGTCTATTTTTGTAAAGGATTTAAGCATTGAGTCGATCTGACCCATTACCGCTTTTCTGGTTTTCCTTAATCCCTCTTTTATTTTACTGAATAATCCCATAATATCAGTCCTTTAATTTGATTTGATACCCAGCTTCTCGGCAACCTCGGTCGAGCGCAGCTCAAGGAGCTTTGAAATACCCTCGTCCTGCATTGTAACGCCGTAAAGCACGTCGGCTTCTTCCATTGTGCCGCGTCGGTGAGTAATAAGAATAAACTGTGTTTTGTCTGTCAGCCTTCTTAGATAGCTTGCAAAACGGTTTACGTTTACATCGTCAAGCGCTGCCTCGATCTCATCCATAACACAGAAGGGCGCCGGACGGACCTTCATAATAGCAAAGTACAGCGCAATTGCAACACGCGCCTTTTCGCCGCCCGACAGCGCGTCAAGATGAACGACGATTTTTCCCGGCGGATGAACTATGATATCGATTCCGCTGGTAAGAATGTTCTCAGGATCGGCAAGAGAAAGCGAAGCGGTTCCGCCGCCGAAAAGCTCCTTAAATGTGAAATTAAAGTTTCGGTTTATCTGCTCAAAGCTCTCGACAAATACCTCTTTCATCTGCTTTGT
>CAZVSQ010000170.1:0-3702 GCA_964629925.1 uncultured Ruminococcus sp.
CATAGCTGTCTTAGCCACAACAATCCCTCCTCACTTCGAAAACGGTGCGCCCATCAGTGTTAACAGCTCACGGGCCTCTTCGTCTGTAGTTGCGGTGGTAACAAAGCAAATGTCCATACCGCGAACCTTGTCAATCTTGTCATAGTCAATCTCGGGGAAGATGAGCTGCTCTCTCAGACCCATGTTGTAGTTGCCTCTGCCGTCGAAGGAGTTGGGGTTGATGCCTCTGAAGTCTCTTACGCGGGGAAGGGCAACGTTGAAGAATCTGTCGAGGAACTCGTACATTCTCTCGCCGCGAAGGGTAACCTTAACGCCGATGGGCATGCCTTCTCTGAGCTTGAAGTTAGCAACTGACTTTCTTGCGTGGCAAACAAGGGGCTTCTGACCGGTGATAGCGGCCAAATCCTTGCAGATTGCGTCAATTACCTTGGAATTTTCTCTTGCTTCACCTGCGCCCACGTTGATAACAATTTTATCAAGCTTGGGGATCTGCATAGTGCTCTTGTAGGAGAACTTGTTCATAAGAGCAGGTGCAACTTCTTTGAGATAATAATCTTTCAGTCTTGCCATTTCTTACTTTCCTCCTTACAGTGCTTCGCCGCATTTAGCGCAGATTCTGCCCTTGGAGCCGTCCTCATAAAGCTTGTGGGCAACTCTTGTGGGCTTTTTGCAGCGGGGGCAAACGATCTGGACCTTTGAGGCGTACATAGCGCCCTCGGCCTTTACGATACCGCCCTGCTCGCCCATTTTTCTGGGCTTTACATGCTTGGATACCATGTTGATCTTTTCAACGATAACCTTGCCTTCTGTGGGGCTTACAGCCAGAACCTGGCCTTTTTTGCCCTTATCCTTACCGCTGATTACCATAACGGTGTCGCCTGTTTTTACATGAACTTTACTCATTGTGACACCTCCATTAAAGTACTTCCGGAGCGAGGGACAAAATCTTCATGAAGTCCTTTTCACGAAGCTCTCTTGCTACGGGTCCGAAGATACGAGTACCGCGGGGGTTCTTATCTTCCTTGATGATAACAGCCGCGTTTTCGTCAAAGCGGATGTAAGTGCCGTCCTCACGTCTTACGCCCTTTGCGGAGCGAACGACAACAGCCTTAACAACATCGCCCTTCTTTACAACGCCGCCGGGTGCTGCTTTTTTAACCGAAGCAACTATAACGTCGCCAATATTGGCATATCTCCTTCTGGTACCGCCGAGTACACGAATGCACATAAGTTCTTTTGCGCCGGTGTTGTCGGCAACCTTGAGGATGGTTTGCTGCTGAATCACAGTAGATTCCTCCTTTTTGTTTCAGACCGAGGTATCGGCCTCGGCCTCTCAAAGTCGCTAAAATAACTTATTAAGTAAGAAATATCTTACTTCGCCTTCTCGATAATCTCGACGAGTCTCCATCTTTTATCCTTAGAAAGAGGACGGGTCTCCATAATCTTTACACGGTCGCCTACGCCGCACTCGTTGTTTTCGTCATGCGCCTTGAAGCGAACGGTACGCTTAACAATTTTGTTGTAAAGCTTATGCTTTACGCTGTCCTCGACCGCTACGACGATGGTCTTGTCCATCTTGTCGCTTACGACTCTGCCGACAACGGTCTTTCTCATATTTCTTTCACTCACTGTTAAGTCCTCCCTCTGTTAGTCTTCACCCGCAAGCTCGCGCTGACGAAGAACGGTGGATACTCTTGCGATGTCCTTCTTTACCGCGCCGATGCGGTTTGAGTTTTCGAGCTGATTTACAGCAAGCTGGAAACGGAGATTGAAAAGCTCTTCCTTGAGCTCGGTGAGCTTTGTCTGAAGCTCTTCAACCGTAAGTTCTTTAAGATCAGATGCTTTCATTACTGCTCACCCTCCTCTTTCTTAATGAATTTGCACTTAATGGGAAGCTTGTTAGCCGCAAGGCGCATAGCCTCTCTGGCTGTAGCCTCGTCAACGCCGGCAAGCTCAAACATGACTCTGCCGGGCTTAACGACCGCTACCCAGTACTCAACGTTACCTTTACCTTTACCCATACGGGTTTCGGCGGGTCTTGCGGTGATAGGCTTGTCAGGGAAAATCTTGATCCAAACCTTACCGAATCTTTTGCAGTAACGGGTCATGGCGACACGGGCTGCCTCGATCTGGTTTGAAGTGATCCACGCGGGCTCTGTAGCCTGAAGACCGTACTCGCCGTAGGTAACCTTGTTGCCTCTGAGCGCCTTACCGGTCATTCTGCCGCGGTGAACTCTTCTGTATTTAACTCTTTTAGGCATTAACATTATTTTCTGCCTCCTTCTCTGCGGGGACGTCTCGCGGGCTTGTTCTCGTTTACGTTAAGAACCTCGCCCTTGTAGAGCCAAACCTTGACGCCGACCTTACCGTAGGTTGTGTTAGCCTCGGCAAAGCCGTAGTCGATGTCGGCGCGAAGCGTCTGAAGCGGGATGGTGCCCTCGTGATACTGCTCGCTGCGGGCAATCTCAGCACCGCCGAGACGGCCTGAACACATGATCTTGATACCCTTGGCGCCGCGGCGCATAGCGTTGCCGATGCTCTGCTTCATAGCGCGGCGGAAAGAGATTCTCTTTTCCAGCTGCTGAGCGATGTTCTCGGCGGTAAGCTGAGCGTCGAGCTCGGGAGCCTTGACTTCAACAATGTTGATATTGACGGGCTTGCCTAACATCTTCTCGCACTGAGCCTTGAGCTTCTCGATTTCGGAGCCGCCCTTGCCGATCACAAGACCGGGCTTAGCGCAGTGAATGCTGATGCGGACCTTTTTGCCGTCTCTTTCGATTTCGATTTTTGAGATACCGAAGTTGTAAAGCTGCTTTTTCAGTGTTTTGCGGAGGTTGTAGTCCTCAACAAGAGTAACACCGAAATCCTTTTTGTTAGCGAACCAACGGGAATCCCAATCTTTGATTACACCGACTCTGAGGCCGTGTGGATTAACTTTCTGTCCCATATTTTAAACCTCCCCTTAGTCTTCTTTTTCCTTGAGAACGAGGGTGATGTGAGAGGTTCTTTTGTTGATGCGGAACGCTCTGCCCTGTGCTCTCGGACGAATTCTTTTAAGGATGGGGCCTGCTGTGGCGTTGCACTGGGCAATGTACAGCCTGGATACATCCATGTCATGGTTGTTCTCAGCGTTTGCCATCGCTGACTTGAGCAGCTTAAAGAGCGGCTCGCAAGCGGCCTTGGGAGTGTGCTTGAGAACAGCTTCCGCGTACTTGACGTCCTTGCCTCTGATGAGGTCGAGAACAACGCCAACCTTGCGGGGTGAAACGCGAACAAACTTCGCAATTGCCTTAGCTTCCATTTGCAATACTCTCCTTCCGCTTATTTGCTTGTCTTTGAACCGGCGTGACCTTTAAAGGTTCTTGTGGGGGCAAACTCACCGAGCTTGTGACCGACCATATCCTCTGTAACGTAAACCGGAACGTGCTTGCGGCCGTCATGTACCGCAAATGTATGACCGACGAATTCGGGGAAAATTGTCGAGCTTCTTGACCAGGTCTTAAGAATTCTCTTTTCGCCCTTTTCGTTCATTTCAAGGACTCTTTTGAGCAGTACAGGCTGAACAAAAGGACCCTTTTTTGTACTTCTACTCATAATTTAAGCTCCTTTCTCGCCTTACTTACCGTTTCTTCTTCTTACGATAAGCTTGTCGCTCTGCTTGTTGTGCTTACGTGTCTTGTAACCGAGAGCGGGCTTACCCCA
>CAZVSQ010000171.1:0-3669 GCA_964629925.1 uncultured Ruminococcus sp.
GTCGTTTATCACCGTTCTTGCCGCTCCGCTTTTCTTTAAAAATGACAGGCTTACGCTGCTAAAGCTTCTCGGCTGCGCTTTGGGCTTCGGCGGCGTTCTTGTAATCAACGGAGGCGGCGGATTCGCTCTGTCTACGCTGTTCGGCGATATTCTTATTTTCTGCTCAACGGTATTTGCAGCGGGCGGAAACCTTATCGCAAAGGGAGTTACCAAAGGCAGGAACCCCGTCAGCATAACGGGCTATCAGCTTCTTCTGGGAGGTATGATTCTAACAGTATCTGGGCTGATATCCGGCGGCAGGCTTGACTTGCTCAACTCGCAGGGCGTGCTGATACTGCTCTGGCTGGCTGTAGTTTCGGCGGCGGCTTTCAGCTTATGGACGGCGCTGCTAAAGCATCATCCGGCAGGCAAAATAGCGGTATTCAACCTTCTTGTGCCGGTGTTCGGCACAGTCCTTTCGGGGCTTATGCTGGGCGAGCAGGTGTGGCGGTTTGAAACCCTGCTGTCGCTGATTCTTATCTCGGCAGGTATTATTTCGGTAAATATTTCAAGGGGTGATTAAAGTGATCAAGGGCGTAATATCGGATATGGACGGCGTAATGCTCGACTCGGAAAAGCTTTATGTGCGGTTCTGGTGCGAGGCGGCTCAAAGCCTTGGATTCCCGATGAAAAAGGAACACGCGCTGGGTATCCGCTCGCTTGCCAGAGTATTTGCTGTTAAAAAGCTCCAAGGCTGGTTCGGCACTGAGTTCGATTACGACTCCGTTCGCAATAAGCGAATAGAGCTGATGGATAAATATGTAGCCGAAAACGGGATCGAGGCTAAAAGCGGCGCTAAGGAGCTGCTCATTTGGCTGAAGCAAAACGGCTATAAAACTGCGCTCGCGACCGCCACGCCCGTCGACCGCGCCTCGCTTTATTTAAAGCAGGTAGGGCTGCTTGAATTTTTTGACGTTATTTGCAGCGCAAGAGAGGTAAAGCGCGGAAAGCCCGAGCCTGATATTTATCTTTTGGCGGCAAAGCGCCTCGGGCTTGCTCCCGGTGAATGTATGGCGCTTGAGGATTCCCAGAACGGCGTGCGTTCGGCATTTGCGGCAGGCTGCAAAACCGTGCTCGTTCCCGATTTGGACAACCCGGAAAATGAACTGAAGGGCTGTCTTTACGCCGTTGCGGACAACTTGCCGGCGGTTAAAAAATTATTGAAATAAACTAATCGGGGCGTATCTGCTGTTAGATACGCCCCGACGTTTACTGCCTCTTATTTAAAACGTGCTGTTATTCGGCACAAAGCTTTGGCAGTCGGTGCACTGCTCCACGGTGGGGTCGGTTTCGTGGGTTCCGACGCGGATCGCCTCAAGCGAGCAGTAGTTCTTGCTGTTGTGGTGGTTTTTGCAGCTTGTTACGTTGCAGATAATGCACTGGTTAGCGTAGTTATTGTCTGTCATAATTATCACCTCGCAAATAGTGTTGACAGCCGAGCTGTTTTTATTCACTTTATTTCATATTAAAAATAATATGTACCGAGGTGATTATGATGAATGTTGTATCCGCTGTAATAGTGCTCGTTTTTGCCGTAATAGGCGCGGTTGCCGTTTGCAGGGAAATATCGCTGAGGCTTTTCAGCGCTCACAGCGACTGCACGGTTATGTACATCGCAAATATCAAAGCCGATGAGGAGACGCTTGAATTCGCTTTGCGCGGAGCTTTGAACAAACAGCGCTGGGCGATTAACAGAAAAGCCGTAGGTGCAGTGTGCCTGAATTGTGAGCTGACAGACAATACGCGAAAAATTTGCGAGAGGGTTTGCAAGGAATACGGCTTCTCAAAGCTGATGACCAAAGACGAATTTTTAAAATCACTTGATAATTGAGGCATAATTGGAGTATAATAGGAAAGAGAAACTTTATCAGGTGTTATTATGCAGGAAGAAAGCTTGCTCCGTCTTGAGGGAGTAGTTGAAAACATTGTATATAGAAACAGCGACAACGGCTACACGGTGCTTGAAATCGCCGACAGCGACGACTATATAACCGCTGTGGGTATAATGCCGCTCGCCAACGTCGGCGACAAGGTTGCGCTCACGGGCGTGTTTACCGAGCACAAAAACTACGGACGGCAGTTTTCGGCAAAGGCGTGCGAGGTCTGCCGCCCTACCGAGACCGCGGATATATTGCGCTATCTTTCATCGGGCGCGGTAAAAGGCATCGGCGCTTCTACCGCTCAAAAGCTTGTTAAGGAATTCGGCGAAAGCACGCTTGACGTCATGGAGAACCATCCCGAGCGTGTGGCGCTGTTAAGAGGGATTTCGAGCGAAAAAGCCCTTGACTTTGCCGCCCAGCTAAAGGCGAACGCGGGGATACGCACGCTCATGCTGTACTTGGGCGAATACGGGATCTCAAACACCGCCGCCGTAAAGGTTTACAATGCCTTGGGGGCAGGCTGTACGGAACAGATAAAAGCCAATCCGTATATTTTGTGTCAGGGCGGTTTCGGGATACCGTTTGAGCGCGCAGACTTTATAGCCAAGCGTGAGAGCCTTGAAAACGACAGCGGAGTGCGCGTCCGCGCGGGACTTAGCTATATTCTGAGGCACAACGAGGGCAACGGCCACACCTGCCTTCCAAAAGATAAGCTTAAGGAAACTGCCGCGGGCTTTTTGGGTATAGATATCGCGCGCGCCGAAGAATGCCTTGAAGAAATGATATTTGACCGAAGTCTTATTCAGGATGAGCTTGACGGCAAAGAGTTTATCTTTACTCCGCAGCTCCACCTGAATGAGATGTACATAGCCTCGCGGATAAAAATGCTGCTCTCCTTCCCTGCCGAGCGCGAGGAAAGGCTTGAACAGGCTATTGAGGAGCTTGAACGCGGCAACGGGATAGAATACGCCGAGCTGCAGCGAAAGGCGATAACCGGCGCGCTGAGCGAAGGTATGCTTGTGCTGACGGGCGGCCCCGGAACAGGTAAAACCACAACGCTTAACGCGATAATTAAAATCCTTCAGAGCAGAGGCAAAAAGGTGCTTTTAGCCGCTCCTACAGGCCGCGCAGCCCAGCGCATGAGCGAGCTTACGGGAGATGAGGCAAAAACCCTTCACCGCCTGCTTGAAGTCAGCTGGGACAAGCAGGATAATCCGATATTCAATAAAAATGAGAAGAACCAGCTAAAATGCGACGCGCTTATTATCGACGAGATGTCGATGGTGGACTGCTATATTTTTGAGAGCGTTATGCGCGCCCTGCCAATGGGCTGCCGCCTTATACTTGTAGGCGACTCCGACCAGCTTCCGTCGGTCGGCCCCGGAAACGTTCTGGGCGACCTTATCGGCAGCGGCATCCTTCCGGTCGTAAGGCTGAATGAAATCTTCCGCCAGGCGCAGGAGAGCCTTATCGTTACAAACGCGCATAAAATAGTCAGCGGACAGATGCCCGTACTAAACCGCGCCGACAACGATTTTTTCTTCATCCGCCGCAGCGTAAAGAGCGACGTCACCGAGGTCATCACCGACCTGTGCAAAACGCGCCTGCCAAACGCTTACGGCTACTCGCCGTTTGAGAACATCCAGGTGCTTTCCCCCTCAAAAAAGGGTGAGCTTGGCACTGCCGAGCTGAATCATAAATTGCAGGCAAGGCTCAACCCGAAATCCGACGACAAGGCGGAAGCGGTTAT
>CAZVSQ010000172.1:0-3646 GCA_964629925.1 uncultured Ruminococcus sp.
ATTGAACGCAAATGAGATTGCGACTATCACTATACCGATCACGATCAGTCCTACAAGCGTTCTGGTGTAATCTCCGAAATCGGAGTAGTTTTTGATGTAATAACCCAAGCCGCTTTGTGCTCCGATCATCTCAGCCGAGGTCAGAAGAACGAAAGATACTGTCAGCCCCTGGTTGCAGCCGATAAAAATCTGCTGCAGCGACGCCGGGAGAATGACGGAAAACAGCATCGTGAATTTTCCGACATTCAAGACCTTTGCGGAGTCGATCGTCTTTTTGTCTACATTCATAACGCCGCTCATAGTGCCGGCAAGCACAGGCCAGAAGGTCGCTAAAAAGATGACGAACACCGAGACCGAGCGGAAGGTTGGGAGCAGGGCGATACCGTATGGGATATAGACGATCGGCGGGATCGCGCCGAAAAATTTTGAAATGTAGGTTGCCGCGCTGCCGAGTCTCGCGCTCCACCCGAGAAACAGTCCGAGCGGGATCGTTATGACCAGCGCCAGCAGATAGCCCTGCAAAATGATGCCGACGGAGCTGAAAATGTTGGTGATGATCGTTTCGTAATCACCGATCATTCTCCAAAAGACCTTTCCGGGCGGTGGGAACAGCGCAGGCTTTAGCAGATTGAATTTGGCTGTAGCCAACGTCCATGCGATCAGCAAGCCGTAGATAAAGCTGACGATATCCGTAAACAGATTCAAACCGACCGGCTTTTTGATAAAGGAGGATACGAGGAGCGTCAGCACTTCAACGCCGACGGCAAACCATATAACGTACTGCGCATAGGTATCGCCGCTGAGCTGATCCGGCAGAAGCTGAATCAGCAAAAGCACGATAAACAGCGCGTGAACGACTCTGAGATATCTCTTTTTGATCGTCATTACAGCACCACCTCGTCTCCGCCGATCTTGCTGACGATGTCGCTGTAGAACATCGCCAGCAGCTTATTCCTGAACTGATTGTATTCCTTTGTCTGAACAAGCTCGCTTCGGTTGCGCGGACGATCAAAGGGGACTTCGATCTCGCGGTAAACCTGACCGGGATTCGCGGTCATCATCACGATCTTGTCCGAGAGCAATATCGCCTCGTCGATATCGTGCGTGACAAATACAACGGTTTTCCGTGCGCTTGTTCCGTCGCCCTCCCACAGCTCAAGCAGAAGCTCCTGTAAAATGGTGCGATTTTTTGCGTCGATCGCACCGAACGGTTCGTCCATCAGGAGAATGTCGGTGTCCATCGCCAAGGCTCTGGCAATCGCGACGCGCTGCTGCATTCCGCCCGATAACTGCGATGGATATTTGTTTTTGAATTCGTTGAGTCCTACCTTTTCCAAGAATTCGTCGGCGATTTTCAGGCGTTCGGTTCTGCTTGCCTCTTTGTTGACCTGCCTGATACCGAAAGCAACGTTTTTTCTGGCGGTCATCCACGGGAACAGCGAATAGTGCTGAAACACAACACCTCTGTCAGTACCGGTGCCGTGGATTGGCTCGCCGTTTATAAGGATCTCGCCCGATGTCGGCGTATTGATACCTTCCAAAATGCTGAGCAGCGTGCTTTTGCCGCAGCCGCTGGAACCGATAACGCTGACAAACTCGCCGTCCTCAATGGAAAAACTGACGTTCTTAAGCGCTGTGAAACGGTTCTTTTTTTCGGTGTAGTCAACCGTTAAATTGCGAATTTCTATCTTGCTCATATACCATCATCTCAGTCTAAAGATAAGTTAAGTTATTCAAATTCATCGAAGTGCTTTTTAAGCTCGGCATAGATCTTATCGTCGGGGTTTTCTTTGATCAGACTCTCGAGAGCGCTCTTGTAGATATCGGTGTTATAGAGTTTTTAGATATCGTAATCCTCCGTATATCCAAGCTCTACGAGGGAGTTTTTCAGTGTGATCGTGCCATGCTTGTCGGGGTCGGGAACAGAAGTTCCGTAGCCGCCGTAAACCTCGGTGTTGATCAAATCTTCCTCGATGTCGATATATTTCTTTACGTCCTTGACCGTGCCTTCCTTATTTTCCTGCGTAAACTTATACGCCTTTATAAGAGCGCGCTCAAAAGCGTTGTAGGAATTGGGATACTTTGCAAGTGCCTCTGTTGCGGCTACCTGACGGCAGCAAGGCTGGTTTTCCAGGAGCTTTTCCTCGGAACAGCGGTAAACGATCTTGTAGCCTTGGCTCTCTGCGAGTGAGGTGTAAGGCGAATATGCCGAAGCCGCGTCAATGGAATCGTTTTGGAGCGCGTTATAAGCGTCCTTCTGACTGTCAAAATAAACGATGTTCACCTTATCGCTGCCCTCGCCGATTTCGATTCCTTTGTCCTTCAAAAGGATTTGCAGTTCTGCGTCCTGAACGGAGTTCTTAACAGAAGCGACGTTTCTGCCCTTGAGTATTGAAACATCCCAATCAGTCTTGCCATCGACAAATTCAGGCTTTATCACATAGCCGTGACCGTTTGTCATCTCACCGCCGAAAATCGTGAGGTCGTGACCCTGACTCTGGAAGGTGAGCGTAGGAACGGAGCCGATGAAGGCAACGTCGAGCTTATCGTTTTCCAATCCGCTTGAAAGCTCCGCCGCAGAAGAAAACAGTGTAAGCGTTACGTCGAGTCCTTCTTCCTCAAAGTATCCTTCCTCCTTTGCCACAAATCCGAGCAGATGAGCGGTGGAATTGAGGTGACCGAGGTTGAAGGTCGTCTTTTCAAGCTTTGCTTCACCGTTTGAAGCTGTTGCGGAATCTTTAGAGGCAGTTGAACTGTCTGATGATGTATTACAGCCTGCAAATGCAGCTATTGAAAGTGAGGCGGCAAGAAAAGCCGCGATGATTTTTGTTTTCATGTTGATTTCCTTTCTGTGTGTCAGATATTTTATGATGATTATTCACCCGAGCAGCAGTCGGGAACATCTGAGGCTTTGGATGAGCTGTTGTCCGTATCTTTGTTTTTACAGCATTCCGGAACCTCAGAGGCAGTCGCTTCCTTGCCCTTACAGCAATCCTGCGTTGTACTTTCGATGTGACTGCTTTCGTTTGCCGCGCTTGTTGTTGCACAGCCGGTTATACTGAACGCCGCGACAAGCGCGATGATACAGATGATCAGTAATTTTTTCATTTGATTACTTCCTTTCCGCCCTCTTTCGGGCATAAAAGCGGCGAGCCGCCGCTCCCAATCACGGCAGCGTGACGCTGCACCCAATCACGCCTTTGGAACAGTTGTGTTTTCGGGAAAATGTCATCAACGGCGTGGTCGTAGCAGAGCATATTCTATAGAGATATTTCCTATAGAGCCATTTCCTGCAAATTAAAAAAGCAGTGAGCCTCCGCTCACGGGCAAGTCTTTGGAACGGTCGGATTTCGGGAAAACGTCGTCAACTGCGCGGCTACAGCAGAATAATTTTCGATAAAGAAAAAAGCGCAGCAAAAACACACTGCGCTAAATCATAACAGCGAATAAAGCTTTGTAATTATCCTGTCTGCCGTCTGTTGTCTGCAGTTAAGCATTGTCTCTCGTTCTCCTATACTTTTTTTATTGATTTATTGCCATTGTACTATTAGATATAGTAAATATTATTGCGCTCTATTTTTCAATATATATTTTAAACAAATATTTAAACAAATTTGAATATATTTTGTTATATGAATGTATGTAT
>CAZVSQ010000173.1:0-3640 GCA_964629925.1 uncultured Ruminococcus sp.
CTTTGTGGAGCCAAAGGAATTTTTGCCGAGACGCTCTTCCTCATAGCAGTCAAAAGCAACGTGGTAAGGCATGACAATTTGCGCACGGTCGGAAATGATGATATTTGGCTCGGGCACACCGCGATCCTTGAGTTCCTGCATTTCTTTGACGAAGTTTTCAACGCTGAAAGCAACGCCGTTGCCGATGATGTTGATATTATTCTGATGGAACACTCCCGACGGCAGCTGATGCAGGGCAAACTTGCCGTAGTCGTTGATAATAGTATGGCCTGCGTTTGCACCGCCCTGAAAACGGATGACGATGTCGCTGTCGTTGGCGAGAACGTCGGTGATTTTGCCCTTGCCCTCGTCGCCCCAGTTGGCGCCTACGATTGCTTTTACCATGGTATTTTCTCCTTTATATGTAAAGTGTGATAATTATACGTTGATTTCGGGTTTGTCGGATTCAATATCCTTGTACTTTTCAAGCACGGGAGCAACGCATTCGCTGAGGAAGTCCTCTGTCTGCTCCTTTGCCCTGCCCGTGTATTTTTCGGGCTGCAAGATGTTTTCGAGCTCTTCAAGAGTAACGCCGAAGGCTTCATCCGCCGCTATTCTCTGCAGCAGGTCGTTTTCGCCGCCCTCTTCTTTGATAACCTTTGAGGCTGCCATTGAGTGGACTCTTATTCTCTCGTGAAGCTGCTGACGGTCGGCGCCGCGCTTCTTTACGGCGTCCATCATAATGTTTTCGGTAGCCATGAAAGGAAGCTCTTTTCTGAGGCGCTGCTCAATGACCTTGGGATAAACAACAAGGCCGTCGGCGACGTTGGCGTAAAGTGAAAGAATGCCGTCAACCGCGAGGAAAGCCTCGGGAACGCTCAGGCGCTTGTTGGCCGAGTCGTCCAGGGTGCGCTCGAACCACTGGGTAGCGGTGGTGAAATAGCCGTTAAGCACGTCGACCATTACATATCTCGACAGCGAACCGATGCGCTCGCTGCGCATGGGATTGCGCTTGTACGCCATTGCCGAGCTGCCGATCTGATTCTTTTCAAACGGCTCCTCAACCTCTTTAAGGTGCTGCAGAAGTCGGATATCGTTCGAGAACTTAGCCGCCGACTGGGCGATTCCCGCCAAAACGTTGAGAAACTGGGAATCGAGCTTTCTTGAATAGGTTTGTCCCGAAACGGGGAAGCAAGCCTGATAGCCCATCTTCTCGGCTATTTTTTTGTCGATCTGCTTGCACTTTTCATGGTCGCCGTCAAACAGCTCCAAAAAGCTTGCCTGTGTGCCGGTTGTGCCCTTTGAGCCGAGGAGCTTTGCCTTTGAAAGCTGATACTCCACATCCTCAAGGTCCATCAAAAGCTCCTGCAGCCAAAGCGTGGCGCGCTTGCCTACCGTGGTGGGCTGAGCGGGCTGAAAATGAGTGAACGCAAGGGTGGGAAGCGCCTTGTACTCGTCAGCGAACTTAGCAAGGTTGCGGATAACGGTGATCAGCTTGTCGCGGATAAGGCGCAGGCCCTCGGTCATAATGATAAAATCGGTGTTGTCTCAGAAGTAGAATGAGGTCGCGACCAGGTGGATTATTCCCTTTGCGTTTGGGCACTGAACGCCGTAAGCGTAAACGTGGCTCATTACGTCGTGACGGACAAGCTTTTCACGCTCAACGGCGACGTCATAGTTGATGTCGTCGGCGTGAGCCTTAAGCTCGTCGATCTGCTCCTGAGTGACAGGCAGACCGAGCTCCATTTCAGCCTCGGCAAGAGCTATCCAGAGCTTTCTCCAGGTTCTGAACTTCTTGTCGGGTGAAAAGATGTATTTCATTTCCTTGCTTGCGTAACGCGCCGACAAGGGTGATTCATAGGTATCTTTGATCATAGTGTTTTCTCCAATCTGCCGTCAATAAATTAAATCAGTTTTCGTCCTTTGATACGCACGGTGACGCGTCGCGTCCCGAGAACTCCATTCCGCCGCGCTCTTTGCCCTCGAGTGTGAGCTTGGTGGTCTCGGCGGGATATTCGCCCGTAAAGCAGCCCTGACAGAAGCCTGTGGGCGCGTAGCCGATCATTTCATGGAGCGACTCAACGGGAAGGTAAGCAAGAGAATCCGCTCCGCTGAGCTTTGTTATCTCGTCAATAGTATGGTTTACGGCGATAAGCTCTCCGCGCGAAGGAATGTCGGTACCGTAATAGCACGGCCACATAAACGGCGGCGAGCTGATGCGCATATGCACTTCCTTAGCGCCCGCGTCACGGAGCATTGTTACGATCCTGTCGACCGTGGTGCCGCGCACGATGCTGTCGTCAATCATAATAACGAGATTGCCCTTTACCATATCGCCGATAGGATTCAGCTTGATCCGCACGCTCTTCATGCGCTCCTTTTGGCTGGGCTTTATGAAGGTTCTGCCGATATAGGCGTTTTTGACGATAGCCTTTTCGTATGGTATGCCCGATTCCTCGGCGTAACCGATAGCCGCGTCGATTCCCGATTCGGGAACGCCTATTACCATGTCAGCTTCTACGGGACAGGTGCGTGCGAGGATTCGCCCAGCCTGCTTGCGCGCCTCATAGACGCTTACGCCGTCAATGAGCGAGTCGCTGCGGGCAAAATAAATGTATTCAAAAATACAGATAGACTTTTTCTTTTCGGGAAAGTCGGGGCGCAGGCTGTGATAGCCTTCCTCGCCCTCGCCGTCGATGACGATGATCTCGCCCGGCTCTACGTCGCGGATGAACTTGGCTCCGCAGGCGTCGAGCGCCGCGCTCTCGCTGGCTACGACAACGGAATCATTGTACTTGCCGATACACAGCGGACGGAAGCCGTGAGGATCGCGGGCTGCGATTATTTTACGGGGGCTCATTACAAGCAGAGAATACGCGCCCTGAATGCGGCGCATAGCCTCAGCTACCGCCTCCTCTACCTTATGGCAGTGCAGTCTTGCGCGCGCGATAAGATAACAGATGACCTCGCTGTCGATCGTCGTCTGGAAGATAGCGCCTCTCTGTTCAAGCTCACGGCGGATCTCAACCGCGTTTGTAAGGTTGCCGTTATGAGCGACGGCGATAGTACCCTTTACATAACGCATAACAAGCGGCTGCGCGTTTTCAAGCACAGAGCCGCCTGCTGTTGAATATCGAACGTGAGAAATACCCATTTGACCGGGGAGCGAGTCGAGAATCGAGTTGTTGAACACCTCGGTTACAAGGCCCATGTTTTTATGATAATCAATGACGCCCTCATCGGACACGGCTATGCCGCAGCTTTCCTGACCTCTGTGCTGCAAAGCAAGAAGTCCGTTGTAGCAAGCATATGCGGGATTAATTGTGCCGTCGCTGAAAACGCCGAAGACGCCGCACTCCTCGTGCAGACCTTCTTTGAAATATTGATCAAAAGAATTACTCAAAATTTCACCATCCGAATGTTTTTTGACTGTTTCGTTTGGGGGAATTACTGATCAAGGCCAACGCGCTTCATCATCTCGGCATAAGCCTCTTCGACACCGCCCATGTCGCTGCGGAAGCGGTCTTTGTCGAGCTTTTCCTGGGTGTCCATATCCCAGAAACGACAGGTGTCGGGCGAGATTTCATCAGCGAGAATAATCGTGCCGTCGGGCAGCCTGCCGAACTCAATTTTGAAGTCGATGAGGTCAACGTTGCATTTC
>CAZVSQ010000174.1:0-558 GCA_964629925.1 uncultured Ruminococcus sp.
CTTGCCGGAAACATCAATATAGACATGAACGGCGACTTCATTATGCCCTCCGAGGATGTTGAGGTAAAGGCGGTCTTTGAACGGTTGCCGCACTACGATATCACCGTCACCACCGACGGCAACGGAGAAGCGGGATCGGAGCTGACCGAAGCATATGAGTACAGGGGAGTGCAGCTCTACGCGACCCCGAATGAAGGCTACCGCCTCAAGGAATGGCAGGTGCTCTCAAACAACACCACGGTCGACAACAACGTGTTTTTCATGCCCGCCGAGGCAGTGGAGATCAAGGCGGTGTTCGAGCCGGTTTATCGGGTCGTCACCGACGGCAAGGCAGAGGTATACCGCTGGGTAGGCTTTGACACCGAGCTAGTGAGTGAAGCTGCCGCAGGCGATGAACTTGTAGTTTCGGTCAGTGAGGACGCAACGCCCTACACTAATATGTACTTCACGGGCGAGTTTCTGCTTGACGACGTGATCCTCGGCAGCGAGACCGAGAGCGGCTTCACTTGGTATCACGACACTTTCACCATGCCCGATCACGCCGTGATTGTTACCGCC
>CAZVSQ010000174.1:568-3618 GCA_964629925.1 uncultured Ruminococcus sp.
TCGATATTTCAATGCAGGCGTATATGCAGCTGGACAGAGTAGTCAATATGGTCTATGACGCTCAAACCGACGCCTCTCTTATTGACCTTAACAACAGCGGCACGCCCGACGTGAGCATTACCATCGACTACGACTTTGACGGCGAGGAACTCACCGCTATCCACTATTACGCACGGCTGCTTGCTAACTCCGACGCGAAGGGAGCGTATACCTACAGCTTTAACATGAATTCCGATAAATACAGCGCGATCACCTTTATGACTCCGCAGGTCGGCGATGTAAACCTCGACGGACATCTTACTATTCGCGACGTTACCGCAATCCAGCGGCTTCTTGCGGAGCTGGAATCCATACCCGAACAGTACCTTATCCTTGCCGACACCAACGGTGATGGTGAAATCAATATTGCCGACGCGACCCACCTACAAATGTATCTGGCAGAATATGATGTAAAGTTAGGCTGATTAAGCTTTTTGCACAGTCAAAATTTGCGACGCTAAAACAAAGAAACCAAATCCTTGACGAAAGCGATTTTTCGGGTATAATAGAGATAGATAGAGTTGAGAGGTGGTTGCTTATGTGTACCAACAAAGAAGCCGTTGAAAACGCTGCTGCGTCCATCAAAATGGAGGGCTTTTCCGTCAGTGAACAGAGTAAGCAGTGGTGCGAGCAGTTGTTGAATCACGAAATATCCTTTGATGAGTATTTAGCGCGTGCGCTCAAACAAGTAGGAGTATCCGCATAATGGCATACAGCGTAGATTCGATCAGTGCCGATTGTTACGAAGGAACAACGTGTCTAATCAATAAATTCAATATCCGTGACGAAGCCAAGCTAGCGGAATTAGAAGCGATGATTACCCTTGCAAAAACATCCGAACTGGAACAAGGTGCTCTTAAAGACGGCTTTAATGAGAACGATTACAAGATTATACATAGGCAATTGTTTGATACGCTCTACGATTGGGCAGGAGAATACCGCACGATAGACATTTCAAAAAAAGGTACAGCGTTTGCAAAGCATGAAGATATTCCCGAATTGCTCACCAATTGTTTTAAGCGGTTGAAGTCGATGGACTATTTCAGAGGTTTGCCGTTTGATGATTATATAGAGGAAATCGTGGATATCTATTGCACCACAAACTATATCCACCCATTCAGAGAAGGTAATGGCAGAACGCAGAGAGTGTTTTTATCGCAGCTTGTACGCTATAACGGATTCGAAATTCATTTTTCAAAATTAGGTACAGATGACTTAATGTTAGCGACAATTCATTCCGCACATGGTGTGGTTGACTATTTGCGCGAAATCTTTAAGGAACATATCAAACCCGCTTCGGATTGAGGCGGGCTTTACGTTTACTCTTTACTTTCTGTTGGATGATTTAGATTTATGAACGGAATATTTTATATTTATAAGCTGCGCATGACGATTGGATCGGGCGCAGTTTTACATTTGTTTCGTGGCGAGAGCGTATGAATTGACTCCTTCAAAATTGAAAGTGACAACGCCGACCCTGTCGTCGATATTCTCAGAATCTCCGTAAACGATCGCATTGTCATGTTGCTTTAAACCGTCGATCAATTTGCGGTTGAGGATTCTTTCGAGATCGTCATAAATGATTCAGCCTTGTTCGTCGACTTCCGCGTATTCTACATGGCAGCGCCCTCACATCGTCAAACTCGGCAAGATACTGCTGAAGGATAGTGGCGTCATTAATGTTGACAACACCATCGCGGTTAACGTCGCCCTTGAGCGTGCTTTCAGCCGCAGCCGCTCCAAGTGACAGGGAGGACGCCATCATAACCGCAGCGATAGCTATGCTGATAGTTTTTTTAAGTTCCTTCTCATTACTTTCTCTCCTTTTCTTCTGAAAATGTAAAATATTTCCGTCATCGCAGGGGACATTGGCAGAGGATGCTGTCCGTTCCCCGTAATGGAACCTTTGACGCTTATTATATTGCTTTATTTTATCATACAAAGCTAACAAAAGCGTTACAAATCGGGATATATTTCAAATTAATTTAGAGGCTCCCTTTAGAATAAGAGCACGATTCATTTTAGGTTGCATTTGTTCGAAAAGTCGGATATAATACGATTGAAGATCACCGTGGAAAACATAACATAGGGGGGATTTCGATTGAACTACTACTCCGTTATCATCCTATTGACTTGGATAACGCTGATCATTCTCTCTGTTTTGGTAAGGGAGAACGACCGTATCACCCGCAAGGACGCCGCGTCTTATTATCTGACATACGGAGTAATTGCTCTTGCCGCTTTGGCGGAATGGCTCGGACTGAGGTTTAACGGGGTTTCTTCCGTACCTGTTTGGGTGTTGCAGACTGTCAAAGGCGCTGACTATATTTTGACGCCGCTCGCGGGCGGCGCTCTGATCGCCCAGCTGCATCGCAGCAGTATTTTCAGTGTTTTGATAAGAATTGTTTTGACGGTAAATACAGCGTTTCAGCTTGTGGCGGCGTTTACAGGATGGATGCTTACCGTGGACGTACAGCATCATTATTCACACGGACCTCTATATGCGGTTTATATCTCACTGTATCTGATTCTGATTATCCTTGTGGTACTGGAGTTCATAACTTACGGACGCAGTTTCCGTCGGCAAAATAAGGTTTCTCTGTATTCTACTCTGTTTTTAGTCGTTGGAGGGATAATGATACAGGAGATATCCGGCGGCAGGCGACGCCGTTGCGAAGTTTTCTCGCTATCTGCGCGGAAATATGGAGTCAATCAATCAAAACGGTGCGATTCCGTTTGAAAAGGAGCTGGAGCACACAAAACGCTATCTTGAGCTCGAGGAAATGGGTAAGTGTTTGTATCTCCGTTTCCGAGTCTGCCTTTACGGATATGCCGTAAGAAAAAGCACAAGCCTGAGGAGGAATATTGCAGGATAACAGGGGAAGATGAACTCTCATGATGCGAGGAGTCAAAAATTGCGACGCTAATACAATGAAACCTAATCCATGACGAAAGTTATCTTTCGGGGATTTTTGACCCGAATAATTAACAATTATTTTATAAAATAAAAT
>CAZVSQ010000175.1:0-3577 GCA_964629925.1 uncultured Ruminococcus sp.
CAACGTTGTTGAGGATGATGGGCTTCTGATAAAGTCCCTTTACAGCCGGGAACGGAGGACGCGGACGGGGCTCGCCGCGCTTGCCTTCGATAGATGTCATAAGAGCTGTTTCCTCGCCGCATACGAACGCGCCCGCGCCGAGACGGAGCTCCATATCAAAGTTAAAGCCTGTGCCGAAGATGTCCTCGCCGAGCAGACCGTACTCGCGAGCCTGGTCGATAGCGATCTGAAGACGCTTAACGGCGATAGGATACTCGGCGCGTACATATACGCGGCCCTTTGAAGCGCCGATAGCGTAGCCCGCGATAGCCATAGCCTCGATCAGTGAGTGCGGGTCGCCCTCGAGAACGGAACGGTCCATGAACGCGCCGGGGTCGCCCTCGTCGGCGTTGCAGCAAACGTACTTCTGATCGGCCTGGTTGCCGGCGGCGAATTTCCACTTCAAACCTGTGGGGAATCCGGCGCCGCCTCTGCCGCGCAGACCTGAGTCGAGGATAGTCTGGATAACCTCGTCGGGCGTCATTTCGGTAAGAACCTTGCCCAGAGCGGCATAACCGTCGCGGGCGATGTAGTCGTCGATCTTCTCGGGATCGATAACGCCGCAGTTGCGCAGAGCGACACGCTTCTGCTTAGCGTAGAAAGCGGTTTTGTTAAGGGACTTGATGGTGTCGTCAACAACTGTCTCCTGATAAAGCAGACGGGTTACGATCCTTCCCTTTAAGAGGTGCTCCTCGACGATCTCGGGGATATCCTCGATTTTAACCATGGAATAGAAGCTGCCCTCGGGATAAACTACCATGATGGGGCCGAGCGCGCACAGACCGAAGCAGCCTGTGGTGATAACGTTAACTTCCTTTTCCAGGCCGTTTTTCTTGATTTCTTCCTTCAGCTTTTCAGCAATCTGTAAGCTGTTTGAGGAGGTACAGCCGGTACCGCCGCAAACAAGCACATTAGAACGATACATTCATTGACCTCCTTTAGTTTTCCATCGCCCCGATTGTGAACTCGGTGACAACGTTTTTATTTACAAGATGATCGTTTACGATTCTGGCAACCTTTTCGGGCGTCATCTTGACGTAGGTTACCTTTTCCTGACCGGGGATCTCAACCTCGACTACCGGCTCGTACTGGCAGATGCCGATGCAGCCTGTCTGGGTAACAACGATATCGTCCTGCAGGCCGCGCTTTGCTATTTCCTCGGTAAACGCGTTGAGAACAGGTCTTGCGCCCGCGGCTATACCGCATGTAGCCATGCCTACCAAAACGCGCGCAGCATTGGGATTCTCTTTTCTTAAAGCGACATTAGCCTTAGCTCTGTCTCTGATAGCCTGTAATTCGGCTAAAGATTTCATAATTCTGCACCTCCGCAAATATTTTCAGTTTGTTCCTTTAAAAATTCTTCTATCCATTCAATAACGTCGGGTGTGTCAAGGCTTACGCCCTGCAAAACCTCCCTGAGCTCGCGCGTATCAAGCGTAAACGAGCCCGAGTCGGTGCTCCGTGTAAAGACAAAGTCGATGTCCGGATTGCACCTTATAAGAATGGAAATCGTGGAATTTATGTCCCCGAGCGGAGTCATATCCACATGACTTTTGACATAGCCCGCCGTGGTGACAGTGCCTTCGCCTAACTTTGACTTAATGTCAAAGCTGCCGCCTGTCTGCTCGGCCGACATCTTGAACAGCGGAACGCCCAGCCCCACCTTGCGGGTGGTTCGGGTCGTAAAGAAGGGGTCAATAACCTGCTTTACCTGCTCCTCGGTCATGCCGCAGCCGTTATCTTTGATGGTGATTTTGAGGAAATCGCTCTTGTCGCTCTCCTCCACCGTGATAAACACAAGCGACGCTTCAGCCCTAACGGAGTTTTGGGCAACGTCCATTACGTTAAGCGACAGCTCACGCATCCTTATACTTTTCAAGAATGCCGGGTACGTCGGCAACGGTCAGTCGTCCGTAAACCTCATCATTGACGGTGAGTACGGGCGCAAGGCCGCAGGCGCCGATGCAGCGGCACGCTGTCAGCGAGAACTTGCCGTCGGGGGTGCATTCCTCCGCCTCGATGCCGAGCAGCTCGGAAAGCTTGTTCAAAATGTCGCCCGAGCCCTTAACATAGCAGGCTGTACCAAGGCAAACCGAGATGTTGTATTTGCCCTTTGGTGACAGAGCGAACTGAGAATAGAAGGTCGATACGCCGTATACCTCCTCAAGCGGAACGCCCAAGCCCTCTGCAACCATTTTCTGAACCTCGATAGGCAGGTATCCGTAGATTTCCTGCGCTTCCTGAAGCACGGGCATTACAGCGCCGGGATCGTCGATGTTCTTTGCGATGACTTCCTTCAGCTTTGCCTCCTGCTCAGGTGTGCCCGAAAACGGGATAGTGCTGATTTTTTTCTGCATAGTTTTTCCTCCCTGAATATTATTGTCATTACCGATAAAAAAACATTACATAAACAGTAACGTTATATTTACTCACATAATATTATAACATAGATAAAACAAAAAGTCTATAAAAGTTTTTACCTAATTTGTCAATTTTCGCAAAAAATTTAAAATAGTTATGAAATAATCAATTTATACGCGGATTATACGCGGATTTTTGAGTTTTTAAGATTTATCCAGCGCCGCAAGCACGCTCTCGGGTGACAGCTCATCAAGGCATAAATAATTTTCAGCCTCTTTCATGTTCTCAAGATAATGGGCGTCTGAGCATGACACCATGTTCATTTTTTCAAGGATCGGGTGCTGCTCCTTAAGAGCTGAAAGCTTGCTCCTGTCGGCTAGCTCAAAGGTTTTGAAGCCGCAGGATATATCGATCTCGCCAAGCACTGAAAGTATTGAAAGGCTGTCGCGGTCGATGTGGGCGGGATAACAGATACCGCCGAACTCCTTTACCTTATTATAGGCGCTCATAATGCTGATCTCGGTTGCGGGCAAAAGCAGGTGCTCTACCTCCCCTATCTCCTCATCAAAGCGGTTCATTATTACCTGCCTGCCGTAAATTTCGGCGCGGTTGCGGATTTTGATTCTGTGCGCGTCAACGTATTCGTTCCAGCAAAGCGCCTTTTCAAGCGTCGGAAAAAGGCACACCGCGTGGATATCCTCGCTCGTGGTCAGCTCCATTCCGGGAATAACCGTCAGCCCTATTTCCCTGCCGACCTCCATTGCGGCTTCGCAGTTGAGCGAGCTGTTGTGGTCGGTGAGGGCGATAACGTCAAGCCCCAGCAGCTTTGCCATGTTGACAAGGTTGTTTGGAGTCATATCCATATCGCCGCACGGTGACAGACACGAATGGATATGAAGGTCGTAGTAATAATCCATCAGAGCAGCTTGCTGATTTTAACCGCCGTGTTGTAGCTGTTTTCCTCTGTAAGCAGAATGGTGACGTCCATCATCTCCGCCTTTTTCTTTGCGTCGGCGTCAAGAGCGGCGTTTTCGACAAGGATAATACAGCTCACGTCCGCAAGAGTAGCCACGGCTATTGAGTTTATGTTGCCCATAACCGTCAGCCAGGCGGAATCGGCCGGTGCTCTGCCCATTACCCAGCTCAGAAGATCGCCTATGTAGCAGCCGGTAACCTC
>CAZVSQ010000176.1:0-3284 GCA_964629925.1 uncultured Ruminococcus sp.
CGGCCGGGATGACAGGCAGAGCCCCTGTACGGGGACGACGATTTTACCCGGCGGATGAACGATGATATCGATTCCGCTGGTAAGAATATTTTCGGGATCCGCAAGAGAAAGCGAAGCGGTTCCGCCGCCGAAAAGCTCCTTAAAAGTGAAGGTAAAGTTGCGGTTGATCTGCTCAAAGCTCTCGACAAATACCTCTTTCATCTGTTTTGTCAGCGAGGTGATGAGCTTTTCTATTTCATTCTTTGACTTTTCAACGTCTTTTACCTGAACGCTCATAAACTCGTAGCGCTCGGATACCTCTTTGTATTCCTCGATAGCCGAAACGTTGACGCTGCCCAACGCGCGGATACCTTGCTTTAGGCTGTTAAGGCGCTTTTGAGCCGCAGCGGAATCCTCGATTTCGATCGCGGATTTTTCAGCCTCGCGGCGTGTAAGCTCGTACTCCTCCCAAAGCTTGGAGATGATGGTATCATATTCCTTTTGAAGGTTGATTTTACGCTCCTCAAGGCGGGCGAGCTCTCTGCCTGAGTTTTCTCTTTCGGCAGTCTTGTTGCGCTCGGCTGATCTTATTTCGACGCTGCGCTTTTCAAGAAGGCTGCGCTGCTCGTTAAGAGCCTCTATCTGTGATAAATGCGATTGCTGAGTGTTCTTTAAGCTTTCGATCTCTTTTTTATTTTCTTCTATTTCATCTTGCTTTTCATTTATCGCTGCTTCAAACTCTAGAATCTGAGCGTTCAACTCCGTTTTGTGAGCGTCCATGTTGCTGCCGGAATTTTTTGCGAATACGATCTCGGAGTTAAGAGCGTCAATATCCTTCTGCGCAGTGACGATCAAAAGTCTGATGTTCTGCAGCTTTGCGCTCAGTTCCTCGCGTTTTTCCGTAAGCTCGGCGCGGCTTCCCGTCAACGCATTAACCTTTTGTTCAGCGTCCGAGATTTCAAGGCTGAGTTCAGTCAAGCGCTGACGCGCCTGTTCCCTGCTCTTTTTTAAGGCTTCGATTTTATTGAGGCAGTCGTTTATTTCGGTTTGAGCGCTTTCAAATGACAGTTCAAGATTTTGAAGCTCGTTTTCACAAGCTTTCAGCTCGGCTTCAAGCCTCACCAGATCCTGCTGTTTATTCGACAGCTCGGCGCGGCTTCCCAGAACCTGAGCTTCAATTGAAGCGTATTCAAGGTTAAGCTGTTCAAGCTGAGTTTCAGCCTGCTTTTGCTTTTCGATTAAAGACTTTGTTTTCTCCTTAAGCTGCGCGATTTCTGAGGCGCGACTCAGAATGCCCGAATTGCGTGCAAGCGAGCCGCCCGTAAGCGAACCGCCGGCGTTGACTACCTGACCGTCAAGCGTAACGACTTTGAATCGGTAGGAATACTTTTTGGCTATCGCCGCGGCGCTGTTTAGATCCTCGGCTATTACGATTTTACCCAAAAGCGAGCTGAGGATATTGCCGAATTTTTCGTCGCAGCTGCAAAGCTCCGCCGCGATCCCGATAAAGCCGTAACAATCGTCAAGACCGTGCTCTTTCAGCTCGCGCGGTTTAATTGTATTCAGAGGAAGGAATGTAGCTCGTCCTCCGTCGGTTGATTTTAAATACCTGATAGCCTGTTTTGCGTCGTCATCATTTCCGACAACGATATTCTGCATAGCGGCACCCAAGGCGATCTCAATAGCCGTAGCGTATTGCTTCGGAACTGAAATAACACGCGATACGGGGCCGAAAATGCCGTGCAGCTTTCCGCTTTTTGAGGCGTTTACAACCTGTTTTACACTCTTTGAAAAGCCTTCAAGGCTGTTTTCAAGGTTTTCCAAAAATGTGATTTTTCTCTGGTGTTCTCTTACATCGAGAGAAAGCTTGTCGCACTCGCTTTTTCGTTCTTCTCTTTTTCGGTTCTTTGAATCCTGCTTTAACGCAAGCCCGTCAATCGAGTTTGAAAGCGAGCTGATTTCTTCCTTTACCGCGGAAATATCGGCGACGTATTTATCGCGCATCTGAATCAGGTCGCCGCGCTGAGCCGCTTTGTCGTCGTTCGACTCCTTAAGTGCTTCAATGCGGCTTGTAAGCTCGTTTATGCTGCTGTCGGAGGTCATGTCGATGACGCGCGCGTCGGCGGACTGTGAGGTAAGCTGTGACAGCTTTGCGGTCAGCTCCTGCAAAACATCACCGTTTTTTCCGGAATCTATATTGATATTATTGAGCTGCTCGCTGATTTCGGCATATAGCTTTTGATTTGAAACTATCTCATTATCCAGCACGTCAATGCGCGCCTGCTTTTCGGCAATGGTTTTTTCAAATTCATCGGCGTTTTTATTCGCCTGCTCGATTTCGTTTTTAACTCTGACAATATTTTCTTTATTATGGAGAATATCGTTCTCGGCAACGGATATTTTCGCGTTCTTCTCGGCTATTTCTCCGTCTATTGAAGAAATCTTACCGCGAATGGAATCGATTTGAGAGGCTAAAGCTCCGTTTTTATTATATATTTCCTCGGTTTCGGTCTGGATATCCTCAAGAGCCTGTTCTGCATCATCGTACTGAGCCTTGGCTATTACGATCCTTTCATCCTGACGCTTTATGCTCTCCTGAGATTTATCTAAAGTCAAAAGCCAGATAGCGATTTCAAGTCCGCGCTTTTCCTCGGAATACTTCAAAAACTGCTGCGCTTTTTCGCTCTGTTTTTTAAGAGGTCCTACTCTGCCCTCAAGCTCGGTTACAATATCACGCAGGCGAAGAAGGTTGTCCTCGGTATTTTTCAGCTTGCGTTCAGCGTCGATTTTGCGGTAACGGTATTTTGAAATACCCGCCGCTTCTTCGAATATTTCGCGCCTGTCCTCGCTTTTTGAGGAAACTATGCTGTCTATTTTGCCCTGCCCTATCATCGAGTAGCCGTCACGGCCAAGGCCTGTATCCATAAACAGCTCGTTGACATCCTTCAGCCTTACAGCTGCCTTGTTAATTAAATACTCGCTTTCACCGCTGCGGTAATAGCGGCGGGTAACGGCAATTTCATCGCCGTTAAAATCAAGAACACGGTCGGAATTGTCTATATTCAGCGTAACTTCGGCGTAACCCGTCTTTTTGCGGTTATCGGTTCCGTTGAATACGACATCCTCCATGCGTGTGCACCTGAGGCTTTTTGGCGACTGTTCGCCGAGAACCCAGCGGATAGCGTCGCTTATGTTGCTCTTTCCCGAGCCGTTAGGGCCTACAACAGAGGTAATGCCGTTTTCAAATGTCAATTTAGTTTTATCGGGAAAAGTTTTGAAGCCGTGGACTTCAAGAGATTTCAGTC
>CAZVSQ010000176.1:3294-3554 GCA_964629925.1 uncultured Ruminococcus sp.
CCCTACATCGTACTTATCTAATTTATCGTCTAATTGAATGTCAAGCTCATAGCCCATTTCGCGGAGTTTATTGATATTCCGCTTTTTTTGCCCCAAAAACTTTGAGAGAGATTTTGGGCTGATCGTAACCGTGAGCTTTTTTTCGGAAAAGCTTTTTGCTTTTTCAAGGAATTGTTCATAGAATATTCGGTTCTCGCACAGCTCCTTAAAAGCGGGGTGATAATTTCCGCCCAGGCTGTTTTCAACAAGGCTGTCGGAAT
>CAZVSQ010000177.1:0-3552 GCA_964629925.1 uncultured Ruminococcus sp.
GCAACAACGATCATGCAGATAAGCTGTACAAGCAAATCAAAAATGCAGAGCACGATCCCTATTACCGCAAAAATGCGCCCTGCCGTGTCGCGCTTTATAAGCGCCGCTATGGCAAAGCCGAGACCCGTAAGGCAGATAAGAATGTTGAGCGACATGATAAAATGCACAAACATTCCCAAAAACACCAGAATAAACGCCACAGCGCCGATTATTGCCGAGATGATCCCCAAAATGCTGCCCGGGACACGCTCCGCCTTTTTTATGGGGCGCCCGGTGCTGTCGAGGATTTCGGGCGTTACGGGAGCCTTGGGCTTTGAATGCTTTTGATAGCTTTCGCGGAACTGCTCGTCAAAGCGCTTTTCCTGCGAGGTGTTTTCCTTGGGGAATTTGCTTATCTGCGATTCGCGGAACATCGCGTCGTAATCACGTTCCTGACTCATCGGTTCTCCTTCCGGATCACGCTATCGACATAAGCATGATTATGCCGTAAAGCAGAAGTGAGGCGCAGAATATTGTGCCGAGAATTGCCAGCGGAAATTTGTTTGTTTTCTTTGCCATTGCCACTATACCGAAAACCAGACCGGGTACGGAAAAAATAAAGCCGTAGGTCAGCGCCAGCGCCGCAAGAGCGCCGCGTCCGCTTCTGTATTTTAAGTTAAACGAGATAGTGCCGGTCGACATAAGTAAAACCAGCAAAATCGAAATCGAAATGCAGCCCGCAACAAAAGCTACTATAGCGAACGCCTTTGCAGCTCCGCCGCCCGGAACAGGCTGTCTGTAAACCTGATGGTACTGTGGCTGGACCGGCCTGTAGTACTCGTTAGGCTGCGGACGGTACTGCGGCGGC
Organism: uncultured Ruminococcus sp.; assembly: GCA_964629925.1. Taxonomy (GTDB): domain Bacteria; phylum Bacillota; class Clostridia; order Oscillospirales; family Acutalibacteraceae; genus Ruminococcoides. Next base: position 848 of record CAZVSQ010000177.1, read on the forward strand.
TGATACTGAGGCGGCTGCTGCATATACTGCTGCTGAGGCGGTCTGTATTGCGGAGGCTGTTGGTACTGCGGCTGTTGGTACTGCGGCGGCTGATACTGAGGTGGCATATACTGCGGCTGCGGCGGCTGATACTGAGGCTTGGGCTGCGCAAAAGCGGCAGGGTTTGGTCTTGCCTCGTAAGGGTTTGCCGCCTCGGCGGGAGCCTCCTTTGGCGTCTGCTCCTCAAGCGGATCTGCCGCCATGGTCTTTTCCGTAAAAATCTCGTCCATATTATGCTTTCTCCTTTTAATGGATTATTTTGTGATCAATAGTAATAGCGCGTTACCTCGGGCGCGGTGTTTACCATAAAGAAGTAAGTAATAAACGCCGCCAAAAGCAAAATTGCGCCAAACGCTATGCCCAAAATCGGGAATATCTTTTTCTCGGTTTTTTTCATAATTGAAACAACGCCGAAAATAACCGCAGGCAGTCCTGTTATAAAGCCCCATGTAAGCGCGTAATTGTATTTTTGAGTGACCGTTGTGCGGAAGTTGAAGAAAATCATGCTTGCGATCATCAGCACAAAGCAGCCGATGATAAACGACACTATCCCAAAAGCCTTTGCCGCTCCGGAGCTGCTTTTTTGCGCCGCGTAGGCGCGGTAGTTTACACGCTGAGCGTTTGTGGGCTGCGGCGGATAAACATAAGCCTGAGGCTGAAACGGCATCTGCTGCTGCGGCTGAGGCTGTACAGGCGGCTGAGGCTGCTGCCACGGACTTTGAGGCGCGGCGTAACCGGGCTGCGCGGTCTGATTGCTTTCGGGGTTTACATAAGGGTTAAATTCTTCACTCATAAATATACCTCCTTTATTTTTCAATGCTCATTGTAGCATAAGCGTTCAGGTCTGTTCCCGCGGTTTTGCCCGCGAGGTATTCGTAATAGCCCTGCGCCCCTACCATTGCGGCGTTGTCGCCGCAGAGTGATTTGTCGGGCATATAGAACTTAAAGCCGCGCTTTTCACATTCTTCAAAAAGAGTTCTGCGCAAAAGCGAATTTGCCGAAACGCCGCCCGCTATTACAAGCTTATCGACGTTGAGGTCGTCTGCCGCCTTTAAAAAGTTTGTGCACAGGCAGTCTACGACCGCGTAGCGGAAGGACGCGCAAACGTCGGCTTTGTTTAGCTCAACGCCCTTTTGGGCTGAGTTGTGAAGCAGGTTGATAACCGCGGTTTTTAACCCCGAGAAGCTGAAATCATACGGCGCGTCATGCACCGTAGGGCGCGGAAGCTTAAACGCGTGAGGATCGCCCGACTCGGCGACTTTGTCAAGCTCGATACCTCCGGGATAGGGCATTCCCATTGTGCGCGCCGCCTTGTCAAACGCCTCGCCCGCCGCGTCGTCGCGTGTCCTGCCGATGATTCTCATTTTGGTGTAGTCATCGACCATAACGATGTGGCTGTGACCTCCCGATACCACAAGGCAGAGGAAAGGCGGTTTTAATTCTTGATTAGAAATATAATTGGACGCTATGTGCGAGCGCAGGTGATGAACCGGAACAAGCGGCAGCCCTGTTGAAAGCGACAGCCCCTTTGCAAAGTTTACGCCGACAAGCAGCGCCCCGATAAGCCCGGGCGCGTATGTAACGGCAAGCGCGTCAATGTCATCAAGCGCAAGCTTTGACTGCTCCAACGCCTGCGACACAACGGGCACGATTGCCTCAGCGTGACGGCGCGAAGCTATTTCGGGCACTACGCCGCCGTAGAGCCTGTGCTCCTCCACCTGAGAGGCGACGACCGAGGAAAGCACCTTTCTGCCGTCCTCAACCACCGCCGCCGCGGTTTCATCGCAGGATGATTCTATTGCGAGTATCTTCATTTTAATTCTCCGTCAGAAATATAATGTCATTAAAACGGCGTTTTCGGTCGGGTCTGAATAGTAATTTTTCCTCTCACCCACCTTGATAAAGCCGAAATGCCGATACAGCGACCTTGCCGCCGCGTTGCTCTCCCTCACCTCAAGCGTCAGAAAGGCAAAGCCTTCCTTTTTGCAGTGGGTGACGAGAGTGCGGATAAGCGCGCTGCCGACGCCATTTTTGCGGTGATTCCCGTCAACCGCGACGTTGTAGATATAGCCCTCGTCAAGCACAAAGCTCATGCCGATATAGCCGATGACCTGTCCGTCCTCGACCGCCGCGTAAAAAAGCGACTGCTCGTTTTCAAGCTCCGATTCAAGGCTTTGGCGCGACCAGGGGTGCGAAAAGCAGCTTTTTTCAAGCGCCTCAACACCGTCAAGGTGTTCTGCGCTCATCCGCTCAATTCTCATAAGCCCTTAAAATCTCGTCGACGCAGGTGACTATGATATCGCGGCACATGCGGTAAATCTCAACGCTCTGACCGTACGGGTCGGCGACGTTCAATACCTCGATATTCTCGAGCGGATAGCCGATGCTCTGGGAGAGGATCAGCGCGTGCTCCTGCGACATGCAGTAGATTTTGTCAAAGTCGCCGAGCTGGAAGTCGTAGATGAAGTGCGAACGGTGAGCGCTGATGTCAACTCCTATTTCGCCGCAGACCTCGACCGCGTTTTTTGAGGGAGGCATGCCCGCGACCGCCGCCATTCCGAAGCTTACCGCGCGGACATTCGATCCGCGCTCCTCGGCGGCTTTGTTGAAAATACCCTCAGCCATTGGACTGCGGCAGGTGTTGCCCGTGCAGACAAAGGCTATAT
>CAZVSQ010000178.1:0-390 GCA_964629925.1 uncultured Ruminococcus sp.
AAATATATTATTATCACATTAAAAAGCACCGTCGGATGGCGGTGCTTTTATGTTAAAGGATAAAACGACATGAAAACGAAAAAATAAGGCCGGCAGTGCACTTGCCGGCCTTGATTCTACTTTAAATTTAAACTATACTTGGGACTCACTCCAATTACTATTGAAATCTTAAAACGTCCTTACCGTGTACATTGGAATTATCCTCGCTTTGCTTAGAATGTTCCGATCAAACAATTAAGTATTACATTGGACCTTCTCCGGTTTCGTAGAATAATCGGTTAAAAGCTTAAACTTCTCATGGGACTAATCTCCTATCAATAAGATCGGTTATTCAAAAGTAACTTAATATTAAATTGTAAGAAGTCCGTTGATCCCAAACACTCTTGCTGC
>CAZVSQ010000178.1:400-2222 GCA_964629925.1 uncultured Ruminococcus sp.
CTCATGGGACTAATCTCCTATCAATAAGATGAAAGGTTCCACTATAAGCAGAAATTGATTCGATATTAAATTGTAAGAAATCCAACGACTCCCAAACACTTCTGAGGTTCACCGAAAAGTTTCTTACCAAGGCGGGAAAACTAATATATCAAAAAATGAAAGTTGATTATGTGTTCCTGCTTTCCCTGCAACAGATACGAGTCTTAATCCAAATTCAAAAAATATGTTTTAATAACAATAAAATGATTAGCTGATCTGACTTAATAAGATCCGTTCCCCTTCACCCAAAAGCTTTGGGATTCTACATTGGGGGGTAAGCTCCGAATGAAATCTTTAATAGCTCTGATTTGAAAAATCTTAACTTTCATCTGGAAGACCTCCTTGCTTTGTCTTTTCTTTGTCTATATTATACCATAGATTTTAACATTGTCAATACTTTTTATAAAAATATTTTAAATTTTATTTTTAAAAATCATCTTGCAATTTATTTTTCGGTATGATATAATGTAAATTGTGAGAGTGCATTGTCATCGGTATTATCGATGACTTTTTTATATGATGTTGTTCTATCAAAAGAAGAATATACTTATATTATAAAAATGGCCCCCGTGCGGAGGCCATTTTTTTATTTATGATATTGGATCGTACTGCCGTTTGCATCAAACGAACTTATATAGTTGTTATGTTCGCCAACACAGCGGACGGTATAGGTATATTTTCCGCCGTCACGGACATCGGTATCAAGATATGTATTTCCGTTTGTATCGCCCAGCTTTACCCAATTGTTTCTTCCTTTATAGAACACCCTGTAAAGCTTTGCCCCGTTAACGGGAGCCCACGATATTTTAACGCCTGATGACGCTGCGACAAGAGAAGTGATCCGCGGAGTATTTACCCCTATATATGTTCCTGTCCAGCCGTTCGCGTAATAACCGCTTATTAGACGGCCGCTGCTGTTGAGGCACCTGATAGTATATATATAGGAATGACCTGCGGTTACATTATCATCCAAAAATGATGTTTCTGCCGTATCGCCCAAAGAGCTCCAACCGCCACGGCTGTTTTTAAAGTATAAACGGTATTTTGCCGCTCCCTCAACCGGCTTCCAACTCAGGAGCAGTCCGTCGATCTTGCTTTCGATTCCGTTTATTATTGGCTCGGGCAGTGAGTTGATTTGGCAGCTTTTGCCGTCGCGGTCGTAACCGCTTATCAAACAGCCCTTACTGTTTAAACAGCGGATTGTATATGTGTATATATTACCCGGCAATACAGTATCATCTATGAATCCGGCGGAGTCTGTCTCCCCTATTTTGTTCCATCCGCCGCCGTTGGTTTTAGAATATACACGGTATTTTGCGGCTCCCTGAACAGGAGTCCATTTTATATTTATTCCGTCAGGTTTTTCAAAAACGCCGGTGATCTGCGGAGTTGCAATACCGGTGTATGTATGTTTCCATCCGATTTTATTGTAATCTGAAATAAACTCGCCGTCTTTGTCGACACAGCGTACCGTATATGTATATGTGCTTCCGTAAGATACGATCTCATCAACAAAATTCGCAGATGGTGTTTCACCCATTCGTACCCATCCGTTTTTACCCTTATAATAGATACGGTACTTATAAGCGCCGTCGACCTTGTTCCATCGAATTTTTACGCCTTTTTCAGTGCTTTTCAATTCTGTGATTTCCGGAGTCGCCACGGTTCTTTTGGTTTTGAAGTTATAGATCCGGTAACCTGTAGATGTGCGCTTTCCGGAATCGGAAAAGGTGTAGATGTCGGTGTCGACCGGCGCGCGTGCCGCGGGGCTCCGGTGGGGTGC
>CAZVSQ010000178.1:2232-2561 GCA_964629925.1 uncultured Ruminococcus sp.
TATCTCGGTATCCGGCTCTATGCCCTTCGCGGTGCTCCATTGGACTGCATAATAAGTCTTGGAAGAATCGACTTTTTTGGCGGCGGCGCTGAAATAGCTAAGGCCGGTCTGAGGTCTCCCGTTCTTCCAAAGCTCGCTTTTTGACGGGGCGCTTCCGATACGGAACGTGCCGCAGCCGCTGCCGTCAAGCGCTATCGTACCGATTCGGGAATCCCATGCAGCCGAGCCTGCAGAGCTTTTTTTCGCCGCCTCAGCTTTTTCTTTGGAATCAAATACACAGTATTTAGCTCCAAAACCACCGCTGTTATTTGGATTATTCTCGTTTATAT
>CAZVSQ010000178.1:2571-3532 GCA_964629925.1 uncultured Ruminococcus sp.
ATTCGCCGCATGCGTTTATTAGTCCGTAACATTTTGCGCAGGCAGAAAGCCAAATACTGTCAAGGAGAGTATTATCACCATAGAAAATAGAGTTGTCGTTATGCTTAGTACCGTAGATCCATAGCAGGTCGCCCTTTTCAAGAATACCTGAATCAAGAGCCGCTTGCTTTGTAGGAAAGTAGATTCGGTAAACGCCCAGATTTGCCCATGTCGGCACTACATTGCCCATGACCGGCAGACTGTTTAGCTGTGAACGCGACGCACCTGAATGATATGCCGATTTATAGAGAACATGCCATACAAAGCCGGTGCAGTTTAGCCCCTCCGAACCCGGGACGTCAAGCGCGCTGTATGCTCCTTTGCAATCACCGTGAGGATTGCGGTGATCATAGGCAACATAGCGTGTTCCTATATAATAGTCGGGATTTGGACTGTTTTTATCATGGTCGTCCATCCATTTCATATATGTATCATAATCAATTCCGAAGGCTTCCAAAAACGTCCTGTAGCCGGAAACAGAGCCGCCGCCGTAGTTTGTTCCGTTCCAGCTTGCGGCATCAGCTTTTACAGAGCTGAAATCGATACTCGCTGTCAACGCCGTTAAAACAGTGAAAACAGCAAGAAGAACAGACAAGCTTTTTTTGGCTTTTTTTATCATAATAAGCACCGCCTCATTTTTTATCGATATTATTGTACCACAAACCGATGTTCTTTACAATAAAAAAATAGAGAGCCGAAAGCTCTCTATCATACGATAATTACTTTTCTCTTCCAAGAAGGTAGTCAACCGAAACCTCGAGGATATCGGCAAGCGCAACCAACTCAACATCTGTAACAAAACGAATTTGCCCTTCCAATTTGGAAAGCCCCGAAGCATTCATATCAACACCGTTGACCTGAAGCTGCGCGAGCAATTCTTTCTGCTTCATACCCTTTTGCTTTCTGACAAGCTCCACGCGGT
>CAZVSQ010000179.1:0-3521 GCA_964629925.1 uncultured Ruminococcus sp.
TGACCGAGCAGGCGTTTGATGACCAGTGCACAGGCGCTAACCCGAGATATCCGCTTATGAGCGAAATCAAGCAGATGTACCTCAACGCTTACTACGGCAACAACAAAAACGCGGTTTAATGCTGAAAGGAGCCTTATAAATGAAACTTGATAATGTAATAGCTGAAAGAAAGCATAAAAAAATATACCGCGACGGCGAGCTTTGCGCCAAGGTCTTTGACGAATCGTTCCCGAAGTCGGATATCCTCAACGAGGCGCTCAACCAGGCACGCGTTGAGGAAACAGGCCTCAATATCCCCAAAATCGAGGAGGTCACCAAATTCGACGGCAAGTGGGCTATCATCTCGGACTACATCGAGGGCAAGACGCTCAAGGAGCTTATGGACGAGAACCCCGACAAAATCGACGAGTACATGAACCTGTTCGTCGACGTTCAGCTGAAGATCCTCAGCAAAAAATGTCCGCTGTTAAAGCGCCTTAAGGATAAAATGCAGGATAAGATCAGCCAGGCTGATCTGGACGCCACAACGCGCTATGAGCTGCATACGCGCCTTGCCAGCATGAAAACCCACAACAAGGTCTGCCACGGCGACTTCAACCCCTCAAACGTGATCATCACGCCCGACGGCACTCCCTATATAATCGACTGGTCGCACGCCACTCAGGGCAACGGCGCCGCCGACGCCGCAAGAACTTACCTGCTGTTTGTACTCAGCGGTCAGAAGGATCTGGCTGAAAAGTATCTTAAGCTCTACTGCTTTAAAAGCGACACCGCGCGCCAGTACATCAACAACTGGATGCCTATAGTCGCCGCCTCGCAGTCTGTTAAGGGCAACCCCGAGGAACGCGAGCTGCTGCTCAGCTGGGCAAACGTATTTGATTATCAGTAATAATACATAATAAAACGCCGCTCCGTTTGGGGCGGCATTTTTCGTAGATTAAAAGAAAGAATATAAACGGAGTCGGCGGCGGCAATTGTCAGCGCAGGCTGACGGCTCTTCCTATTTTTCTTCGTCTTTATCTTTATTTATATATTTATCTTTATATCGGCTAGATTCGCTAGCGGTCGCCAGCGTTTGGTAGCGTTCGGTTGTTTTTCCGATAACCGGCTATTTACCGACTTCCAGCATAACATACGCCGCTATGGGCGACATCGGCGGCAGGACCTTTATTCCCAGGCTGTCAAAAAGCCGCTTGCTTTCGTATTCAAAGCCCGGCATACTGCCCGTAAGATACACGGGAACGCCGCGCTCCTTTGCTTTTTCGCAGAACTTCACAAGCTCGCTGTGTGCAGTAGGCAGAGTGCCCGAGTGCCAGCCCTCAAGCAGCACCGCCTTTGTATCGCCGGGGATTTCAGGGTACGTCATGCCTACATACGGGCGCAGGAAAATGACCCTGCCGCTCAGCTTTCCGCTCAGGCTAGCTCGCTCTCTTTCCCGGTAACCGGGGTTCTTCACGAAAACGCTGCCCTTGACTGTGCCGTAAATGTTGTCAAACAGGCTGAAAATCCTGTCGTCAAACGGCTGATGAGGCAAGACCTCGGCTCCGCGGTGGATAGCCGCGCCCTCATCGCCGCGGTTCAGATACGAAACAAACACGCCTCTGCCCTGTTTTGAGCGGATAAAATCAACCGCCGCGGCGAAGTTTTCAAGCCCGTTGGCGCGGCTGTCTAATAGCGGATAATTCGACGAAACAAGCACCACGGGAGTTTCGGTCAAGCCGAGAGTCAAATCAAGATACGCGGCGGAATATTGCAGCGTATCGGTGCCATGGGTGACGATGATCCCGTCATAGCCGCTGTTTAAATTCTCCTCAACGCAGGAGCGGAGCTTTTCGAGGTATTCGGCGCTGAGGTTTTCACTCAAAATGGTATAAGGAGCGACGGTATCAAACTCCGCCGCTCCGTATTTTTCGTTATATAATTTCAGCAGCAAAAAGGCGTTTTCCGCCTTTGGGGAAATCGCGCCTTTGCTCAGGCTGCTGCCTATCGTTCCGCCCGTAAAAACGGTCAGGATACGCATGGATCAATCAACTCCGATATCGTTCATAACCATGCCCGTGATCATCTTAGGATAGAAGTATGTGGACTTCTGGGGCATTTTTTCGCCCGCGGCAGCTACGTCGCGGATCTCGGTAACGCGTGTGGGATTAAGGATAAACGAGCACTGGAACTCGCCCTTGTCGACCGCCATAATAGCTTCCTCAAAGAACTTGGTGTAAGTCAGATTTATCTGGTTAGCCATGTTCTCCTTGTCGATACCCATTGTCTTTTCGAGCACAAGACTGTGAAGCACACTTACGTCGAGCTGACGCGAGGCAGGGCTGAGGTCGGGCAATACGCTGTCCATTACGGAGATGTCCTTTAAGGTAAGCAGGTACCACTCGCCCTTGCCGCAGTAGAAGCCAAAGGCTTTTTTGCCGGCTTTGTATTGCTTTGCGAGGGTAGAATTCATGTTGCCCACGCTGTCAAAGCGCTCTATATCAAAATATTCTTCGCAGCTTTCGAGAACATTATCCTTGTCAAAATCCGCCAGATCGCGCACCATGCGGTGGGTCGGGAATACGATAAGACCCGGGTGCTCCATGTCGACCAGATAGATCATCTGGTAATCCTGAGCGTCGCCCTCCTTGGAAATGCCGTTCTCGCGGCAGTAATTGCGGTAATTGAGAGCGGTTTCGTAGCGGTGGTGGCCGTCGGCGATATAGAGCTTGCGGTCGGCAAAGTCGTTTACAAGCTTATTGATAACGTCCTCGTCGGTGCAAACCCAAATGCGGTGGGTGATGTTGTCGTCGTCGGTAAACTGATACTGAGCGTCGGTTTTGGACTTGTCGTCGATAGTTTTGAGCGTGGTGTGCTCGCTGTCCATATAGAGCGCGTAAATCTGGCTGAAGTTGCAGTTTGTAGCCTTCATAAGGTTAAAGCGGTCTGCCTTAGCCTTTGAGAGGGTGAACTCATGCGGCAGGATAATGCCCTTTGAGAACTCCTCGACCTTGACGCGCGCGATAATGCCCTTAACGCTTCTGCGCTTGCTGTAGGCGTTGAACTCCATTTCATAGATATATATGGCAGGCTTATCCTCGTGGATAAGAACGCCCTTTGAGCGCCACAGATCAAGGATCTCGCCGGCGCGGGCATAAACATCGTCGCCCTCCTTGGGAAGCTCAAGGCGGATAACGTTGTACTCGTTCTGTTTGATAAATTCTTTTCTCTGCTCCTCGCTGATAATATCATACGGCGGACAGCAAAGAGTTTTAAGCGTGCCTGCCTTATCGGTGTCGAATCTCATACCCTTAAACGGATTGATTACAGCCATAACTTTATCCTCACTTCTAAAAAATTCCTATAACAGTATATCAAACTGTATAAAAAAGTGCAACTGTTGTTTTGCGAAAAAACACAAAATTTTAGCGTTGACAGGGGAATTATTTTCTGATATAATAATTAGGCACAAAAACGCGCCATTAGCTCAGTTGGTCAGAGCCACCGGCTCATAACCGGTTGGTCCGGGGTTCGAGTCCCTG
>CAZVSQ010000180.1:0-3510 GCA_964629925.1 uncultured Ruminococcus sp.
TGGGAACTTTCTTTAATTCTGCACGAGAACTAAACGCGCCGTTTTCCTCGCGGTAAGCTACGATATTTTTGCAGACCGTGGCGTTGAGTCCCGATACTCTGGCAAGCAGCGCCGGTGAAGCGGTGTTAAGATCGGCTCCAACGGAGTTCACGCAGTCCTCGACAACGCCGTCGAGGGTTTCGCCGAGCCTTTTCTGCGGCATGTCGTGCTGGTACTGCCCTACGCCGATCGCCTTCGGCTCGATTTTTACAAGCTCGGCAAGCGGATCCTGAAGGCGCCTTGCGATTGAAACGGCGCTTCTGAGTGTGAGGTCAAGCTCCGGAAGCTCGGTCGCGGCTAGCTTTGAGGCGGAGTAAACCGACGCGCCCGCTTCGCTGACTACCATGTAATACACCTTGCGGTCAAGCTCTTTGAGCAGGTCGGCGGCGAACATCTCGGTCTCCTTGCTTGCTGTGCCGTTTCCTATCGAGATGATGTCGACGTTGTGCTTCTTTATTAATCTTAGCAAGATCTGCTTGCTCTCGGCGATTTTGCGGTCGGAATGAGTGGGATAAATAACCGCGGTGTCGAGCACCTTGCCCGTGTCGTCAACAACGGCGACCTTGCAGCCCGTGCGGTAACCCGGGTCGAGGCCGAGAACGGTTTTGCCCTTTACGGGAGGCTGCATAAGAAGCTGCTTTAGGTTGACCGCGAACACCTTCATGGCGTTTTCGGCGGCGGTATCGGTGATCTCGGAGCGGATCTCGCGTTCAATCGACGGGAAGATAAGGCGGCGGTATGCGTCCTCGCCCGCGGCTTTTAAGATGTCGCTGCAGAGCGGATTTGTATTTCTGTCAAGAAGTCTGTTTATCACGCGCAGCGGCTGATCCTCGTCGAGAGTCAGGTTCACCTTTAAAAAGCCCTCCTTCTCTCCTCTATTTACGGCGAGAACACGGTGCCCCGCGATTTTCTTAACGGGTTCGCTGAACTCGTAATACATTGAGTACACGCTGTCCTTGTCAGCGTCGGCGGCAACGGAGGTCAGCACGCCCTGAGAGCGCACAATGTCGCGCAGGCGCTTGCGGATTTCGGCGCTGTCCGAGATCTGCTCGGCGATAATGTCCATTGCGCCCTGCAAAGCCTCGTCGGCGGAGTTTACGCCCTTTTCCGCGTCAATATATTCTTCTGCCGCTTTTGCCGGAGAAAAGCCCTTTTCCTGCTTGATAATGCCGAGAGCAAGAGGCTCAAGTCCGCGCTCCTTGGCTACTCCGGCGCGCGTTTTGCGCTTGGGGCGGAACGGACGGTAAATATCCTCAAGCTCGCTTAAGGTCTGAGCCTTTTCAAGCGATGCGGCTACCTCGTCGGTCAGCTTCTCCTGAGCCTCGATAAGTCCTCGTATCTCCTCGCGGCGCTTGTCGAGATTGCGCAGGTATTCAAGCTTTTCGCTGAACTCGCGGATAAGCTGGTCGTCCATTGAGCCGTGCATTTCCTTGCGGTAACGCGCGATAAACGGGATGGTGTTTCCGTCGTCGAGCAGCGCTATTATATTAGCGGCGTACTCCTCTTTTATATTGAACTGTTGTGCTAAAACCTTTGAATAATCCATAATACCTTCCTTTTTTCATTTCGGATTTTCGGTCGTGCAGACAGAATGATCATGCCGCAACCGCATTGTTCCCGAACCGATTTATTGTTTTTTATATCAATCCTAAATTATGTTTCCATTTCAGAATGCGTTTTACCGAGGCGTCGATTTGCTCCTGAGGTATCTCACCGTTTTTTACGGCTTCAAGAACTGCGGGATACTGCGCCTCGACGTCGGTGCAGCAGAGAATATCGTTGCCGCATTTTGCAGCCGTAACCGCAGCCGCTTCGGTGCCTGTATATTTTGTGATCGCCTGCATTGCCAAGTCGTCGGTCATTATAACGCCGTCGAAGCCAAGCTCGTTTCTGATAATGTCGTGAACCTTTTTTGAGAGCGACGCGGGGTAATCGGCGTCGACGTCAGCCATGATATTGTGCGCGACCATAATGCTGTCGGCGCCCTCTTCTATTCCGGCTTTAAACGGGATAAAATCCCTGTTTCTGAAATCGTCAAGCGGCCTGATGTCGTAGGACATGTCCTCGTGGGTGTCGGTGTTGTCGCCGTAGCCCGGGAAGTGTTTGAGCACGGTACCTAGCTTTTTATCCTTGCATATATCCACTACCTTTTTTACGAAGGTGCTGACTTCATCGGGGTCGCCGCTGAAGGAGCGGTCGTAAATAAACGAATCGGGGTTTGAGGTGATGTCGCAAACGGGAGCGTTGTTTACGTTTATCCCCAGCGAGGTAAGCAGCTCCGCCTTTTCTGTTTCAGTGGCGTCGATCGCGTCCCATCCGCCGTTTTGGTAGAAATTTTTAGGTGAGTCAAAGCCCGATTCGCGCAGCTGCTCGTGGTAGCTTACCCTGAGCACGGTGCCGCCTTCCTCGTCAACTCCGATAAGCAGCGGTACCTTTGACTTCATCTGATAGCCCTGTATCATGGCGCGCACATCGTCGGCTGATTTGTCGTCAAAATCATTTCCAAACAAAACATAGCCGCCCATGTGGTATTTTGTTATCCAGTCCTCACCTGCTCCGACAGGCACCGAGGAATAGAACATCTGCCCCACCTTTTCCTCAAGAGTCATCTCGGAGAGCAGTTTGTCTACGATATCGGTTTCAGGGGGCTTGGTGGCGTCGGTCGTTTCGATGATCGAAGAAGCCGAAGAATAAGGTGACGAAGCGCTGTCTTGTGAGAATGAGCTGCCGCCCGAGCAGGATGCTAAGGAAGCGAGCATTGCTGCGGCGAGAGCTATAGCCGAAAAGCGTTTTGATATTTTCATGTGTTTACCTCGCATAAAAAAAGTTACACTTTATTGTACTATTTTTACCATGCGTTTGTCAACAAGAAAGCAGCGTGACGCTCCACCAGATCCCGCCTTTGGGAAGCCCTGTTTTAATTGAAAACAGAATAAAACGGCAACGTCAAAACAAGCAGTTTCCTACACAGTAAAAAAGGAGTCCGAAAGCCGAACTCCGTTAAGTGTGTCAATTCAATATGCGCGAAAGCACCGATTCGCGGCTTGTGTTAAGAACGATCGAAAACTCCTCGCAGATCATTTTTTCCGCTTCTTTAAGGAAGCGCTCGTCTGAAATATGCAGCCGTTTTCCCTTTTTTACCTGCTCGCGCTCGTGAAGGCTTATAAGGCGGATGAGCCGGATAAGCTCAACGCTGTCGCCCGATGAGATCACAGCCTTAAAGCTATCGCTGCGTTCAATCTTGTTGTCGTTCCACTCGCCGCATTCAGGCAGATTGTCAAGTATTCTTTCTGCCTCTTCAGCAGTCAGCACACAGCGGATCTTACCTACAAGCTGCTGATTTGAAACAGGCACAAAAAGCGTTGAGGTGTTTGCACTTACGGGCTTAAGCACATAATATTCGATTTTGCTGCTTCCGATACGCTTTTCGGTAACGCCGTCAACCTTACATACGCCGTTTGAACCATAGAG
>CAZVSQ010000181.1:0-3500 GCA_964629925.1 uncultured Ruminococcus sp.
GCACGCACGCGATATGCGTCAATAAAAGCGTTTGACAGCACATAGAGCATCATAACCGGCTCTTCCTTTTGATTGAAAAGCTGATCGAGCGTCATAAAAGCCTCGTCGCCTCTGCCCGCAAGCACCTGATCGGAAAGGCTGAATATGCGCGCCTCAAGCGTCTGAGCGACAAGCTTGTCGATAGTTTCCGTTTGGATTTCCTCACCCGGGGTGTAGGCGCAGATTTTGTCGACCTCATTTTTAAGGCGGTTGAGGTCGTTGCCGCACAGCTTTATAAGATGAGCGGCGTTTAGGCGCGAAATAAACTTGCCCTGAGTGTTAGCCCACTTTGCTATATGCTTTTCGAGCTTGTCGTCGCCCGGCTTTTCGAACTTGATTACCGAGCCGTCCTTTTGAGCGCGCTTCACGATAGCCTCAAAGGCTTTTGCGTTGCGCTTCGGCACATATGACGGCATTGAGATTATAAGCACCGTTCCCTCGGCTTTGGTTTTGCATATCTCCTTAAGCTTGTCGAGGTCGGCTGAACCGAGCATATCAAGGAAAATATCCGTAACGACAACGCAGTTGTACTCGCTCATAAACGGCACAACGCCGATTGACGAGGCAAGCGCGTCAAGGTTCACCTCGCCGCCGAAGGTGTGGAAGTTGAAATCACTCGGCTGCTTTCCCGCTACCGCCTCAACGAGCTTTTTAGTGTACTCCTTAACATACATCTGCTCGCTGCCGTAAATAACATAAACAGGCGAAAAGCTGCGGCTTTTTATTTGTTTTTTAAGTTCTGCTTCGGTTATAAGCGGCATGTAATTCACCTTACAATTTCATATAAAGATTGTAGGATTCGTATAAACGCGAATCCTACACATAATTCATTATTTTTCAAAAACGGGAAGCTCCTCGAGGAAGATGATATCGTCGCGGTTTTTGGCGTCGCCCTCGGCGAGCACGCAAGCCTTGCCCACAACATCAACGCCGATTTTATCCATAAGCGCCTCAAGCGCCGCAAGGCTTTCGCCCGTCGAGATAACGTCGTCAACGATAAGCACGCGCTTGCCCTTAAGGAAATCGGCGTCGGTATCGCCCAGATAAAGGCGCTGAACCTCGGAGGTCGTTATGGAGTTTACCGCTACATCCACGCAGTTGCGCATGTAAACCTTAACGCTTTTGCGCGCTATAACATACTCGCGGCAGCCCTGACGCGCCATTTCGTAGCAGAGCGGGATTCCCTTTGCCTCTGCGGAAACAACAACGTCATGCTCGGGGCAGCGCTTTAAAAGCTCCGCAGCCGCCTTCTCGGTGACCTCAACGTCGCCGAAAAGAATGAACGCCGCTATATCGATTTTGTCGTTTACGGGATATTTGATAAGGTCGCGCTCAACGCCCGCTATATTGATATGATAAGTATCCATTACAACCCCTCCGATTATACCATCTGACCGCCGAGCTGTCTGCCGCCGAGAATATGGAAATGCATATGCTTAACGCTCTGGCAGCCGTGCTGTCCGCAGTTGTTTACTATTCTGTAGCCGTTTTCAAGTCCCAAAGCTTTTGCTATTTCGGGGATCTTCTCAAAAATATGAGCTATAACCGAGCTGTTGCTCCCGTCGATTTCATTTGCGCATGAGATATGCTGCTTGGGAATAACGAGCACATGCACGGGAGCCTGAGGCTCAAGGTCGTAAAACGCGAGGATCAGGTCGTCCTCATATACTTTTTTTGACGGGATCGCACCGTCAGCAATGCCGCAAAATACGCAGTTGTCCATTTTGTTCGCCCTTTCAGTTAATTTGTTTTATCCGAGAATATTCTACACCTTTTCGGTAAAAACGTCAATAATTATTTATCATCAGTCTTGCTTTTTGCCGCCTTTTTAAGCTTATGTCTTTTAATCAAATAGCGTATGCTCGCGCGCCTCATAAACCAGTCTATTTCATTGTGGAAGTAAACGTTTATCTCGGCTCCTATCATCATGCAGACCATGCAGAAGTACATGAACACCATGACTATGGCAAGCTGGGTAAGCCCCTTGTAAATCGAAAAGCCGTTGAAGTCCGTTACATAAACCGAAATAGCGAACAGCAAAACATGCCACGAGGCGGCGCAGAACACCGCGCCCGGAAGCTGACACCGCAGGCTGTACTTTTTGCGCTCCTGACGGCTCAGGTTGGGAATGCCCCTGTACATAAGCGCAAAAAGGAACACCTGATATAAAAACATCAGGATATAGCGCAGGCTGTAAATAACCACCACATAATACGGCAGATCGCTGATATATGGCTTTATAAGGTTATTGAGCAGTGAGCCGAGGAAGATGATGATAACGGTCACAAAAAGGATCAGCAAAAACACAAACGTAAACAGCATTGCCCTCAGGCGTATAACAAGCCAGTTGCGGTTTTCGTAGGTATCGTGAACGCGGTTTAGCCCGTTTGTTATTGCGTGTATCCCCTTTGAAGCCGACCAGAGAGTAGCTATGATGGTGATTATGGAAATGCTTAAGTTCTGACCGTACAAATCGGAAATAGAGGCGTTAAAATCATTAAACTCGATAACGCTTCTCTCAGTGCCCAGAATAGTTTTTAGAAAGTCGGGCGAGATGTTGACGTACTGCAAAAGCGACACAAGGAACATAACAAGCGGAACCGCGGACAGCACGATAAAGAACGCAGCCTGAGCCGCGATAGCAAACACGTTGTCGTGATTCATTTTTTTCCAAAACGGCATGTACCAGTCGTATATCCGCTTGATCAGTTTTATCATACCTATTTACCGCTTTTACTGTTTTGAATGTCGTAAGAGGTTTTTGTAAGCGCCTTTTCGCTGAGGAAGCGCTCAAAGAATTTGGCGGTCTTCATAAGCTTGCCGGGGATAATGACCATCTTGCCCTTTTCCGTCTTTTTAAGCGCGTACTCGGCAACAAAACGCGGGTCGAGCCCCTTTACCGAAAAGCTGACATTAGCCACATCGTTGAAGTTTGTGTTGACGGGTCCCGGGCACAGCACCGAAACCTTTACATTGCTCTTTTTCCTGCGCAGCTCCTCGTGGATAGCCTCGGTAAGGCGCACCACATAGTTTTTTGAGGCGTAGTAAGCGGACAGCTTAGGCCCCGGGGAAAAGCCCGCCATTGAGCCTACGTTGAGCACGGTGCCGCTGTCGCGCTTGATCATGTCGCGCAGAAACAGTTTTGTAAGTATATGGAGCGAGCAGACGTTGGTGTGGATAAGCTCAAGCTCGCGCTCAAGCGGTACATCCGCAAACTCGCCGTAAGCTCCGAAGCCCGCGTTGTTTATAAGCATGTCGATATTCTCATCGCGGAGGTGCTCGTAAAGGTCAAAGGCGTCCTCCTCGCGCGAGAGGTCGATTGTTATTACCCTTACGCTGACGCCGCTCAGCTCGTCCTTTAAGGCGTTGAGCTTGTCGGTGCTTCTGGCGGCTATAATAAGGTCCCAGCCGCGCGAGGCTAATATCCGCGCAAATTCCCTGCCAATGCCCGAGCCGGCTCC
>CAZVSQ010000182.1:0-2102 GCA_964629925.1 uncultured Ruminococcus sp.
TTTATCACAAAACAACTTCTTTTTTGAGTTTATCATAATACTCGGGGTATTTGCGCTTTAATGTAATCGGCTTGAAGTCCTTACTGACAAAGCAATGGGTTGTGTAACCTGTGGCGGCAATCTGACCGTCCTCAAACCGTGCCGTATATTCATAGCGCATAATCGCGCCGTTGAATTTGACAAGCTTTACTTCAATGGTAATATCGTTGTAAAAACGAATCGGCTTTTCGTACTTTGCGTAGGCGTCAACATTCGGAATGATTATTCCGTTGCGCTCCATCTCGGCGGCGTCGCAGCCGATGTTGTGCATGTAGTAAAGCCTTGCCTCCTCAAAATAGCGAATATGGTTTGAGTGGTGGACAATGCCCATCTGGTCGGTTTCGTAGTAGTTAGCCCTTCGGCGGTAAATGTTCTTCATATTATCACCTTTTTAGCAGCAGTCCGTCAGCCAAATCCTGCTTTGCCTGCTTCCTTATCACAAAATGCTGCTTTTTGCCCGTCGCTGTGCGCGGCAAATCCTTTACAAAGCGGTAGTAGCGCGGAGCCTGATATTTTGAGATGTTGGTCGATTCGTTGCAGTAGTCGATAAGCTCCTGAACCGTCAGGCTGTCGTCCTCGGGGATGACGTAAGCAGCCACGGATTCGCCTCTGGTGCTGTCGGGAACGCCCGTTACGATACACTCGGCAACCTTGGGGTGAGTGTTGAGGACTTCCTCGATTCTTGCAGGGTAGATATTTTCGCCCTTGCTGATTATCATATCGTCTTTTCTGCCGGCAATGGTAATGAACTGCCTCTTGTCCCAGGTGCCTATATCGCCCGTGTACATCCAGCCCTTGTAGAACTTAGCCTCGGTTTCCTCGGGGTTGTTTACATAGCAGTAGGTCGACTTTGCCGGGCACTTGATGATAACCTCGCCCTCCTCAACGTTATCGGTGGCGGCAAGCTCATCCGGCTCGGCTTTTCTGTCCTCGTAAACCTTTACCACCCTGACCTCATCGTCGGTGCAGGAGCGGCCTGCCGTACCCGACATCTCGGGCAGGTCGTAGGGGCGAAGGAAGGTGTTCCAGAAAGACTCGGTAGTGCCGTAGCCGTTGTAGATGTTGGGCGTGAGCATTTTCTGGAACATTATGCAGGCTTCCTTTTCAAGCGGACTGCCCATTGTTATAATGCCCTTGAGGGATGAAATATCCCTGGGGTGCTTCTCCTGGCGCGAGGCGAGAAGCGTAAGTACAGACGGAACGCCCGTCAAAAACGAAATGCCGTAGCGCTCAACATAGCTTAAGGTTGTCTTTGGATTGAAGGTGCGCATGATCACAAGCGCGCCGCCCGCATAAAGGGTAGGAGTGGGACCTCCCGAGTGCAGTCCTCCGCGGTGGAACCACGGAGTCATGTTCATGGTGACGTCGGTGGGAGCAAGCGGAAAATGCATTATAACGTCGTGAGCCGACAGAACCTCGTTGATATTGTTGAGCGGAACGCCCTTGGGAGTGCCCGTTGTGCCCGAGGTCTGCAGGCGCACTACCTCGTCGTAAATGTGCGGAGCAAAGTCAACAGGCGGGTCGCTTTCGGGCGCGCCCTTTACATAGTCCCCGTAGAGAACATGTCCCTCGGGAACTTTAAATTCTTTTTTAGAATTATGAACGGCTATCACTATCTCGGGCTTATGTGCGCTCAGCTTAAGAGCCTTGACAGCCGTATCGGCTATTTCGGAATCGTAAATATATACCTTAGCCTTGTTGTGAGTCATTATCTCGGCTGTTTCGCCTGCCGAAAGGTTGAAGTTCACGGGGTTGACTATAGCGCCGAGCTTTTGCGGAGCGATGTAGCCGAACAAGAACTGGGGGCAGTTGAACAGCTGAAACATCACGATATCCGACTTTTTAACGCCGTCGCTCTTTAAAGCGTTGGCAAATCTGTTGCAGTCGGCGTTGAGCTCCCCGTAAGTCCACTGCTTTTTTTCTGCAGGAGAAATAACCGCCGGCTTGTAGCCGAAGCGGCGCACATTGCGCATAAATCCGTTGAGCCAGGTAAACTCCGACTCAAAGGTCTCCTGAAACATTTTATGGTCGTAGGTATAAGTCATAAAAATCTCCTTTTATAC
>CAZVSQ010000182.1:2202-3491 GCA_964629925.1 uncultured Ruminococcus sp.
GCGTTTGACATAGCGTATTTGATGTCGGCTTTTTTAGCGGTGTTGGGTACAAAGTCGATTCCCTCGCATTCGGGGTCTACCTCGTTTAAGTTGATTGTGGGAGGGATGATCCCCGTTTCGATAGCCTTTACGCAGGCTATAGCCTCGGTGATTCCGCCGGCGCCCATCATATGTCCCGTAGCGCCCTTTGTTGAGCTGACATAGGGGAGAGAGCCGCCGAAAATTTCTTTGATAGCGGCGGTCTCAACAGCGTCGCCCTTGTGGGTGGCTGTGCCGTGAGCGTTGATATATCCGACGTCGGAGGGCTTTATACCGGCGTCGTTTATAGCCTGACGGATGCAAGCCAAAGCGCCCCTGCCCTCGGGGTGAGGAGCGGTAACGTGATAAGCGTCGCAGGTGTTGCCGCATCCGGCTATTTCGGCGTAGATTTTAGCGCCGCGAGCCTTGGCGTGCTCCTCGGTTTCAAGCACGAGCGCGCCGCCGCCCTCGCCAATAACAAATCCGTCGCGTGTGACGTCAAAGGGACGGCTTGCCGTCACGGGGTCGTCGTTGCGGCGTGAAAGAGCCTTTGCGTTTGCCAGCGAATAGATAACCAGCGGACAAAGCACGCTTTCGGCTCCTACGGCAAGCATAACGTCAGCCTTGCCTGCCTGCATATATGTTGCGGCTATGTAAATAGCGTCGCCGCCCGATGAACAGGCTGTGCTCACGGTAAAGCTTGGACCTTGGATATTATAATCGATTGCGATATTCGCGGCCGCTATATTGCCCAGTATTTTCGGGATAAAGCGAGGTCCCACCTTTTTGTGAGAAGCGCCCGAAAGTGCGTCCTGGGTAAAGGCGGTAGTGGAAACGCCTGCCATGGCGGTTCCCATTACAATGCCCGTGCGCTCCGGCTCGATGGTAAGTCCGCTCTGCTTAAGCGCCTCCTCAGCCGCTATGTAAGCGTACTGCATAAAGGGATCGGTTTTCCTCACCAAATCCTTTTCAAGAAAATCGGTGGGGTTAAAGTCTTTTATCTCGCCTGCAAACTGAACCGCAAGCTCCGAGGGGTCAAAGCTTTTTATGGTGTCGATACCCGATTTGCCCTCTGTAAGGTTTTTCCAGTACTCGTCAACGCCTATACCTATAGGGGTAACGGCGCCCATTCCTGTGATAACGATTTTTTTCATTTCAGCATACTCCGTTCAAAACTTTAAAATAGCTATTTACATTTTGCATATTGTTATGCTATATTTAGATTATAACAGATTATTCCAAATTTTCAACACCATACATAATGCAAAAAT
>CAZVSQ010000183.1:0-3456 GCA_964629925.1 uncultured Ruminococcus sp.
GCGTTTGTTCCAAAGCTTTTTGTATATCAGCACAAACACCAGCAGGCTTATCATAGCCATCAGAGCGTAAAGCCAGAACTTTTCAAAGGAGCTTTGAACGCCGATGCTTGTTGTCTTGCTGCCCTCTTCACCCGTAGTCAGCGGCATTACGCCGATAAGCAGCGTCGCGCCCATCGTAAGCCCTACGGACCAGGCGATCGCGCGGTTCCAGTTTGCCTCTTTATCCTCTATAGCGCGGACGGAAGCCAGTGAGAATATCAGCACGGGCATATAGAACCAGCGCGCGTAATATATGGAGCTGTTCATAAGCTGGAACATACTGTTCAGTACGGGGATCATGGCAAACAGCATTAGCAGGACGATAAGCTTTTTGATCCAGTCGCGTTTTTTCAGCTGCAAATAAGCCACTACGCCCGTAACGCTGAACAGCGGCAGCCAGCCCGCCACAGACGCCCACTTGCAGTTTGATTCCGGCGTGAACACCGGCATAGCGGGCAAATCGGCAGGGAACAAAAAGCTTAGGATAATGAGCCAGTACTTTTGCTCTCTTGCATACGCAAGCGAATCCCAGCCGTTGGGCAGCGAGTCAAGCCTCGGGTTGCCCATAAGCCCGATAACGCTCGGCAAAAGCACAAACGCCGTGCCGCAAAAGCCGATAACGACCTCGGCGGCGAGCAAAAGCGTATCTTTGATTCGGAATTTGCAGGTCTTTGTCAGCATTACCATAAGATAATACATCACAAGGAAAAGTGCCTGACCTACAAAGAAATAGTAGTTGACCACGCACGCAGCAAAGACCGCCACGGCGAAAATGCCGCGCCTTCCGTCGTAAAGGAAAGCGTCAAGCGCCGCCAAGAGCAGCGGAAACACGATCATCGGCTCGTGAAAGTGAAAGAAGAATACGTTGTAGATCGAAAAGCCCGAAAACGCGTAAAGCAGTCCGCCGAGCACAGCCATGCTTTTGTTGCGCACATACCGCTGCAGAAAGATATATGCCGCAGAAGCCGCACACGCAAATTTTAAGATAAGCAGCGGACCGATAAGGTTGGGCACTATCTCATTGGGGAACGGAATTGTCATCCAGAAAAACGGGCTGCCCATCATGTAGAAGCTGTAGCTCGCCAAAGTGTCCGTGCCCAAGTCTGTCAGGTGGTTCCAGCCCAGATCGCCGTCGCGGACAAGCCCGTGCATCATTTGATAAAACGGGATCTCCTGAACGTTGAAATCGCCGTAGTAATAAAACACTCCGCCGTTGATTATTATAAACGGAACAAAAATAACTGCCGCGGACAAAAGCGAAATCAAAAATGTTATCAGCAGATAGTGGCCGTTCTTTTTGGGTTGTATGCGTGAAATTCGTTCCGGCATCGGTAATCTCCGTTTCGGTAAAACGCCGCCTGTCATGCAAGCAAAGCATAATACGGTTGTGAATCATCCCTGCTTGCTTAGTGAAAACTGAGTGAAAAATAGCTCAAACCGGTTGCATATCGGCGTTAAACATGGTATATTCAATTTATTATATCACATCAAAAGACAATTTGCAATTTATTTTATAGATATTATATTATAATAAAACGGAGCGAACGCAATGAATCAATCGCATTTTTACGCAATGATCTCGCGGATGAAGTACATAAACCGCTGGGGATTGATGAATAATACAAAATATGAGAATATCAGCGAGCACAGTCAGCAGGTGGCGGTGCTGGCACACTGTCTTGTGCTGATACACAACAAGCGCTTCGGGGGCTCGCTTGACGCCGAACGCGCCGCGCTTTTAGCCGTGTTCCATGACGCGACCGAGATAATCACGGGCGACATGCCTACGCCGATAAAATACGCCAATCCCTCTATCCAAAAGGTGTACAAGCAGGTGGAGAGCAGCGCCGCCGACAGGCTTATCGAGCTGCTCCCGGAGGATTTCCGCGACGAGTACCGCTCGATTTTAAAGCCCTCGTCCGACTCCGACCGCGAGCTCGAGATTTTTGTAAAGGCTGCCGACCGCTTTTCGGCGCTTATTAAATGCATTTAGGAAATGCGCATGGGCAACGACGAGTTCAAAATGGCGAAGGAAACTATAGAGCAGTCCATTCACGAAATGAAGCTTCCCGAAGCAGAGGTTTTCTTCGACGAGTTTCTGCCCTCGTTCAGTCTGGCTTTGGACGAAATTCAGTGAGCTTTTTGAAAAATCTTACATAACAGGCAAAAAAATAATGTCAAAATTTGTAACAGGCAGTTTTTATAATTCTAATTTGGAATTATTCTTACTGATTATGTGATATAATAACAAAGATAGGCGTCTTGTTCATTCAGCACATAAAGGCGCTTTACGGATTATTCCGGCAAGTATATGAAAAGAATTTGTAATTCCTTTACAGGAGGATGATTATGGCTAACAAACTAAACAGCGATAACCTGGTAGACATCAGCTCTAACACCCAGGTTATTAAGCTGTACAAGAAAAAGGGCCGCGCCATCCGCATTGTTTGCCTTGTGCTTTCCATAATCTTATTGATTACGGGCTCGGTGGCGATCGGCGCTTACACCTATATAGTTACCCACTATAAGTATGAGAGTAACTACACCTACATGAAGGACGAGGATCCAAACGACAATCCGCAGCCTCAAAAAGGCGACGACACTCAAAACGTCATCTACAAAAGCAGCGACTTGCTGCAGCACCCCAACGTCCTTAACATCATGCTGTTCGGCGAGGACAACAATCAGGGTGAAAAGTACGGCAGAACCGATACTATGATCCTGATGTCGATCGACACTGTCCACAAAAAGCTTAAGCTCACCTCGTTCCAGCGCGATACCTATGTTTATATTCCCGGCTACGGATATAACAAAATAAACGCTTCCTATACCTTAGGCGGCGCTACGCTTTCGATCAGAACGATCCAGAGCAACTTCGGTATAAAAATCGACCGTTACGCGATTGTTGACTTTGACAGCTTTAAGGACATTATCGACACCTTGGGCGGCGTTGAGATGGAAGTAACGCAGGACGAGATCGACTACATCAACTACCAGATGTACAAGAACGGCCAGTCAAACGGCAACCGCACCACCATCACCGAAAAACCCGGCTTGATCAAGCTCAACGGTCAGGAAGCCCTCTGGTATGCCAGAGACCGCGGTCTGACAAAGGGCGAGGACGGCAACGAGATCGGTATTTCGGGCGACGACTGGGACAGAACAGCTCGTCAGAGAAAGCTGCTCACCAAGATGGTCACCGACATGAAGGGCGCAAGCTTCGGCCAGATAGTTGAGATCGTAGACACGATCGGCCCTAAGATCACAACCAACCTCAAGGTCGATGAGATCCTCAAGCTCTCTACAAACGCGCTGACTTATATCGGCTACGAAATAGTTCAGAACTACGTCCCCAAGGAAGGGCTTTGGTACTACAACAAGCCCGAGGACGAATCATGGGATATAGCGGGCTCCTGC
>CAZVSQ010000184.1:0-3451 GCA_964629925.1 uncultured Ruminococcus sp.
ATAAATTGCAGGCAAGGCTCAACCCGAAATCCGACGACAAGGCGGAAGCGGTTATAGGCAGCAAAACCTTCCGCGAGGGCGACAAGGTCATGCAGATAAAAAACAACTACGACATCCGCTGGTTCCGCGACAACGGCGAAACGGGCGAAGGCGTGTTTAACGGCGACATAGGTATCATCGAAAAGATCGACAGGCGCAGCAAGCTTATCCGCGTAAACTTTTACGACAAAACCGCCAACCTCAGCTTTGAAGCGTGCGCCGACCTCGACTTTGCTTATGCCGTTACCGTTCATAAAAGCCAGGGAAATGAGTTTGACGCGGTAATTATCCCGATGTTTTCCGGGCCGCCTCAGCTTTACTACCGCAACCTGCTTTACACCGCGGTTACGCGCGCCAAAAAAACGCTTATTCTTGTTGGAAATCCTCAGACAGTGGAATACATGGTAAACAACAACCGCCGGACAAAACGCTACAGCGCCCTGCGCGAGTTTTTAATTCGCAAGGACAGCCTGTATTAAAACAAAATTGGGAGTTAGATATGAATATTGCAATTGACCTGGGCTCAGACAGAACCAGAGTATTTATTGAAAACAAGGGAAAGGTGCTCGACGAAGCGAGCGTTGTCACCTACGACGTCGATACAAACGAAGTTTTCGCCGTCGGCGACGAGGCTTACTCAATGATAGGCAAAACGCCGCTGGGGATCCGCGCCGCTCATCCGCTCGGCAACGGAGTTATCGCTCAATCGGATTTGGTTGAGGAGATGGTGTCTATACTTATAAACGAGGTATGCACCGAAAAAATCACCTCTCCGCGCGTTATTACCGCCATACCGTGCGCTTTAACCGAGGTTGAAAAGCGAGCGGTCGTAAACGCCGTAGGCTCATTCGGCGCAAAAAAGGTTTATTTGATAGAAGCCCCAAAGGCGGCGGCTCTGGGCTGCGGAATGGATATAACATCGCCTCACGGAGTCTTTATAGCAGACATCGGCAGCGGAACCGCAGATATCGGCGTGCTCTCGCTGGGAGGACTTGCGGTTTCAAAAAGCGTAAAGCGCGCGGGCGGCGCTATGGACGACGAGATAGTAAAATACGTCCGCAAAAAATACAACCTCGTAATCGGCACAAACATGGCTGAAGCCTGCAAAAAAGCTGTCGGCTGCGTAGTTACACCCGCTGAGCCAAAGACCTTCCGCCTGAAAGGCAGGGACGCCCTGAGCGGTCTGCCACGCTACGCCGACGTCACAAACGAGGAGATCAAGGAAGCGATCGAGGAGATCGCCGGCGACATAGCCGCCTCTGTCCGCGATGTTCTGGAACAGACGCCGCCCGAGCTTATCAGCGACATCTACACCGACGGGATCATCCTGACGGGAGGGCTTGCAAAGCTTGAAGGTATGGCACGGCTCATAAGCCTTGCTACTAAACTTAAGGTGCGCGTCCACAAATACGCCGCCGACTGCGTTATTATGGGCTGCGGCAAAGCGATTAAGTATATTCCGTACGCGAACAAGGAAATGACAGCGGGCATTTCGCCGCTGCTTACAGCTTATTAAACTCAATTATTGACAAGGGCTGAAATTAAAAGTATAATTTATAAAAATCAGGAAAGCAGGGATTTATATGAGTTACGCAGATGAGGTATTTAAGGCGAATTGCAAAGAGATTTTGACTAACGGCTTCTCGGATATTGACTGCAACGTGCGCCCTCACTGGGAGGACGGTACGCCCGCTCACACAACAAAGGCGTTCGGCGTTGTTAACCGCTACGATTTGCAGAAAGAGTTTCCTGTTATGACGCTCAGAAAAACATATTTCAAGAGCTGCATTGACGAGCTTCTCTGGATTTGGCAGAAGAAGTCCAACAATGTTAAAGACTTAAACAGCCATATCTGGGACTCATGGGCTGATGAAAACGGCTCTATCGGAAAAGCCTACGGATATCAGCTTTCAATAAAGCACAAATACCCCGAGGGCGAATTTGACCAGGTAGACAGGATACTCTACGATTTAAAGCACCACCCCTAGTCGCGCCGCATAATCTCAAATATCTACAATCACAGCGACCTTTCCGAAATGAATCTTTATCCCTGCGCTTACAGCGTAACGCTCAATGTTTCGGGCAAAAGGCTTAACATGATACTCAATCAGCGCTCGCAGGACATGCTTGTAGCCAACAACTGGAACGTGTGCCAATACGCGGTTCTTTTACATATGTTCGCCCAGGTTTCGGGACTTGAGGCCGGGACCCTGCTTCACGTGATCGCCGACGCCCACATCTACGACCGCCATGTTCCCTATGTTAAGGATTTAATGGAGCTTACGCCCTATCCCGCGCCGAAGTTCCGCATTAACCCCGATGTTAAAAACTTTTACGATTTTACCACGGATGATTTTGAGCTGATCGACTATCAGTCGCACGAGTTCAAGCATAAGATCCCCGTTGCCGTTTAAGGAGTTGCCGATATGAAGCTTATTGTAGCGGTTGATGAGAATTGGGGAATCGGCAAAGAAGGCGATCTGCTGACCTCTATCCCCGACGATATGCGCTTTTTCAGAGAAACAACTCAGCGCCATGTGCTTGTAATGGGCTCAAAAACGCTGCGCTCATTCAAAAACGCCCGTCCGCTTCCGGGCAGGCTTAACATTGTGCTGACAAGGAGCGAAGCGGCATTTCCGGGCGCGGTCGCCTGCCGAAGTGTTGAACAGGCGCTTGAGCTGCTTAAGTCATTTGATACGGACGATATAATGGTTATAGGCGGCGGCATGATTTACCGCAGGCTTCTTCCCTACTGCTCAAAAGCGTATATTACAAAAATGCGCTTTAACGGCAGTGCCGACACGTTTATGACAAATCTTGACGAGCTTGATTCATGGAAAATCACGGCAGAATCCGAGCTTAAGGAATATGAGGGCATGACCTATTCGTTTACCGAATACGAAAACTCTGATATCAAAGCCATAGATTTTACGGGCGCATGCCCGGATATGTCGGAATACTTCAAAACAAAAAAGTTTATCGACTTACCGGCTGGTGAAGGTCTTTATAAGCCCGAAGTTACCAACGAGCTTGAAGCTAAGCTCAGCGCGTATTTTTATCCGTTGAAGGATGGTTTCAGCGCCGCGGATGTTGACGAATATTTAATGAACAACAACGGCCGCACTCTTGAGGACTATTTAAAAGCCCAAGGCTTGATAGCCGCCGAAGAAGATATCACTGCACTGACTGGCGCATCGGCAAATATTATTCGTGTAGAAAAAGATAATCTACAGACTATTTTAGACGGAATCAAAAAATGATAAACACATATAATTAACGCAAGGAAATGTCATTATGAAGAAAGCAAAAGAAATATCAATCATAGGTGTGCTTACTATAATAGTGGCGTTTTCCGTGTGTTCAATTTATATTGACGGTTCATCAACAGCAAATGCTTCATCGCCGTAAACTA
>CAZVSQ010000185.1:0-3416 GCA_964629925.1 uncultured Ruminococcus sp.
ATGTCCGTCAGGATGAGCTTATCGAAACCTGTTCAACCGCTTTTTCGGGCGGCTGGACAACCGTAAAGCTATATTTCATGATTGGACTTCCCACCGAAACAATGGACGACGTAGCGGATATAGCCCACCTCAGACAGGCTGTTGTAGATACCTACTACAACACTCCGAACCGCGCAAAGGGCAAGAGCGTACGCGTCACGGTTTCCGCATCATCCTTTGTGCCAAAGCCCTTCACGCCGTTCCAGTGGGAGCCCCAGGACACTATTCCCGTGCTTCACGAAAAGCAGCAGCACATCAAGGACAGCGTGACCTCAAAAAAGATCACTTTCAATTATCACGACGCCGACACAAGCTTTCTTGAGGCGGTATTCGCTCGCGGCGACAGAAAGCTTTGCAGAGTAATGGCTCTCGCGTGTGAGAGAGGGTTCCATTTTGATGGCTGGAACGACTGCTTCAGCTTGGAAAAATGGCTTGAATTATTTGATGAGTGCGGGATCGACCCGGCTTTTTACGCCAACCGCAGAAGAAGCTTTGACGAGATTTTGCCGTGGGATCATATCGACTACGGCGTTACAAAAAGCTTTTTGATAAAAGAATGCAAAAAGGCATACGAGAACGAAACAACACCGCACTGCCGCCTGAAATGCTCGGGCTGCGGAGCTGCTAAATACGGAAAGGGTGTGTGCTTTGAAAAACGTCAGGATTTGGTTTAAAAAGGACTTTGAGTGCCGTTACATCTCGCACCTTGACCTCAACCGCACGATGCTGCGCGCGCTCCATAAAAGCAAAATACCCATTTGGCATACCGAGGGCTTTAATCCGCACCCATTCGCCACATTTCCGCTTCCGCTGTCCCTTGGGTTCAGAGGCGTAAACGAATGTATGGACGTAAAGCTTGAAGATGATGATTATTCCTTTAAAGAAATAATAGACAGGCTCAACGCGTGTCTGCCTCGCGGTATCCGCGTTTTTGACGTCACCGAGGCGGTTATGAAGGCAGGCAAAATCGCCTTCGCTTCCTTTACGGTCAACCTTTCAATAAGCGGAAAACCGTCGAGCCTTGTATGCGGGCAGCTCAACGCTCTGCTTGCCAGAGATACGATCGAGATTGAGAAAAAGAGCAAAAAGGGCTTTAAAACCGTTGACATCAAGCCCGCTGTAAAGCAGTATAGAGTTACCGAAAAGTTTGATTTTGCCTGTCTTGAAATCATTCTCGCAGCCGGCAGCAGCGACAATGTCAACCCGAATCTTCTTGTTTCGGCGCTAGAGCGAATGACAGGCGACGAGTACGAGGCGGACATTACAAGAAACGACTTATTTAATTCTGATTTAGAAAAATTCAGGTAGGTGCGCAGTGTTTGAGTTTACAATAACAGAGGCGGATTTTTTGAATGAGTTTAAAGAACAGATCCGCGCTTACATAAATAAATCATATAAATACTCACTGAGCTTTTTGGCGAGTCCCGTTGTTTGCGACTACCGCGACAACGAACGGCTGATACTGATTTCCGTCAACAAATCGGTTTATCAAAATTTGTACAGCTTTATGCATCTTAACGACAGCCACATGCAGTACGCGGCTTTTTCGTGCCTTGAAAACGCGCTTTACGGAATCCGTTTGTATTACGCGCTTTCAACAAGTCCGGATAATCTAAGCGCTTATATTTCCGGAGCTTTTTCGCTTGATAACGTTGAAAAAGAGGATGAGCAGAAGGAGCCGGAGTATTCCGAAACCGAGGAGCAGTTTTCGGTAAAGGCGTTTTGCGACTCGCTCCACAGCTTTAATACCTTTGCGCTTAAGAGCCCGTCGATCTCATCGCAGCTTCACAACAAAAATCTGTTTCTGGGGCTGTCCTGCGGAAAAGAGCTGAGCGACGAGCTGCAAAACGAAGTCAGAAAGAACCTTGTCGGAGCTTATTTGTCGCTTTTAAAGCACAATAAAATGTTTTTTAACGGCGGACTTGATGAGGAAATGGAGGACTTTGAGGAAGAGATCTACGGGATGTTCAGAGAATACGTAAAGAAGTTTTCATAAAGCTTTTTAAAAAGCTTCACAGAGCTTTGCGGTAATCTTCAAGCGATTTTCACACATGGGCTATATTATAAAGGCACAGTAAAAAACGCTTACTCCTAAAGATTTTTTCATAGATGTTCCTTTTCAGATAGAGGCCGGCCGCACAGACCGGTCTTTATTATTTGGGTGATATATGCATTATTATTCTTTAAACGAATATTTACAAAAGACCTTCGGAGAAAAGGTTTATAAGATCTCGCTTGACGGCGGTATGACCTGCCCGAACCGCGACGGTACGCTGGGAAGCCGCGGCTGTATTTTTTGCAGCGAGGGCGGTTCGGGCGAGTTTGCCGCGCAAAGGGCGCTTTCCGTCAGCGAACAGATCGCGCAGGCTAAGCGGCGCATATCGCAAAAGAGCGGCTGCAAAAAGTTTATCGCTTATTTTCAGCCGTTCACGAACACCTACGCGCCCGTAAGCTATCTGCGGAAGATTTTTGAGGAAGCTCTTGCTCCCGAAGAGATTGCCGCGCTTTCTATCGCTACGCGTCCAGACTGTCTGAGCGATGACGTCCTTGATTTGCTTGACGAGCTGAACATGAAAAAGCCCGTCTGGGTGGAGCTCGGTTTGCAGACTATCCACGAAAAAAGCGCACGGTATATCCGCCGAGGCTATGATTTGAACGTTTTCGACGAGGCGGTTAATAGGCTTCATAAAATAAGGGTAAACGTGATAACCCATATCATTCTCGGCTTGCCGGATGAAACAAGGCAGGATATTTTAGAAAGCGTCAGATACGCGGGGGAGAGAAGCAACGGAATTAAGCTGCAGCTGCTTCATGTGTTAAAGGGAACGGATCTTCTTAAAGATTACGAAAGAGGACTGTTTGAAACCTTGACGTTAGATGAATATGTCGATCTGCTCTGCAGCTGTATCGAGGCTCTGCCGCCCGATGTTGTTATCCACCGTCTGACCGGGGACGGCGACAAAAAGCTGCTTGTCGCTCCGCTTTGGAGCGCCGATAAAAAGCGTGTGCTCAACACAATTAAAAAAGCCCTGAATGACCGCAATATCACACAGGGAAGAAATTATTAAGGCAATGCCGATTTTTGCGGCATTGCCTTATTTGTCGTCTTTTTTGTTTTGAGCTTTTCTGATGACGGATATTCTGAAAAGAATAAATCCGATAAAAGCTATGCAGATAACGGCTGAGGCGCACAGTACGATAATAGGAGTTACCTTGTCGTAGTCGCGCTGTATAATGCTGTCGAAAGTGGCTGGACTGTTTTTCTGCGGGAGTGTTGTGCTGTCGGTTTCGGATGATGAAACGGATTTGGATGATTTGGATGATTTGGATGATTTTGAAGTTTTTGATGTTTTCGATGTTTTAGAGGTGCTCTTTGC
>CAZVSQ010000186.1:0-3379 GCA_964629925.1 uncultured Ruminococcus sp.
AAAGAACCTGCGCTATATTGAAAACAATCCTCCCGTTCACAACGAGGAAGGAGAGCTTGTTCAGCCCGTTATGGAAATCAACGGACTGCCTGTAGCAAAGGAAAAAATGTCGCGCGTTGTAATTGCAATTGACGAGCTCGCCGACCTGATGATGGCGGCTCCCAGCGAGGTCGAGGACAGCATATGCCGTCTTGCCCAGATGGCGCGTGCCGCGGGTATGCACCTCATCCTTGCAACACAGCGCCCGACCGTAAACGTAATCACGGGTTTGATCAAGGCTAACGTGCCCAGCCGTATTTCTCTTAAGGTAAGCTCCAATATGGATTCGCGCACCATCCTCGACGTAGGCGGCGGAGAAAAGCTTATCGGACGAGGCGACATGCTGTTTTCTCCCGTTGGCGCTCCGAAACCTGTCCGCGTTCAGGGCTGCTACGCCTCTGAGGAGGAGATCGAGGGCGTTACCGGGTATATCAAAAAGTCCGCAAAAGCCGAGTACAACGCCGAAATCGAAGAAAATATCAAGCGCATTGAGGCTGAGGGCATCAACACCGGCAAAAAGAGCGGAACTGACGACGGCGAGGACGTCAAGGTCGATGCCAAAATGGAGGAGGCTATCCAGTTTGTCATTGAGTCGGGACAGGCTTCTACCTCAATGCTCCAGCGCCGCCTTAAGGTTGGCTACGCGCGCGCCGGCAGAATGATAGACGACATGGAGCAGCTCGGCATAGTTGGCCCTCACCAGGGAAGTAAGCCGCGCGACGTTCTTATGACTTACAACGAATGGCTCGAGCGCAGAAACGTTTTGCAGAATAATTCAGATTGATTTACGTGGTCAGTGGTGTCATCTAATCACTGACCGCTAATCGCTAAACACTTAAAAGGAGGATCGGCATGGCTTTTTTACCGATGAACGCCAAGGAAATGAAGCAGCGCGGCTGGACTCAGCCTGACTTTGTCTACATTTCGGGCGATAGCTATGTCGACCACCCTTCTTTCGGTGCGGCTATAATAACGCGCGTGCTCGAGGACTGCGGCTGTAAGGTCGTTTTTCTCGCTCAGCCAAACTGGAAAAATGACGCTGATTTTACACAGTTCGGCAAACCAAGGCTCGGTTTTATGGTGTCGGCGGGCAACATTGACAGCATGGTGGCGCACTATACCGCCGCGAAGCGCAAACGCCACGACGACGCTTACACCGCGGGCGGAAAAACCGGAAAACGCCCCGATCGTGCGGTTACCGTCTACTGCAACATTATCCGCAGGCTATATCCCGACAGCCCGATAATTATAGGCGGGCTTGAGGCGTCGCTGCGCCGTTTTGCCCATTACGATTACTGGAAAGATACTGTAATGCCGTCAATTCTTTTCGACAGCAAGGCGGATATTCTTGTCTACGGAATGGGGGAGCTGCAAACTGTTGAAATCGCAAAGCGGCTTAGCGAGGGTTACCCCGCAGAGGCGTTCCACGACCTTCGCGGTATCTGCTATAAAGTCAGAACCGAGGATTATGTTCCTCAGTCGGCAGTCGATTTGCCGAGCTTTGAGCGCGTGTGCGAGAGCAAGCGCGACTACGCTATTGCCGCGCGAAAGGAGCTTGACGAGGCGGACGCGGTCAGGGGAAAGACTCTTATTCAGCGGCACGGCAAATTCATTTTGGTGCAGAATCCGCCTATGCCTCCGCTTGATACAAAGCAGCTCGACTGGGTTTACGCCCTTCCGTATGAGCGTTGGTACCCCGAATGCTATGAAAAGCTCGGCGGCGTACCGGGTATTTCCGAGGTGCAGTTTTCGATAACTCATAACCGCGGCTGCTTCGGCGCGTGCAACTTCTGTTCGCTTGCGTTTCACCAGGGCAGAGCCGTTACAGTCAGGAGCGAGGAAAGCGTAATTAACGAGGCAAAAAGCTTTCTTAAGGATAAACGGTTCAAGGGCTATATCAGCGATGTAGGCGGCCCCACGGCAAATTTTCGCCTGCCTTCCTGCGAAAAGCAGAAAAAGCTCGGCTTGTGCAAGGGCAAAAAATGCCTTGCGCCTAAACCGTGTTCCGCTATGCAGGTCAGCCATGAGGAGTATCTTCACCTTCTGCGAGAGCTGCGCAAAATAGACGGAATAAAAAAAGTCTTTATCCGCAGCGGAATCCGCTTTGATTACCTTATGGAGGACGAGAGCGACGAGTTCTTTGAGGAGCTTGTGCGCTACCACATAAGCGGACAGCTCCGTGTAGCGCCCGAACATTGCTCGGCGGCTGTGCTCGATAAAATGGGCAAGCCGCATATCGAGGCGTATAAAAGGTTCTGCGATAAATTTGATGAGCTTACAAAGCGCGCCGCAAAAGACCAGTATGTCGTGCCTTACCTTATGAGCTCGCACCCGGGCTCAACGCTTAAAGACGCGGTCGAGCTGGCACTTTTCTGCAAAAGGCAAAAGATCCACCCAAAGCAGGTGCAGGATTTTTACCCCACACCGGGAACGATCTCAACAGCCATGTTCTACACAGAGCTCGACCCTTACACGCTCGAAAAGGTCTATGTGCCGAAAACCGAGAGAGAAAAGTCAATGCAGCGCGCCCTGCTTCAATACTTCATTCCCGAAAATAAGCAGCAGGTCATCCGCGCGCTTAAGGCGGCCGGCAGGACAGACCTTATCGGCAGCGGCAAAAACTGCCTTGTAACAGGAAACGCATCATATGCTCAAAAGCCCAAGGCTAAGGGCAAGAAGGATAAATTTGCGCGATACTCACGAAAGAAAAAATAAAAATTGCGGTCTGACTTCAAAAAAGGTTGTCAGACCGTTTCCTTTATCTATAAACTAAAAAGCACTTGACCTTTGCACAAAAAAAGATTATAATAAGTTCGGTATATTGATAAAATATGCAAAAATCGCGCAGCTTTTTTGAAGGCGCATTGAAAGGAAAAGATTGATGGGAGTTTATGAAGAGTTAATCGCGAGAGGCTTAATCGCGCAGGTTACTGACGAAGAGGAGATAAGAGAGCTTGTAAACAGCGGAAAGGCTGTTTTCTATATCGGTTTTGATCCAACGGCTGACAGCCTGCATGTCGGTCATTTTATGGCGCTTTGCCTTATGAAGCGTTTGCAGATGGCGGGCAACAAGCCCATAGCGCTTATCGGCGGCGGCACCGCAATGATCGGCGACCCTTCGGGCAGAACCGACATGCGCCAAATGCTCACCAAAGAGGTGATTCAGCACAACGTCGACTGCTTTAAGGTGCAGATGAGCAAATTTATTGATTTTTCGGACGGAAAGGCTATGTTGGTAAATAACGCCGACTGGCTGCTCGACCTCAATTACGTTGATCTTCTCCGCGAGGTAGGCGCTTGCTTCAGCGTTAACAGAATGCTTACCGCCGAGTGCTATAAG
>CAZVSQ010000187.1:0-3376 GCA_964629925.1 uncultured Ruminococcus sp.
ATATTTCCCGAGAAGAATATTGCTATCTTTTCGGAGGCTGCCTTTATCTTCATGTTCTGCTCCTGAGAGTAGGCCGTGGTGCAGATAACGGACGGAACGCCGTTTTTAAGCGCGTAATCATGCATTCCGTCGAGAGCGGCGGGATTTGAAAAGTCGATTATAACGTCTGGCGCTTCGGCGGCGCCTTCAAAGGACGGATAAACGGGAAAACCGTTTTTGTTCTCACCGAACGCGTCAACACCGAAAACCGTTTGGCAGGCGGCGTTTTCTTTAACAGCCTGAGCCACAAAGCCGCCCATTTTACCGTTGCAGCCAACAATCGCTATATTAGTCATCATTACACTTCCTTATCAAAAGGCCGGCACAAAATCCGCTTTGCGCCGGCTCTTTCTAAAATAATTATTTTCTCAGCTTTCCCACTTGGAATCATCGCAAATATTTGATTACAAACCGTAGGGACAGCCCTTGCGGCTGTCCGTTAGTAGTGGCAGAATATTATTTAATTGCCGCAATGTTTGATTGTGTGGAAAACATTGATTGGGAGACCGCAAGGGTCTCCCCTACGAATTAATCTCAGACTTTTGCGTTTTTTCTTTTGTTAATGCGGAAAGGTTGAGTTATTGTATAAAATCACTTTGAATACTTATTGAGCAAGTCGTACTTTGCGAGGCAGTCCTTTAGGTTGTGGTAGCCCGCGGTGCTCATGGGAACAAGCGGAAGCCTGCATTCGCCCGCTTCAAAACCAAACAGATTCATAGCGGTCTTGACGGGAATAGGGTTAACGTCGCTGAACAGAATGTTCATCAGCTCAAGATAGTGGAAGTGGAGCTTCTGAGCCTCGGCAAAGTCGTTGTCAAGGCAGAGCTGACAGATATTATGCATTTCCTCGGGGCAGATATTGGCGAATACCGAAATAACGCCCAAGGCTCCAAGTGACATGAACGGTACGGTCTGGTCGTCGTTGCCCGAGTAGATATCGAGCTTGTCGCCGCAGAGCGAGCGGATAAGCGCGACCTGGCTGATATCGCCGCTCGCTTCCTTTGCCGCTACGATATTGGGGTGCTTGCACAGCTCGGCATAGGTCTTTGCCTGAATGTTGCAGCCTGTACGCGAGGGCACATTGTAAAGAATAATGGGCAGGTCAACCGAATCGGCGATCACGTTAAAGTGCTTAACGAGGCCTGCCTGTGAGGTCTTGTTATAGTAAGGAGTAACGGTAAGAAGCGCGTCGATACCGTACTTCTGAGCCTCTTTTGACAGCATTACCGCCGTTGAGGTATCGTTGCTGCCCGTGCCCGCGATAACGGGCACTCTGCCGTTGATTTTTTCAGCGACAAAGGCGAGCACCTCGCAATGCTCCTTTTCGGAAAGAGTAGCCGCCTCGCCTGTGGTGCCGCAGGCAATGATAGCGTCTGTCTTGTTCGCAACGTGGAACTCCAGCAAATCAGCAAGCACCGGATAATTAACGGAGCCGTCTGAATTCATGGGAGTAATAAGCGCCACGCCCGAACCTGTAAAAATGTGGTTAGCCATAATACGCCTCCATATTTATTTATTGATCCATATAACCTTCCGCGCAGAGCAGCTCGGCAAGCAGAACAGCGCCGCCCGCTGCGCCTCTTAAGGTGTTGTGTGACATACATACGAACTTGTAATCGTACTGGGTATCCTCTCTGAGTCTGCCTACCGATACAGCCATGCCGTTCTCAAGGTTCCTCTCGGACTTTATCTGAGGACGGTCGGGCTCGGTGAAGTAGTGGAGGAAGTGCTTGGGAGCGCTGGGAAGCTCAAGCTCCTGAGCTCTGCCCCGGTAGTTCTCCCATACATTGATGATCTCCTCAACGGAGGGCTTTTTAACGCCTTCCTTAAAGGACATGAACACTGCCGCTGTGTGGCCGTCGGAAACGGGAACGCGCAGGCACTGTGATGTGATTGCGATATCGTCGGTGAGAGCAATCTCATCGCCCTCGATATGTCCCCAGATTTTGAGCGGCTCTTTTTCGGACTTCTCTTCCTCGCCGCCGATGTAAGGAATAAGGTTATCTACCATTTCAGGCCATGTTTTAAAGGTTTTGCCCGCGCCCGAAATAGCCTGGTATGTGCAGGCAAGAACCTTGTCTACGCCCAGAGCCTTGAGCGGGTGGATAGCCGGAACATAGCTCTGGAGCGAGCAGTTCGACTTAACGGCTACGAAGCCGCGCTTTGTGCCGAGGCGTTTTCTCTGAGCCTCTATGATCTTGATGTGGTCGGCGTTTATCTCCGGTATAACCATGGGAACGTCGGGTGTGAAACGGTGAGCTGAGTTGTTGGAAACGATCGGGCACTCCGCCTTGGCGTATTTCTCCTCAAGAGCGCGGATCTCGTCCTTTTTCATATTTACCGCGCAGAAGCAGAAGTCAACCTTGGAAGCGACCTCCTCGACCTGTTCGGCGTCCATGATCACCATATCCTTGTATTTTTCGGGGAGAGGGGTCGTCATGTGCCATCTGCCCTCGACAACGTCGCCGTATTTTTTGCCGGCGCTTCTGGAGCTTGCCGCAAGAGCGGTGACCTCAAACCAGGGGTGATTTTCAAGCAAAAGCGCAAAACGCTGTCCTACCATGCCGGTAGCTCCTATGATTCCTACATTAAACTTTCTCACTGTGATTCCTCCGATTGAAACAAATTTGAAAAAACGGTTGCGATATTCCGAAAAATATACTATTATATACAGAGCAAATGTCCGCAACCGCAAGATACAGGATTATTTCCAAATTACCCTACTATATAATATATCATTTTACGGCTTTATTGTCAATTATTTTGCCGCCGTATTTTAATCATTATTAAAACAGAGGCGATTTTTTTATGAAAACCAGTGATTTTTATTACGAACTGCCAAAAGAGCTTATCGCTCAGACGCCCGTTGAGCCGCGCGACAGCTCGCGCATGCTTGTTCTCGACCGGAAAAGCGGCGAGATACAGCATAAGCATTTTTACGATATCATTGACTTTCTGCATAAGGGCGACCTTATTGTAGCCAACGATTCGCGCGTTCTTCCTGCGAGGATATTCGGAATAAAGGACGGCACGGGAGCGAGAGTAGAATTTCTGCTTCTTAAACAAATCAGCGGAAACCGCTGGGAAACGCTCTGCAAGCCCGGCAAAAAAGCCCGCGAGGGAGCAAGATTCACATTCGGCGACGGACTTCTCAATGCGACCGTAGCGGAGGTCAAGGACGACGGCAACCGCGTTGTCGACTTTGAGTGCGACGAAAACTTCTTCGCGACGCTCGATAAAATCGGGCAGATGCCGCTTCCTCCCTACATCACAGAGGAGCTCAAGGACAAGGAGCGCTATCAGACCGTCTACAGCCACGAGCTCGGCTCGGCAGCCG
>CAZVSQ010000188.1:0-3371 GCA_964629925.1 uncultured Ruminococcus sp.
AAGCACATCTGCCGCAAAAAGCTCACTCAGGAGGAGGTAAAGGCTGAGGTTATCGCGCTTCAGGATATGGGACACAAGCGCCTTGCCATCGAGTCGGGCGAGGACCCCGTAAACAATCCTATCGAGTATATCCTTGAGTGCATTAAAACTATCTATTCAATCAAGCACAAAAACGGCGCTATCCGCCGCGTTAACGTAAATATCGCCGCCACTACGGTCGAGAACTACAAAAAGCTTCACGACGCGGGCATAGGAACCTACATCCTTTTTCAGGAGACATACCACAAGGAGAGCTACGAGCAGCTTCATCCAACAGGCCCCAAGCACAATTACGCATACCACACCGAGGCTATGGACCGCGCTATGGAGGGCGGCATCGACGACGTAGGCTTGGGCGTTCTGTTCGGATTGGAGCTGTACCGCTACGAGCTTGCGGGACTTCTTATGCACGCCGAGCACCTTGAGGCCGTTCACGGCGTAGGCCCCCACACGATAAGCGTTCCCAGAATACAGCCCGCCGACGATATCGATCCCGAGGACTTCGACAACGGAATCAGCGACGAAACCTTCGCCAAGCTTATCGCTATCATCCGCATCGCCGTTCCGTACACGGGCATGATCATCTCCACCCGCGAGAGCGCCAAGGTGCGCGAAAAGGCGCTGCGCCTGGGAATCTCTCAAATCAGCGGCGGCTCGCGCACAAGCGTAGGCGGCTATGTTGAGGAGGAAAAAGTTGAGGAAAACTCCGCTCAGTTCGACGTATCAGACCGCCGCACCCTTGACGAGGTCGTGCGCTGGCTCATGGAGCTGGGCTACATCCCGTCGTTCTGCACCGCATGCTACCGCGAGGGCAGAACAGGCGACCGTTTTATGTCGCTTTGCAAGAGCGGACAGATCCAGAACTGCTGCCACCCCAACGCGCTTATGACGCTGGAGGAATACCTTGTCGATTACGCTTCGCCCGAAACGCGCGCTATCGGCGAAAAGGTAATCGCGGAGCAGCTCAACAACATTCCAAAGGAAAAGGTAAGGGCGATCGCCGCCAAATATATTGAGGAAATCAAAAACGACGGCAAAAGAGATTTCAGATTTTAAGAGAGTAGAATTTATATTTTGTTGGTGTAGGGGCGCACCCGTGTGTGCGCCCTGATACAGAGGAAATAATTTTGAGGCGCACACGCGGGTGCACCCCTGCGGTTAAACAGAACAGTTGCACTATTTAGTATAGTCAACACAAAAATTATTTACAAAACAACCTGTCTGCATGACCGAAATCCCGAATTCCGCATTAAATAATCTCCACTCTAAAAAGGAGCTGAAAAATTATGTCTTTAAATTCCACTCCTTCGGGCGAGCGCGTCCATATCGGCTTTTTCGGCAGGCGCAACGCCGGAAAGTCGAGCGTTGTCAACGCGTTCACCAATCAGCAGATTTCGGTTGTGTCCGACGTAAAGGGCACGACCACCGACCCCGTGACAAAGGCTATGGAGCTTTTGCCGCTGGGACCCGTAATGATAATCGACACGCCCGGCTTCGACGACGAGGGCGCTCTCGGCGCGGAGCGCGTGCGCAGGACAAAGCAGGTGCTAAACCGCGTAGACATCGCCGTCCTTGTTGTTGACGGAACCGTTGGAAAAACCGCCGCCGACAGCGAGCTTATCGGCATTTTTGAGCAGAAGGACATTCCGTATATAGTTGTCTACAACAAGAGCGACCTTGCGCAAAGCAAAAAGTACGCCGACGGAATTGCCGTCAGCGCGCTTGAAAAAACTAATATTGAGCTGTTAAAGGAAACGGTCGCGCGGCTTGTAAATACCGACGCTCCCGAAAAGTACCTCTGCGCCGATTTGGTTGAGCGCGGCGACATTGCGGTGCTCGTTGTGCCTATCGATAAGGCGGCTCCCAAGGGCAGGCTTATCCTGCCTCAGCAGCAGACGATCCGCGACCTGCTCGACAAGGGCGCAATTCCCGTTGTGTGCCGCGACGGGGAGCTCTCGATTACGCTTGAAAAACTCGCAACGGCGCCGAAGCTCGTCATAACCGACAGTCAGGCGTTCGGCAGGGTAAAGGATATTGTGCCCCAAAGCGTTCCGCTCACCTCGTTTTCTATATTGATGGCGCGTTACAAGGGCTTTCTTGAAACCGCGGTAAAGGGCGCGGCGGCTATTGAAAAGCTAAAAGACGGCAGCCGCGTGCTTATATCCGAGGGCTGCACACACCACCGCCAGTGCGACGACATCGGCACGGTAAAGCTGCCGCGTATGCTGAGTAAGTACACCGAAAAAGACATTATAATAGAAACCAGCTCGGGCAAGGGCTTCCCCGACGACCTCTCGCCGTACGATCTTGTTATCCACTGCGGCGGCTGTATGCTCAACGAGCGCGAGATGACATATCGCCGCAAGTTCTCTGAGGACAGCGGCGTGCCTTTCACAAACTACGGCACAGCATTGGCGTATATGCAGGGAATCTTAAAAAGAACGCTCGGCGTTTTCACCGATTTACTGAAATTAGTTGATAATTAACACAACAGCGGACGTGTTTAATGCACGTCCGCTGAAATATTAATATGCTTCGATCACGGAGATGATCTCCGATTTGCCGACGGTTTTCGGCTGGATCATATTGTCGGTATAATCCTTTATGGTTGAGTTATATTCATCAAGGCTAAGGTCTTGGTCGTCCCACTTGCACTCGTCCTTCATGTTTCGTGTGCCTGTATGTATGGCAGTCACCTTTCCGTCCGAGAGGGTGTCTACCTCTACCATCTGCGAACCCGACATAGTTGTTGACGTCAGCAGCACTCCCTGACCTTCGGCGTAGTAAAGGCTCGCGCCCATACCTTCTTCCTTTATAGTGTCGCCGTCCATAAAGCAGATTCGCGTGCCGAAAACAGGCTTTGACGCTTCGGTTGCACTGAAAAGCTCGGGAATATCGTCGCCGTCAATGTCTATCAGAGAAAACAGGGTAAAAAACTTGTCCGCGTTGTTTACATAGTCGATATACGCCTGCTTCCAAGAGGCTGCCGGAGCGGTCGTCGTAGCTTCGGTGGTCGGTTCAGCGGTCGTAGGCTGTTCGGTAGTCGGCGGTTCGGTCGGCTTTGTAGTCGGAGCCGCTGTTGAGGCTGTCGGCTCAACCGTTGTTTCGGCGGTCGTTAAAGCGGGCTTTTCGCCTTTATTTGAGCGCGGCTCGATGATGAAGCGCTTTTTATCGCGCACCCAGGTCGTTACCGACGAAGTGTTTTCGATTTTCTCGCGCTTGTTTTCCTTTAATTCGGAAATCTGAGTCAGCGCGTCCTTTTGGGTAAGCGAGGGCTCAGCCGTCATAATGCTTGCCGCCGCCATCTTTACTCCGTCGTCGGTGTCGTCGGG
>CAZVSQ010000189.1:0-3360 GCA_964629925.1 uncultured Ruminococcus sp.
TGTGCAGACATGCAGCATTAAGTTAAAGAACAGATTTCCCTCGCCCGAAACGCCCGTAATATGCTGGGTGATTGCGAGATGGCCGCTGCTTGATACAGGCAAAAATTCGGTAAGTCCCTGCACAACGCCCTGGATTATCGCGTCAAGAATTGTCATAAGTTATCTCCTTTATGTACGGGCAAAAGCCCGTTATTGTTCTTTATCGGAATTTTGTGAAATCATCTCATACAGCGCCTCAATAGCGTCCGAGACCGTTCCGACGGAATCTATCAAGCCCTCGCTGACAGCGCGCTCGCCGTCAAGGATAGTTCCCACGTCCATAACAAGCTCGCCCGTATTGAGCACAAGCTCTGAGTATCGCTCGCTCGAAATCGCCGAATGCTCAACGACAAAATCGTTTATTCTTTCCTGCATGCGCTTAAAATACTCAAAGGTCTGCGGAACCCCGAGCGTAAGCCCCGTTGTTCTGACAGGGTGCGCCGTCATGCCGACACCGCCAAAGGAATCCCTATTGAGTGCCCTCCGCCGAGCACGATAGAAACCGTCGGCTTTTTCATTCCCGAAATGACCTCGGCAATGGCAAGCCCCGCCTCAACGTCGCCTCCAACCGTATTCAGCAGAATAAGCAGACCGTCTACGCGCGGCTCCTCCTCTACCGATACAAGCAGCGGAATAATATGCTCGTACTTAGTGGTTTTTGTGTCGCGCGGCAGAATTGTGTGCCCCTCGATTTGCCCGATTATAGTAAGGCAATGAATGATTTTGTCCTTATGACACGCTATAACTGAGCTCGATTCGGTCATTAAATCGTTTTGGCTTTCACTGCCCGCCGAGTCTGTTTCCTGTTCAAGATTTTCATTTTCAACGTCGTTGTTTCCCTGCATTTAATTGCACCTCCGGGAAAAGTATTCCCTTAAATACGCTGAAAATTTATGCTTGGACAATGAAAAACATGCGCTGTATTAAAATGCACAAAATAACTCATTGTTATTATATCAGTAAATATAAAAATTTTCAAGATTTTCAGCGTTATATTTCTAAAAAACAATAATTATTTTTGTGTATCATAGTATTATAAGTTTAATAATATTATTTTGGAGTGGAATGCTATTTGGACGCTAACATAATTATGGGTGTTGTCATCTTCCTGCTCGTTATACTTTCGGCGTTTTTTTCGGCGATGGAAACGGCTTTTTCTTTTGCCAATAAGATCCGTATCCAGCAGAACGCCGATGACGGCAACCGAAAGGCAAAAAACGCGCAGTATGTTATTGAGCGCTTTGACAATGCCCTTACAGCTATTCTTATCTGCAACAATGTGGTAAATTTAGGCTGCTCATCAATAGCGACGGTTCTGTGCCTGAACATTTTCGGCGACATCGGCTCGGCAATCGCTACGGGCGCCACTACCCTATTGGTGCTTACCTTCGGCGAGGTCATCCCGAAATGCCTTGCCAAGGAACACTGCGACAAGTTCTCACTCAGCACCGCAGGCTTTTTAAAGGTGCTTATGATAATTCTGACGCCGCTTGTGTTCATTTTTATCAAGATGAAAGCCCTTGCGTTAAAAGTTGCGGGCAGTCAGGATGATGCCCCAAGCGTTACGGAAAACGAGCTCAAGTACATAGTCGAGAGCATTGAGGAGGAAGGCGTGCTTGAGGAAAGCGAGAGCGAAATGGTGCGCTCGGCGCTTGACTTTGACGAAACTACCGCCGAGGAAGTGCTTACTCCCCGAGTTGATGTGGTGTTCCTCAACATTGAGGACAGCCCCGAAAAAATCAAAGAGGTCATTATCGAAAACCGCTATTCGCGCATTCCCGTTTACGAAAACACAACCGATAACATTTTGGGAATTCTTCACACGCGCGACTACCTTGAAGTTCTTGCAGACGGAAAAATCCCGAAGCTCAGCGAGCTTATTCAGCCTGCTTACTTTGTGTTCAAAACCCAACAGCTCAGCAAAATACTCGCCCACTTCAAGCGCACAAAGGTGCACTTGGCTATTGTTACCGACGAGTACGGCGGCACGCTGGGCATTGTTACAATGGAGGACTTGCTTGAGGAAATTGTCGGCGATATCTGGGACGAGGACGAGGAAATCGAGCGCACGCACTACAAAATCGGCAACAACGAATACCTTGTAAACGGTGACTTTGAGCTTGACGATTTGCTTGCGCTGTACGATATGGACGAAGACGCGATTGAAAGTGATTCCGTAACCGTCGGCGGCTATATTCTGGAGCATGTCGGAAACATACCGAAAAAACGCGAGAGCATTATAGCGGACGGCTTCCGCTTTACCGTGCTGGAGGTCGAGAATCAGCGCATTATGCGCGTTGTCGTAAAGAAAATTGACGATGAGCCCGAAAGCGAAGAAAAAACCGAATAATCAAAGCACAACAAAAAAGTCGGACAAACGGCGATTTATCGCTGTCTGCCCGACCTTTATTATATTTCTTTATTCTATTCCGGCATCGGTTCACCGCATTTGACGCACACCTTTACGATGTGGGAATTGACCGCGCCGCACTTTGCGCAAAACCATTCCTTACGGTGCTCTTTTTTATACTCGACCTGTTTTTAATGCTCAATCATATCAGAGCCGTCAGCAGAAAGCGGAGGAACCGTTCTTTTGTTGAACTTGCTTTTTTTCATATACTCATCAGAGCCAAGATAGGTGCGCACGCGTACGGACTTGCTGAAATAAACAATGGAAATAATCAGCAGTGCGCCCCACCCTATCAGCGTCAGGATAAATTGCAGG
This sequence comes from uncultured Ruminococcus sp., assembly GCA_964629925.1. Taxonomy (GTDB): domain Bacteria; phylum Bacillota; class Clostridia; order Oscillospirales; family Acutalibacteraceae; genus Ruminococcoides. Next base: position 2,765 of record CAZVSQ010000189.1, read on the forward strand.
AAAAGCGGAGCCAAATCAACAGCTTTCTGCAATTTATACTAATCGAGCCAGACAAATACCGTAATATGAAACGCCGTGTTTACAATCATCATAGTAAATGACGACGACTGCAAAAACCGCATTGTGTCGGAATTCTTGCGCTGGATCATTGTAGCGCCGCTGAAACATATTGTTCCCGTGGCAAGATAGATGAGAACCGACGCAATCATCAAAAACCACATGAACGCCGTAAATAAAAACGGAACCACATGATGTACCCACAGCAAATCTTTGTACGCTAAGAAAGACCTTATTGCATTCAAAAATCCGCTGATTCCTCCTATAAACCCAAACACCACAAGAACCATCAAAAAGCCGCCGAGCTTGTGGTACGGGTGAGTTCCGGGCGGATAATACGGGCGATTAGGCTGAACCGGTACCTGAAATGTCGGCTGAACAGTACTCGCGCCGCATTTTTGGCAGAATTTAGCTCCATCGGGAAGCGCACTGCCGCAATTTTTCAGATCATTTGCATCCTCCTTTATAACATGGAATATTTTTAAACTCATTTATAATCATGGCTTAAACGCTTTATTTCACCATAATACCGTCGATAG
>CAZVSQ010000190.1:0-3357 GCA_964629925.1 uncultured Ruminococcus sp.
CTTGCTATTGCCGAGGTTATTTCGGGAATGAAAAAGCCGACCGTGTCAATAGTGCTTGGGGGAGGACACTCAATCGGAATTCCTCTTGCAGTTTCGGCAAAAAAGAGCTTTATAGCAAAAAGCGCGTCAATGACCGCGCACCCTGTCAGGACAACGGGGCTGACGCTTGGGGTTCCGCAGACCTTTGAATATTTCAAACGCATGCAGGAAAGAATAAACGATTTTGTTGTTGAGCATTCGGCTATTTCAAGCGAGCGATACGCTGAGCTTGTGCTCAATACCGGCGAGCTTGTAATGGACGTCGGAACAATTCTTGACGGCGAGCGCGCTGTCAGCGAGGGCTTGATAGATTCCGTGGGAACAGTATCCGACGCTATTGAGGCGCTGTATGAGATGATTTCACAAAATTCCAATAACGAATAATAACGGGCTTTTGCCCGTACATAAAGGAGATAACTTATGACAATTATTGACGCTATAATTCAGGGCGTGGTACAGGGACTTACCGAGTTTCTGCCCGTATCCAGCAGCGGACACCTCGCAATTACCCAGCACATAACGGGCGTTGCCGGCGAGGGCAACCTGTTCTTTAACGTAATGCTTCATGTAGGCACTCTTGTTGCCGTTGTGGCATTCTACCACAAGCTTATCTGGAGCCTTATTAAGGAATTCTTCAAAATGATAGGCGACATTTTTACAGGCAAATTCAAATGGAGCAAGATGAATTACGAGCGCAACCTCATAGTTATGCTTGTAATTGCGCTGATACCGCTGTTTGTAATGTTTATTCCGATTCCCGGCACGGACATGAAGGTCAAGGATTTAGCTGATTTGTTCTCGGGAGCGCAGATACTTATTGTTACCGCCTGTTCGCTTATTCTCACAAGCATTCTGCTTGCCGTCGGCGCCGCGTTCAACCGCAAAAACAGCAGCACCGCGGGCTTTAAGCACATGCAGGGCGGCTCAGGTGAAGGCGGCAGAGAGAGCTACGGCGTTCTCGACGCTGTATGCGTAGGCTGTATACAGGTAGCGGCGGCTCTGCTTCCGGGCTTGTCGCGTTCAGGCTCAACGCTTGCTGTGGGCGAAATGCGCGGAATCAACAAGCAAAAGGCACTTGACTTTACATTTATTCTCGGTATTCCCTCAATCCTCGCGGCGGCTCTGCTCGAGGGCAAGGACGCGTTGGAGCATGGAATAGACATAGACCCCGCGGTAGTTGCCGTAGGCATTGTAGTGTCGGCAGTGGTCGGCTATCTTTCAATATGGCTTTTCAAGTGGTTCCTCAAGAGCGACAAGATGATCGTTTTCATCGTTTATACAGCAATAGTCGGCGTTGCCCTGGCGGTCATTTCAATTATGGAGATCATCAACGGTACCAATGTCTTTACGGGACAGCCCGCCGTATTGTTTAGTTAATACGGAAACCTGAAATTCTAGGAGTTGAGTTTGATTGGCGTCAAACAATCGTAATCAAAGGACAAATACAAAATCAAAGCAGCCGTCAAAGCCTCGTACCGCAGTACGGAAAAGTCAGAGCTCGGGCTCGCGCGGCAGGACGGCTCCTCCGCCCAAAAGCGGCGGTTTAAGCCCGCGTATAAAGTCGATTTTATACGCGGTTCTGGCTGTTTTGTTTATAATAATGATTCTGTTCCGCGGAGCGAGTTTATGGACAAACGTCCGCGCCGCGTTTATCGGCTTGTTCGGCTTTGCAATAATCCTTGTGCCCGCAACTTTTATTTATCTCTGTGTGATGAACGAAAAGGAAAAGGCTTATGTTGCGCACTTCAAGGCTAAGGTCGCGCTGTGCGTGCTCACGGTGCTGTTCGCAAGCGCTTTCATTTACATAATCTGCGGAGCGCAGCATAAGAATGTTAATTATTTTGCGGCGTTGGGCAAGCTGTATCAGGACTCTTACGACGCTGTTTGTACCGGCAGCACGCACTATTTTGTGTTCAGCTGTGGCTTGATCGGAGGCATCCTCGGCTATCCTCTGGCGTACCTCTGCGGAAATGCAGTCGGCGGAATTTTGTGCATGCTGGCGCTTGCGGCGATCATCTTTGTGCTTGCTAATCTTTCCGTAAACGATATCGCACGCGCCGTAAGGAAAGCCCGCACCGAGGGACAGCGAAAGATCCGCCGTCACCGCGTACGCAAGCAGGCTAAGCGAATGGGCATCGACCCCGACACTATCCCCGACAGCGAGATTGATATTCCGCTCAGCTACGGCAAAAACTACAAGCCCGGCAGCGATATCGATATTCCGCTGGACGAGCCCGAAGCGAAAAAGAAAGCCCGCAAAAAACCTGTTGTCAAGTCCGGCATCGATATTGATGTTGCTGACCGCAACGAGGGCAACGCGCGCGATATGGATTTATCAAAGGATCTGCAGAATATCATCGACCGCGCAAGCCGCCCAATGGGCACAAAGGAAACTACTATCGAACACATAGCCGAGGATATTTCGCAGGAGAAGCGCTCTAACCGCGTAAGCGGCGGCGCAAAGCAGGCTGATCCTCAAACCGTTCCCGTAAATGTTAAGAAGGCTAAAAAGCAGCCTGCTGATGAAGCTCCTAGCGAGTTTGACAAGGTCGGATACGGCAAAAATGATTCTAAAGAAGAATTAAAATCCGAAAAGAAATATCATTTTCCGCCTGTTCAGCTGCTCACTCCTCCGAATAATAACAACGAGCAGAACGCTATGGAGGAGCTGCAGACAAATTCGCGCAAGCTTATCGACACGCTCAACAGCTTTGGCGTTAACGCCAATATAACAAACATCTGCCGGGGTCCGTCGGTAACACGCTACGAGCTGCAGCCGGCGCCCGGCGTAAAGATAAGTAAAATCACAAACCTTTCCGACGATATCGCCCTTAACCTTGCCGCTAACGGCGTAAGGATCGAGGCTCCTATCCCGGGCAAGGCGGCTGTCGGCATCGAGGTCCCGAACAAGGTAGTCAGCATGGTTTCAATGCGCGAGCTTATCGATTCCGACGAGTTCAGACGGGCAAAAAGCAAGCTGACCGCTGTTTTGGGCAGGGATATTTCGGGTGAGATAGTGCTCACAGATATTGCCAAAATGCCTCACCTGCTCATAGCCGGTACTACCGGTTCAGGTAAATCCGTCTGCGTTAACTCAATCCTCATAAGCATTCTTTACAAGGCGACTCCCGACGAGGTAAAGCTTCTGCTTATCGACCCTAAAATGGTTGAGTTTTCAAAATACAAGGGCATTCCTCACCTGCTTGTGCCTATCGTGTCCGACGCTAAAAAAGCGGCGGCGGCTCTTGGCTGGGCGGTAAACGAAATGCTCAACCGATATAAGATATTCTCGGAGTTCGACTGCAAGGATATCGACTC
>CAZVSQ010000191.1:0-3354 GCA_964629925.1 uncultured Ruminococcus sp.
ACAGCTCCTGCTAAAGTGTTTTTCTGGCTGTCTTTAAGGTTATTTATTCGCTGCTGAATAGCGTCGGCGCGGCTGTTTGCCGCGGCGTCCTCCTGCTTGGAAAAAATCTTTGCGATCTCGCTTTTTACCTGCACATTATCGCCGTCGGATACGGAGTACGACAACACTCCGCTTGAATTGTTCTCAATCAGCACTTCGTCCCGGATAACAAAACCTTCGGTGTTTATAGAGTCGGTAACCGACGCCTGAACCGCATTTTCGGTTGGGTACATGTCGAAGTTAGCGCTGATAAGGAGATATGTAACGTAAACCAGCGCCAAAATAGTGAGCGCTGCAACAAGTATTTGTTTAAATAGCAGTTTGTCCATATATCGATCCTTTGTCTATTATAGAAACGGCTGCGGATAATAATTCGTTAAAAGAATCATATTCATCCACATACAGCCAGTTGATTTCTTGGTCACGCCTAAACCAGGTAAGCTGCCTTTTGGCGTACCGCCTTGTTTCGCGTTTTAGTTTTTCTACGCAGTTTTCAAGCGTATCTTCATTTTTTATATAAGGGGCAAGCTCCTTGTAGCCTATAGCCTTAGCGGACGTAAAGCTCAGCGATGAACTAAGAACCTGTTTTGCCTCCTCAAGCAGCCCCTGTTCAAGCATAAGGTCTACTCTTAGGTTGATCCTGTCATACAGCTTCTCGCGGTCGCGGAAATTCAAACCGATTTTTATAGGCTGAAACGGACTTGGAATCAGCTTTGACTGAATTATTTGTTCGGTGATCGTTGAGCCAGTTGAGCGGTAAAACTCAATAGCGCGAATTATCCTTTTGGGGTTTTGCTCCTTTGAAAGCCTTTCAGCGGAATCCGGATCAAATTCAGCAAGCTGTTCAAGCAAGGGTTCAGCGCCGTTTGCGCTGTATTCATCCCAAAGCAGCTGCGAGAGTTTTTCATCACGGACAGCGTCGCTGAATTGTATATTGTTTAGCAGCGAGTCGACATAAAGACCTGTGCCGCCCGCGATTATCGGCAGCTTTCCCCTGCCGCTAATATCGTAGATACACTTTTTGGCGTCCTCGGCAAACATAGCCACCGAATAGGTGCTGTCAGGCGGCAAAAAGTCCATAAGATGATGAGGTATTCCCTGCCGTTCTTCAGCATCCGGCTTAGCCGTGGCAATTGACATCCCGCGGTAGATTTGCATTGAATCGGCTGAAATGATCTCGCCGTTGTAGCGCTTTGCCAGTTCCACTGATAATTTAGTTTTACCCGACGCGGTCGGCCCGACAACGGTGACGACCTTTATGGGATCATTCAAAAATAATCACGCCCTGCCGAATTGTCTTTCAATTTCGCTTTTTTTCATTACGATTGTAATCGGTCTGCCATGAGGGCAGTAACGAATATCGGGGTTTTCTTCCAAGGTTTTTACAATGTCCATAAGCTCCTGAGCGGAATTTTTGTTGCCGGCTTTTATTGCGCTTCTGCATGCGACATTGTGATAAAACCAATCCATTTTTTCGGTAAAAATATCGTTTTTGCCCTGAGAAATATAGTCCGCCATTTCGGTGATGCAGTCGGCAATCTCGGCGGCGTCTATATATTGAGGCGCGCTGCGGACAATAACCGTTGAGTTGCCGAAATCCTCAACGTCAAAAGAGCACTCGCGGAACATTTCAAGATTATTAACGGCCGCGTTATATTCTTCCTTGCCGAGAGTTACCGTTACGGGCTGCAAAAGAAGCTGAGCGGCAGAACCCGCTTTGTCAGCCTTTAGCTTTTCGTAAATGATACGCTCGTGAGCCGCGTGCTTATCAATAAAAAGCAGCTCTTTTTTATTGTTTTCAACGATTATATATGTATCAAAAGCTTCGCCGATAAACTTTAGGCTGTCTTTCTGCGGCTCAAAAAGAGTGGGCTGCGGCGGTTCTTTTGAAATAATATCAGGGGTTTGCTCTGACTTGATTTCTGCTTTATTTGTAAAAACAGCTTCCTTTTGCGGTAAATAGCTTTTGCTTAGCTCTGCTTCCTTCTTTGCCGAGCTGACTGCCTGCTTTGAAAAAATATCAAACGGATTTTTTGAATCTGATAATACGGCTTTTGAAGAATTGAACGGTCCCTCTGATTCGAGAACGTCGATATCGAGCTCACTGATCGGATCGGGTTTATTTTCAATTGGCTGAGGCTGTTTTGGTGTTTCCTGCCTTGGCTGTTTATTTAGAATCGCCTCAGCATTGTGAAACGGATTAAACGGTTTAATGCAGGGAGTTGAAACAGCTTGGGCAGGCTTGTTTGAAAAAACCGCCTGTTTTTTTGTGTCAAACTGCATAAGCGCGGATTTTACCGCATGGTAAACAGCGTCAAATACAGGGCGCTCGTTTATAAAACGAACTTCTATTTTTGAGGGGTGTACGTTGACGTCGATATTTTCAAACGGAAGGCTTAAATTCAACACACATGACGGAAACTTGCCGACCATGATCGAATGTTTAAAAGCTTCCTCCACCGCCGCCATCGCGGTACGAGATTTTACATACCTTCCGTTAATGAAGAAGTTTTGCATGTTCCGGTTTGGTCTGGCGTGGACTGGCTTTGAAACATAGCCGCTAACGTTAACGGAATCAAGCTTATAGTCAACGGGAATAAGCCCGGAGGCAAATTCTCTGCCGAATACGGAATATATCGCCGAGAGCAGCTTGCCGTCGCCGAAGGTTTTAAGCGCCTGTTTTCCGTCGCGTATATATGTAAAAGCTATATCAGGCCGTGAAAGCGCCGTTTTATCAATTACATTAGAAACAGCGTTGCCCTCTGAAACATCCTTCTTAAGAAATTTTGCTCTAGCGGGAATGTTGTAAAAAAGGTCGCGGATAACAAAAGTCGTGCCGACAGGACATCCCGCGTCGTCAAAGCTGACTTCCTCGCCGCCTTCGATAAGGTACGAAGAGCCGATATCCTCTTTAACGTTGCGCGTGATCAGCTGCAGCCGAGAAACAGACGCAATCGAAGCAAGAGCCTCGCCTCTGAATCCGAGGGTTGAGATACAGTCAAGATCCTCCTGCTCCTTCACCTTGCTTGTTGCGTGGCGAAGAAAAGCGACTCTTACATCGTCCTTGGCTATACCGCAGCCGTCGTCGGTGACGCGCATAAAGGTAGTTCCGCCGTTTTTTATCTCGACGGTAATGTTTTTAGCACCCGCGTCAATAGCGTTCTCAACCAGCTCCTTGATTACGGAGGCAGGACGTTCAACGACCTCGCCCGCCGCGATAAGCTCCGCGACGTGCTTGTCCAAAACATTTATTACTCCCATGCTGTCACCGCCTTTCTGTTAATATTAGTTAATTAAATCATTTTTTTAAGCTCG
>CAZVSQ010000192.1:0-3329 GCA_964629925.1 uncultured Ruminococcus sp.
ATTGAGGCCGAGCTCCTTGTAGTTCTCCACCTTAGCCTTTGAAGCGTTGTAGCAGACAAAGTCGGGCTCAAAGCTCTCAAGCTCCTCGTCGGTGGGCTTGATGAACATGTTCTTGATGAAGTGAGCCTGCCAGGCGACCTCCATGATGAAGCGGACAGCCATTCTTGTATCCTTATTTGCGCCGCAGAAGCAGTCTACAACGTAGAGCTTCTTGTTTGAGAGCTCCTCAACGGCGAGCTTTTTGCACTCAGCCCAAGTTTCTTCAGAGACGGGATGGTTGTCATTGGGGTACTCGGGAGTCGTCCACCAAACGGTGTCCTTGCTTACGTCGTCCATAACGATGAACTTGTCTTTAGGCGAACGGCCTGTGTAGATGCCTGTCATTACGTTGACAGCGCCCAGCTCGGTTACCTGACCTTTGTCAAAGCCCTCAAGAGCGGGGTCGGTTTCATCCTTAAAGAGCTGATCGTAAGAAGGATTGTGAACTACCTCCTTGACACCTGTGATGCCGTATTTGGTTAAATCAAGATTTGCCATATAGTATTCCTCTTTCCATGTGAATTTTTTACGAGATAATTTTATCATAGTTTTCAGTTGATTGTCAATATTGCCGAGTTTACAAATAAAGCCCCTCAAATGCAATTTTTTCAGCGATTTATTGCAAAAGTGCTTTTTATTATTCTAAATCAGCATTATATACATAGAATTTTTGAAAGATGTGCATGTAAATCAGTCAAAAACAGCCGATTGTTGACTGAAAAAGGTTTTTATGATAAAATAGCCGTAAACAATCCACGTAAAAAGCGAGGTTTTGCTATGATAAAGCGAATTGCCGCACTGCTTATGATATGCCTTATGACGCTTCTTTCGGCGGGCTGCTCGTCGGACGACAACTCGGAGATTGTCGGCGAATGGACGCCCAGCACGGTTTCTATCGGCGGCACCACCATTTCCTACGGCGACCTTGATACAAGCGGAAAGGACTTTTCCTTTACCTTCTATTCGGGCGGCAAATGCAGCGTTACGATAGGCGGCGTTACAAACGAAGGCTCGTTTACATTCAACGAGACCTCGGTCGACGTTGAGTACGGCGGAAAAACCCAGAAGCTCAGCTATGACCGCGGAATCCTTACGCTTAAGCTCGACTACAACGGCAATACGACCTCGTATATGTTTACAAAAGTTACCAAATAATTCTTTTTCAGCAATTTCCGGGCGGTATTCCGCTCGGTTTTTATTTTGAGCGGCAAAACAAAATGCTTGCAGAACGCTTTTGCTTGTGCTATAATATACGATGGATTTTTATACAAAGACAGGTGTAGATATGGATAATCAGAAAACCGTTATCAAGGTAGGCACTTCAACGCTGACTTATGACAACGGAAAAATCAATTACAGACGCATTGAATCGCTCTGCAAGGTGCTTGCTGATCTGCACAACAGCGGCGAGGACATAATGCTCGTTTCATCGGGCGCTATCGGCGTGGGCATGGGCAAAACAGGGCTTACCAAACGCCCGAGCGAGGCTAAAAAGAAGCAGGCTCTTGCGGCTATAGGTCAGTGCGAGCTTATGTTTATGTACGACAAGATCTTCGGCGAGTACAATCACTCGGTGGCTCAGATCCTTCTTACCGCCGACGCGGTCGAAACCGAAAACAAGCGCCGCAACATCAACAACACCATCGACGAGCTGCTCAGCATGGGGATCATCCCGATAATCAACGAGAACGACACGGTATCTATCGACGAGCTCGAGGGCAACAATATCGGCGACAACGACATGCTCTCGGCGATAGTTTCTCACATCATCAACGCGGACAGGCTTGTTATACTTACCGACATTGACGGTCTTTACGACGCTAACCCCAGGGTGTGCGAGACCGCGAAGAAGATCGACGTCGTTACCAAAATCAACAAGTCGATCCTCGATATGGCGGCGGGCACAGGCTCAAACCGCGGAACGGGCGGCATGATAACAAAGCTGCAGGCTGCCGACTACGCCACAAAGCGCGGCATCGAGGTACACGTTATCAACGGCGACAACCCTAAGCTTGTTTACGATATTTTTGAGGGCAAAACGCCCGGCACTAAATTTTTGGCACAGAAATAACCCGAAAGGACGGTTTTGATATGACACAGCTTGAAATTATGGGCGCTAACGCAAAAAAAGCCGCCCGCGTGCTTATGAACGCGGGCGCTAAAAAGGACGAGGCTCTTAAAGCCATAGCCAAAGCGCTCAGGGAAAACTCGCAGGCGATCATCGCCGCAAACGACATCGACATCGAAAACGGCAAAAAAGCGGGGCTTACCGCTTCCCTGCTCGACCGTCTTAAGCTTGACGAGGGCAGGATCTCGGGCATGGCCGACGGCGTTGAACAGGTTGCCGCCCAGCCCGACCCCATAGGCAGGGTAATTGAGGGCAGGACTCTTAAAAACGGCCTGCAAATCGAGAAAATCACTGTTCCCATGGGCGTTATCGGAATCATTTACGAGGCTCGCCCCAACGTTACAAGCGACGCCGCGGCGCTCTGCCTTAAGGCGGGCAGCGCCGTTATACTTCGCGGAGGCAAGGAAGCTATCAACTCAAACAAGGCTGTTATGAGCGTTATGCGCGACGCCGTGGAGAGCGTCGGTCTGCCGCGCGACTGCGTTGCTCTTGTTGAGGACACCAGCCGCCAAAGCGCCACGGAGCTTATGCAGCTCAGCGACTACCTCGACGTGCTCATTCCAAGAGGCGGAGCCGGACTTATCAAGAGCGTTGTAGAAAACGCCAAGGTCCCCGTAATTGAAACGGGCGTGGGCAACTGCCACGTTTACGTTGACGCGAGCGCCGACATCGACATGGCGGCAAAAATCATCTTTAACGCAAAAACCCAGCGCCCCTCGGTCTGCAACGCTATAGAGACCGTTCTGGTTCACAAGGACATAGCCGAAAAGGCTCTGCCCGCGATAAAGGCAGAGCTTGACAAAAAGAACGTTGAGCTTCGCGGCTGTGAGAGAACCCGCGGGATTTTGGGCGACTGCGTTGTTCCCGCCACCGAGAACGACTACGCTGTAGAATTTCTTGATTACATCCTCGCCGTCAAGGTCGTTGACAGCATAGACGACGCGCTCGACCACCTCGCAAAATACAGCACAGGCCACAGCGAGAGCATTATTACAAGCGATTACGCCGCCGCCAATAAATTCACCTCGGGCGTTGACTCGGCTGCCGTGTATGTGAATGCCTCGACGCGCTTTACCGACGGCGGAGAGTTCGGGCTTGGCGCCGAGATAGGCATTTCTACCCAGAAGCTGCACGCAAGGGGTCCCATGGGACTCAACGAGCT
>CAZVSQ010000193.1:0-3048 GCA_964629925.1 uncultured Ruminococcus sp.
CACCGGATTTGATTTCTTCACTCATTGTATCCAGTACCTCCTTTATTATCCTTGCAGGTGTTGAAGCGCCTGCAGTTACGCCTATTCGTTCGGCTCGGCGAACCTGCTCAATGTCAAGCTCAGCTGCGGTCTCTATAAGTACGGTATTGGGGCACCGCCTTTGACAGATGTCAAACAGCTTTCCTGTATTGGAGCTGTGGCGGTCGCCGATAACGACCATAAAGTCCGACTGAGCTGATATTAAATCAGCCTCGCTTTGTCTAACGGACGTAGCATTACATATTGTATCAAATATTTTTGCATTTGTACATACTTTTTTAATCTTTTTTACAGATTTTTTTAATTCTTTTGTGTCGAAAGTTGTCTGTGCGACCATTTTTACGGTTTTATTATTCGAATTTAGAATATTAGGCAGAATTTCATCCAATTCCGCCTCATTATTAAAGGTAAAATACTCGCACTCACAGTTTCCTATAATGCCCCGGACCTCGGGGTGACTGCGGTTGCCTGCAATCAAAACAATGTCCTTCTCGGGATCAGCCTCGGCAACAAGGCGGTGTATCTTTTTTACAAACGGGCAAGTGGCGTCGCGGTAATCAAGCCCGCTTTTTTCAAGCTCATCGATGACCGACTTCGGAACGCCGTGGCTGCGGATGACAAGTATCTCGTCCTCGCCCAGTTCGTCGATGCTGTTTATCGGGCGGCAGCCCTTTTTACGCAGCTCCTCAACCATTTCCATATTATGGATTATAGGCCCGAGGGTACATACCTTTTTGCCCTGCGAGAGCAGATCGCTTACCATCTCGACAGCGCGGCTTACTCCGAAGCAAAAGCCCGCCGAATCAGCCTTTTTTAAGCTCGTTTGCATCCTCTTCCCTCATTCTCTTTATCTCACCCATGATCATATTGGTGGCGCCTTTAAGCTCGCGTCTGCCGCTGTCGGGCGTAAGTCCCATTTTTTCGGGAGTAAGAACCTCGCCGAAATGAATAATGGTCTTTGAAAACTTACGGTTAAAGTTGCGCTTTGTTATACAGCACGGAACAACGGGCAGCTGCATCTGCTGGGCTACAAGCGCGCAGCCGCTTCTTGGACGGAGAAGGTCGCCTGTCTTTGTGCGGGTTCCCTCAATGAAGATAGTCATTACGTTGCCTTCCTTAAGGATATCCTCGCCTGTTTTCAGCGCCTTTCCGTCGCCGGCGCCTCTTTCTACGGGAAACGCACCGAGCGCCCTAATAACGGAAGCCGCGAATTTATTTTTGAAAAGCTCCTGCTTAGCCATGAAAAACAGCCGCCTTTTTTCCGAAAGTCCCAATAAAACAGGATCGGCAAATGACATGTGATTGCTGGCGAGGATAACTCCGCCCTCGGCAGGGATCGCTCCCTTGTTTTTGATCTTGTAACGGTACAGGATCTTATAGGCAGGTCTTAAAATAAACTTTCCGATTGAGTATAAAACCTTATTCTGAGCCATCAGATACGCTCCTTAATAACTGAGATGATCTTCTCGACGCTCTGCTCAAAATCAAGCTCCGTGGTGTCGACCATAACGCAGCCTTTGGCAGGCTTTAAAGGAGCGGTTTCACGGTGAGTATCATTATAATCACGAGTGATGACATCCTGAAGGATATCCTCGTATTTAACATTCATTCCCTTTTCGACAAGCTCCTTGTACCGTCTTTCGGCGCGAGCCTCGGGAGAAGCAGTCAAAAAGATTTTTACCTGAGCGTCGGGAAGGACAACCGTGCCGATATCTCTGCCGTCCATTATTACGTTGTGGGTTTTAGCCATGTTGCGCTGCAGGTCGAGAAGATAAGCCCTTACAGCGGGAATAGCCGAAATTTTTGAAGCCATCATCGACGCTTCGGGTGTGCGGATAACGCCTGAAACATCCTTTCCGTCGAGCAGAACGACCTGGTCGCCTTTATCGTTAAAGGTGAGGTCGACGTTTATTGACGAAAGCAGCTCCTCAACCTCGGGTGAAGCGACAGGCTCAACGCCGCGGCGGCTTGCCGCAAGTCCTATTGTGCGGTAAAGCGCGCCTGTGTCCACATAAATGAAATCGAGCGCGGCAGCGGCGCGCTTGGCTATAGAGGACTTTCCCGCGCCCGCGGGGCCGTCCAAAGCAACAGCAATTGACATGTTTTATTTTCCTTTCCAGAATTATAATACTATTTATCACAAACAGGCAGCGGATTCTCCTGCCAGTCTGCCCGTACTCCAGGCAATTTGCAGGTTGAAGCCGCCGGTGTAGGCGTCGACGTCGATGACCTCGCCAGCGAAATACAGCCCCGATACAAGCTTACTCTCCATCGTCTTTGGGTTTATTTCGCCTGTTTTACGCCGCCGGAGGTGACGATCGCTTCCTCAATGGGACGGAAACCGCTCAGCGGCAGGGTAAACGCCTTTAAAACATCACACAGCGCTCGCCGTTCCTCACGAGTGACGGAGTGACATTTTTTATCAAACGGAAGGCCCCAGCGCTTTAGTACGGGAACTATTATTTTCCTCGGCAACAGCTTTGAAAACGCGTTTGAAACGTCGCGGTTGCTGTTCTCGGAGAAATCTCTTTGAAGCCGTTTGTCGAGCTGCTCAAAATCAAGGGCGGGTTTTAAATCAATTGAAGCGGTGTATCTCCCCTGCTGTATCTCACGCAGATGAGAGCTTGCGGAAAGCACCATCGGGCCGCTTATCCCGAAATGAGTAAACAGCATTTCGCCGAAATCGGAATAAACCGGCTTTCCTGTTTGATTATCAATGATTTTAAGCGCGACGTTTTTAAGCGACAACCCCTGCATCGACTTGCACTCCGGGTCGCTGCTCTCAAGCGGCACGAGCGACGGCTTGAGCGGTGTGACGGTATGCCCTGCCTGCTTGGCGAGCGTATAGCCGTCGCCGGTAGAGCCTGTCAGCGGATAGCTTTTTCCGCCGCAGCAGACAATCACGCTGTCGGCGTAATAGGTGCCGTTTTCACACTTGACGCCGACCGCCTCGCCGCTTTCCGTCAGGAGCGCCTCGGCGGTATCGTTGACAATCTTAACGCCGCTCTG